>JABDPF010000056.1 GCA_013042915.1 Lysobacterales bacterium
GGTAGAAAAAATGCCCGGCTGCCAGGCGGGCGAGTTCGAGATAGTCCGGATCGCAGGCCAACTCGATTTCGCTGCCGACAAGGGTCAGCAGTTGCGGTTCCAGCGGCTTGCCTGCGTTGTACTTCACGTGCAACCGCTGGCGGGCCGTCTCTTGGAACTGCGCCAGCAGTTGCAGCACCAGCGCTTCCTTGGACGGAAAGTGATTGTAGACGGTGCGCTTGGAGACTCCCGCCCGCCCGGCCAGCGCATCCATGCTGGTGCCCTGCACCCCTTTCTCGCGAAACGCATCGCGGGCGGCCTCAAGGATGGCCAGCCGTTTTTGTTCGCTCAATGTGGTGGGTTTTTCGGCCACGAACCTTCTGAATCCGTCGATTGCATAAAACTATACAGTACATACTACATTACTTTCATAAAACTACACCGAATAGTTTATTTCAACCGCTTGATTTGCCTCTGGGCCGCAGCTTGCTCGGCATTTTGACCGAAACCGGTAGCCTGAACAGGCAGACCGATGATGCCAAAGGCAAGGGCGTTCGCCGGACCGAAGGAGGGCTAGACCTGATTTTTGAGAATGACCCGCGCGTCGAGCGCGGTACAGCCCTGTCCTTCGTGGCTTACCCGCAGCGGATTGATGTCGAGTTCGGCAATTTGCGGAAAATCGACCAGTAGCTGGCTGATGCGCAGGATGCTATCGACGATCGCCCCGATATCGTAGCGCTTGTCGCCACGCGCACCCATCAGGATTTGCGAGCCGCCGAGTTCCTCGATCATTTCCCGCGCCTCCCGCCGCGTGACGGGCGCAATACGCAAGGCGGCCTGCTCGAAGATCTCGACGAAGATGCCGCCAAGCCCGACCAGCACCACCGGCCCGAACTGCTTGTCCTGGCGACCGCCGAGGATCAGTTCGCGCCCGCCGGTCATCATGGGTTGCACCAGCACGCCGTCCAGCCTGGCGTCGGGATAGGCGGCGCGGATGCGCGCAAACATGTCGTCGAAGGCTTCGCTTACCGCGCCCGTGTTGCGCAGGTTCAGCTGCACGCCACCGACATCGGACTTGTGCGAGAGATCTTCGGAAACAATCTTCATTGCCACCGGGTAGCCGGCCCGCTCGGCGGCCGCGACCGCTTCTTTCGCCGTTTGGGCCGTCACGCTGCGGATGGCGGAAATTCCGTAGGCCTCGATCACGTCGATGGCTTCGTGCAGCAGCAGATCGCGCCCGGCTGCCTGCGCCGTTTCGATCGCTTGCTGCACCGTTTGGCGCTGTACGTCGAAGGTCGGCGGGGCCTCTGTCGTTTTGGCCTCCGCCATTTGCAGCGAGTGCTCGTAATCCAGCTTGAGCGCGCGGAACATTTCGACGATCTGGGTGAAAATCGGGAAGTCGAGCTGGCGGCGCAGGTCGGCGATTTCCTCCAGGTTGGCGGACACGTAAACCGCGACCGGCTTGTTGAGCTTGCGGCTGAGTTTTTCCAGGCGCGTGACGAGGTCCTTGGTCATCTCGTGGTCGGTGCGCGTAATGGAGGTGTGCAGGAAGGCCGCGCCGTCAACATGGTCTTGCGAGAGCGTGTCCTCGACGATGCGGTAGTACACGTCCAGGTCGAACAGGTCGCCCAGGTCCAGCGGGTTGGTCAGCTTGATAACCGAGGCGCGAAAGTGTCTCTCGATCTCCCGGATGAAGGAATCCGGGAACTCGGCCAGCTCGAAACCGACCGTCTCGCAGGCATCTGCCGCGACGATGGCGTGGCCACCGGAGCGTGAAATAATCGCCAGGCGCTTGTCGTTCAGCGGCGGCAGGCGCAGGGTTTTCATATACTGCGAGAGCGTGGTCACGTCGTGCACCCGCGTGATACCGCACTGGTCGAAGGCCGCGTCCACCACGCGGTCGTCGCTGGAAAGCGAAGCGGTATGCGAGGCCGCGATGCTCTGGCCCAGCTGCCCGATATTGGATTTCATCGCCAGGATCGGCTTGTGCGAGCGACGTGCGATCTCCATCAGCCGCCGACCGTCGCGGATACTTTCCAGGTACACGAAAATGATCTCCGTGCCCTCGTCCTCGATGTAGTACTGCAGCAGGTCTTCGGCATTGATGTTCAGCATGTTGCCGGCCGAGGCGAACTTGTTGAGGCCGATACCTTCGGCCGCCATGTGGTTCATGATGCTCAGCCCGACGCCGCCGCTTTGCGAAATGACCGAGACCTCGCCCCGCTTGAAGAACGGCGTGAGCCGGGGAAACGGCACGCAAAACCCGTTTTCCATGTTGATCACGCCGATACAGTTGGGCCCGATAAAACGGATGCCGTACTTCTCGGCAATGGCAACCACCTCGTCTTCCAGCCCCCGGCCTTCCTGGCTGTATTCGCGGAAACCGGCCGTTTCGATCACCGCGCGACGCACCCCTTTTTGCCCGCATTCCTCGAGCACCTGCGGCACGAAGCGCGCCGGCACCAGGATCACCGCCATGTCGATTTCGTCGGGGATTTCCGATACCGATTCGTAAATGCGCCGCGCGGCGATTGTCCCGCCCCGCGGCCCGACGGGGTAAACCACACCGTCAAAGCCGAAATCGATCAGGTTCAGCATGATGTTGCGGCCGAGGTTCTCGGGATTCGACGAAACGCCGACGACGGCGACGCTGGCAGGGTAGAAGATGGATTTCATGGGAGGTTTACCGATTTATGTGGCGTTTGGGTGCAGGGAGAGAAACTAGCACTGGGGGACAGAGATTTGAATGAGGCAGGTCGGGGAAACGCGCACAAGGCGATGGCTATCGAACCAACATGGACGTGCCCCGAATTACCACGAACCCAAATGGGTGCGCTTAAAGGCCGTCAAGATCGACGAATAAACCCAACTGCGTCTGCATTTTGGCCTGCCAATTCAAGAGCGTTTTTACTCTGGTCCCGTATTCAGAAAACCGGACGTTTTTGAACTAAGCTAAGGTATGTAAGGGCCGATTCCGGCCCCGTTGGACCACTCATCTGGGGGGTGGAACATGCGCGTTTTTTCTGCACTTATTTTAATCGTCGTGTATTTCTTCAGCATTCCCGAATCACGAGCCGAGCTTATCGCCCACTGGCCGCTGGACGAGAAGTCCGGTTCGACCGTGGCCGATGTCGTCGGTGGAAAGGATGGCACGCTTTACAACTTCGATGGCAAACACTGGCGCACCGGCCTAGCGGGCGGCGCGCTGCATTTCAACGGCCTGTCCAGTTACGTGAGGCACGGATTCAATCTGCCGCGCGACCGTGGAACGCTGATGCACTGGGTCAAGCCCCAATCCTTCGGCAGGGGCATCCTGTACTACGAGAGCGATAAGGGGAGTTCGGTGCACGGTCCGACCGACTACAACGGTTTCAACGCCGCTGGCGAGGCCCTCGAGATTCATACGGCCTGGAAAGGCGACGATGATGAATTCTGCTTCTACTACCAAGACGGTGCCGAAGCCGTAAACGAATGTGACTCGGACCATCTCAACCCGAACGGCTGGAACCACGTTGCGGTGACCTGGGACGTAGAAGGCGAATTGATCCTTTACCTGAACTGCCAGAGATCGGGCAGCGAAGACATCCCGCCCGGCGTATTTGCCAATTTCGACACCACGGAGAGCTACTTCGGGCGCCCCAGCGACAATGATCGGTTTTTCATGGGCCTGCTCGACGATGTACGAGTCTACAACGAAGTCCTGACGCCCGAGGACGCCGAATTCCGCGAACGCTGTGAACAAGTGGAGTTCCACTCCAGCATCATGGCGCAAGAGGTAAGCATCCCCAGCACCGATTTCGCAGGGCACCTCTGCACCGCCCTCGCCGAGCACGGCATGCAAAATATCTGGGATGTCGTCTTGCTGATGCAGACACCTTTCGGCGGTGGTTTTGTCGACGCCATGCAAACGGTGTTCGGTAACAACATCGAATGTTCGGAGTGGATTCCCTGGCTGGCTGCTTCAGCGTCCGACACGGTGGAGCCCTCGCGCGGCTGGTCCGATATGGAAGCGGACTTGAATACCGTTCACATGCTCGGCTCGACCTGGACCCAGGCGATTGCCGGGCCCGCCGGACCCACCGGGGGCGCGCCGGGAGTGATCTTCAACGGCAGCGAAACGCAGGACGTCCTTCAGGACCTGCTGACCGCCCGCAATATCGACATTGCCGGGCCCAGCGGCAAGAACAAGGAGAATCCGCGGGTGGCCATCGGCGGTGAAAGCGGCGAGGTCAGGTGGTCCGACCCGGGCATCAGGCACGAAGCCTTGCTGATCAATGCCGGGGGCCATGATCTCAGAAACGTCAACGACTTGCACAACATGCGAACCGCCCTGGACCGACTCTGGCAGGGAGGGGAATACAACATCACGAGTTTCAACACGTTCGACCCCATCACCGAAGACGTGCTGGAAGCCATCACCCTGGCGGTTCAGCGGCTGGACGCCAATACCCAGTTACTCATCTACGTGACCGGCCATGGTGACAGCACGGCGGACCTGTCCAGTCTCGGTTGCGGACTCGCCACGCAGCTCATTCAAGGCGACATGTCCTGTTGCTTTGACCTGCCGCCGTCCTGGTACAAGGGCGTGTTCGGCAACTATGAGCCAGGCGCCTGGTCCCCATTGACCTTCGGTATGGATGTCGAGACCTGCGATGGCTGTACAAACTGGCAATTTACGTTCAACAACCGTGCGGCGCAGTTCGGCAACGCCGGTTTTCCCGGGCTCGGCACGCTGAGTACCGAGTCATGGCAACTGCGACCGGGCAGAAACTGCCTGGAGATCAGCACTGGAGGATTCGGATCCATGCAGCTGTCCGGCGCGCGCCTGACCACCGGACCGTTGAATATCCTGGACGTGAACCATCGACTGAGGCCTGGCCAAACCGGGGCATTCTACGATTCTGACCGGAGTGGCGAGGGTATTTTCGTGGAGCTTCTGGCGGATGACCGGGCGGTTGTGTACGTGTTCACGTTCACACCCGACGGAACGGGCCGGCAGGCCTGGATGCTCGGTGTCGGCGAGATGATCGGCAATCACATCGTCGTCACCGAGATGGACCGGCCAACGGGCCCACGCTTTGGCCCGGAGTTCAACCCGGGCGACCGGGTGCTCAACCCGTTTGGCGGACTGGCGTTGACGATGCCGGAATGTGGCGACAGCAAGTCGCGGGGCACTCTGTTCATGTCCCCGCCGGTAGACAGCGAATATGAACTCATGGGAAGCACACGCTACGTGCAACTCACCGGCATCGTGGATTGCAACCAGCTCAATGGCCATGCCAAGGCCGGTTTCTCGGGTTCGTGGTATGACAAGTCGCATTCCGGCGAGGGGATCATTCTCGAGGTATTGAACGACGGGCGCGTGCTGACGCAGTGGTTCACCTACGACCACAGCGGAGAACAGATGTGGATCCAGGGTGTCGGCGAATTGGAAGGCGACATCCTGAACGTAAAAGACCTGTATACCGCCACGGGCACCACTTGGGGCTCACTGTTCGACAGTGATGATGTGGTCAGGCAGGACTGGGGCACTCTGACCATGGAGTTTCACGACTGCGACAACGCGACGGCGATGTACGAGTCCACCGTCGGCTTCGGCAGCGGCACCTTCAACATGACTCGCCTCACCTCCCTGCTGGGTATTCCCTGCAAATGAGCGCCCGCGCTCAGTAAGGCCAGGTTCAGGGTAAACCGTCCGAGTTGCGACTCGGGCGTTTTACCCTGCTTATGATGCTCTGAGATGACCGCAGCCCCATGACCGGAGCGGTGCAGGGTGCGGGAATTTCCTTACAATACGAGACCGTCGAAATAAGGAGAAAACAATGTCAGGGTGGCTGAAAAATGCATTCGGAGACCAGGAAAGCGATGCCGGCGACGGCGCGGGTGAGGTGGTACGCGCGGTGTGGAACGGCCAGGTGATCGCCGAGTCGGACCAGACCGTGGTTGTCGAGGGCAACCACTATTTTCCGGCAGATTCGGTGCGCAGTGAATTTTTGCAAGACAGCGACACCACGACACACTGCTCCTGGAAAGGGATGGCCAACTACTACTCGCTGGAGGTCGACGGGCAAACCAACAAGGACGCGGCCTGGTATTACCGCGAACCCAAAAGTGCGGCGAGCGCCATCAAGGACCGTATTGCATTCTGGCGAGGCGTGGAGGTCAGCAAGGATCGACAATCAAGCCCGCCTGCGCCATCATCGTAGCCTGCCAAGGGACAGGTGCCGCGCACAGTGTCGTTTTTCGAGGAGCTCAAACGCCGTAACG
>JABDPF010000059.1 GCA_013042915.1 Lysobacterales bacterium
CCGGCAGTTCAAGGACTATTCTCCGCCCGTGCTAACCAGGTGTTCCTGGAAAAACAACACGACGGCCTGCTGGTAGAGGTCACGATTTTCCTTCTTGCGGTAACCGTGACCCTCGTTGAGCGCGTTCATGTACCAGACCGGCTGGCCGCTGGCGCGCAGCGCTTCGACCACCTGCTCGGCCTCGGTGACCGGCACGCGCGGATCGTTCTGACCCTGTATGACGAACATCGGCACGTTGATTTTCTCGACGTGGTTCAGCGGGCTGATCGCTTCGAGGTGCTTGCGCATCTCGGGGTCGCGCTCGTCTCCGTATTCCACGCGGCGCAGATCGCGCCGGTAATCCTGGGTGTTTTCCAGGAAGGTCACGAAATTGCTGATACCGACCACGTCGACCGCCGCTTTAAGCCGGTCGCTGTAGTGCACGGCGCTGGCCAGCACCATGTATCCGCCGTAACTGCCGCCGAACACCGCGACGCGGTTTTCGTCCAGGTCGGGCTGCGTGGCGATCCAGTCGAGCAAGGCGCCGATGTCCTTGACCGAGTCCTCCCGCTTGAATCCGTTGTCCAGCGAGAGATAGGTCTTTCCGTACCCGTCCGACCCTCTCACGTTCGGTTCGATCACCGCGGCGCCGAGCTTGCCGATCCACATCTGAAGCGTGCTGCTGAAACCCGGGCGCGACTGCCCTTCCGGGCCGCCGTGAATGTCGATTATGACCGGGTGCGGGCCTTCGCCCCGCGGCCGGTAGACCCAGGCCGGGATGGTGGCGGGACCGCCCTTGTCGCTGTCGAACGTCGGATAGCGAACGAGCTCGGGGACCACGAACGACTCCGTGTCCAGGCGGCCCACTTCGCTGTAGGTCCAGCGCGTCAGGTCGCCGTGCGCCAATGGATTTTCGGCAAGTGCCAGCGTGAAAGTATCACTGGGGGTCTGCGGGGTGTTCATGGTCATGCCGAGGCTGCTGCCGTCCGGGCTGAACTCCAGGCTGCCGATCAGTCCGGTCGGAACACCCTTGACGGCGCGGTATTCGTAATCGGCAGGGTTCATCAGGTAAAGCCTTGAGAAGCCGTCCTGGTTGACCACGAATGCCGCGCGGGTGCGGTCCTCGCTGATCGCGCCACCCGAGATGTCCCAGGGGATGTCCCGGGTCAGGATCACCGGCTGCGAGCCTTCCTTGATCGATTGCCAGGCCAGTTGCTGGAACTCACCGGCGCGGTCGGTCAGGAAGAAAAAGCCCGCACCCTCCTTGTCAAAGCCCAGGGGCAGATTCGCCCCGCCGTTCTCAGGATCCCCGGCCAGCATGCGATGCTCGCGCGAGTCGAGATCCAGCAGGTGGACGCGGGAATCGCTGGCGCTCACATAATTGACGACCAGCAGGTGCGAATTATCTGGAGAGAAATCGACTCCGCCCCACCAGGTGCCGTCCGGAGACTCGAGCACCACGCTCGCGCTTGCGGGGTTGTTCACATTCATCATCCATATGTCGTTGGACGCACCGTTGCGCCGCGTGCTCTGGTAGGCGATCCGCTCGCCGTTGCGGTCCCAGACCACGGCGCCGTTGCGGGACTCACCGTCGGTCAACATCACCGCGTCTTCTACCCCGGTCGGATCCAAAAGAAAGATCTGGGAGAATTCGCTGCCCCCGGCGTCCATCGTGAACACCATTTGCGAACCCTTCGGCTGCCGGCTCAGCCCGCCGATGGGCTCGGCGAAAAAGGTCAATTGGGTTCTGGCGCCACCCGGGCGGTCGACGTGGTGAATCTGGCTGACGTCGCCGAAGCGCGTCGAGATGAACACGCCGTCGCCTGCCTCGTCCCAGCCGCGAAACGCGGCGCTTCGCGTGTTCTGATAACGGTTGAGATCGGCAATGACCTGTTCAGGGATTGGCGGGATGTCCTCCATGATCAGGTTGCCGTTGTTGGCCTCGCTGCGGGACACATCCGCCGTGCTAGAAAGGCTGAAACCCAGGGCCGCGACACAGGCGGCCATCAAGATCGTTTTTCTCGTGAGCATGCGATTCGCTCCGTGTATTCGATGAATGTGGGCGGCGGGCTGCGGCCCGCCGAATGGGGGTACAATTATCCATTAATTTCCCTCACACGACAGTGCCGTTTCTCCCATGTACCGAACAATTATTCTCTTGGCAATCTTCACGGTCTCCCCGCTGCTCGCCGACGATTACTTCAGCGCCAACAGGGAAATGATCAAGCGCGGCGTGCAGGCCGTTCTTACCTGTAACGGCCTGTTCACCTCCAATCGAAGCCTGGAGCAGGTCTTCGAGCAGGAACTGGCTTACATGGGACCACACCTCGGTGACGCCGACGGGGGCGATTACCGGGTCTACGGCGCGCTGCAGGCCGTCGAGGTCGGTACCCCGGACAATCCGCCGGTCATGCGGGCCGCGTTCCGCGAAGGCATCGGTTGCGTCGTGTTGGCACCGGACCAGGCTCTTGATGCGATACCGGAGCTACCCGAGATCAGGGTTCCGGACCCGGCACATGATCCCGAATCGCTGCCCTGGCCACGGGGCGATCTTCTCGGTGTTCGACCGCTGCCCGCGCACGTCGATCCGAAAGCTCTGGCGGCGGCATCCGACTGGGCATTCGATCGAGAATCAGACGAGCAGCGGACACTGAGCCTTCTGGTGATTCATAACGGACAGGTCGTGCACGAACGCTATGCGCCCGGCGTCGATCGCCACACCCGCACGCGAACCTGGTCCACCGCCAAGAGCATCGCCGTGACCCTGATCGGAATCCTCGTGGATCGGGGCCAACTGGCGGTGGACGAACCCCTCGGTATCGACTGGCTGCCCGAACTGCGATCCCCGCAGAGCGATCCCCGGGGGGCGATCACTCTCAGACACGTACTCAACATGTCGAGCGGGCTCTACCCGGTCGACAGCTTCGGCATGGAATACGCCACCGGCTCCGGTCTCGCTTACTGGGCTGGCGCAGACTCGGTTGACGGGGCGCGCAGCCGCGGCCTGGTCCGCGCGCCAGGAACCTTCTGGGATTACGAGAACTACGACACCCTGCTCGCCGTGTACGCCATGAAGCGCGCGCTCGGCAGCACAGCAGCCTATCACCGCTTTCCCCACGACGCCCTGCTGGGCAAGATCGGCATGCACCACACGTTGCTCAGCACCGACCGATTCGGCAATTTCATTCTCTCCAGTCAGGTTTATACCAACGCCCGGGACCTCGCCCGCTTTGGTCTGCTTTACCTGAACGGCGGGCGCTGGCTGGGCGAGCAGATCGTCTCCGAGAAATGGATCGACTTCGTCCGGACACCGGCCCCGGCTTCGAGCGTGCGCGGCAACGACTATGGCGCCCAGTGGTGGCTCGTCCCGGATGAACGCGACGACGTCCCCCGGGAGGCCTACTCCACCGCCGGCAACCGCGGCCAGTACGTGATCGTCGTGCCCTCGCACGATACCGTGATCGTCCGCCGCGGATTGGACTACGGCCGACAGGGCTTCGACCGTTGGGATTTGACCCGCGAAGTGCTCAAGGCGATCGAGCCGCGGTAGAAGCGAAAAGCGTCGCTCACACGCATTCCCGAAGCCACTATCCGAGCCGGCTTCGGGAGGCTTGTGCGGGATTCAAATGCTTGCGGCCAGCTCCGTTCCCTGGCGGATCGCGCGCTTGGCGTCGAGCTCGGCAGCCACGTCCGCGCCGCCGATCAGGTGCACGGTGGCGCCTGCTTCCTGCAACTGCGTGTGAAGATCACGGCGCGGCTCCTGGCCAGCGCAGATGATGACATTGTCGACCTCCAGGACTTTGTCTTCGTCGCCCTGGCGAATGTGCAGGCCCGCATCGTCGATACGCTGGTATTCCACGCCCGCCAACATCTTGACACCGCGCTTGCGCAAGCTCAGCCGGTGAATCCAGCCCGTGGTCTTGCCCAGGCCCTTGCCCGGTTTGCTGGCTTTGCGCTGCAGCAACCAGAGCTCACGGGCCAGCGGCGCGGGCTTGGCTTTGACGCCTTCAATACCGCCGCGGGCCTCCAGGTTCATGTCGATACCCCACTGCCGCATGAAGTCCTCCACGCTCGGCGGTTCCGGGCCCTCGTGGTGCTCGTGACCCAGGAACTCCGCCACGTCGAAGCCGATACCGCCGGCGCCCACGATGGCGACCCGGCGACCAACCTCGGCTCCGTTCAACAGCACGTCGACGTAGCTCAGCACCTTGTCGTGGTCGATGCCCTCGATCGGCGGCTTGCGCGGCGTGACGCCCGTTGCCAGCACCACTTCGTCGAAGTCCGCCAGTGATTTTTCGTCCGCCAGGGTGTTCAGCCTGACGTCGACGCCCCGAAGGTCGAGTTGGCGACCGAAGTACTTCAGGGTTTCGTAGAATTCTTCTTTGCCGGGAATACGCTTGGCCATGTTGAACTGGCCGCCGATCCGACCGGCGGACTCGAACAGGGTGACCCGGTGGCCCCGCTCCGCCGCCGCGCTCGCACAGGCAAGACCTGCGGGTCCAGCGCCGACCACGGCAAGGTGCTTCTCCTGGTCCGTCGGACGTATCTTCAGCTCGGTTTCGTGGCACGCGCGCGGGTTGACCAGGCAGGATGCCGTTTTGTTCTGGAACGTATGATCCAGGCAGGCCTGGTTGCAGGCGATGCACACATTGATTTCATCTGCCCTCCCTTCCGCGGCCTTGTTGACGAAAGCGGCGTCTGCCAGCAAGGGGCGCGCCATCGAGACGATGTCCGCATCGCCCTCGGCCAGCACCCGCTCGGCGACCTCGGGTGTGTTGATCCGATTGGTGGCCACCAGCGGGACACCGACCTCGCCGCGCAGTTTTCGTGTCACCCAGCTGAAGCCGGCGCGCGGCACCATCGTGGCGATGGTGGGAATGCGCGCTTCGTGCCAGCCGATACCGCTGTTGATGATCGTGGCGCCGGCCGCCTCGACGGCTTTGGCCTGCTGCACGATCTCGTTCCACTGGTTGCCGTCCGGCACCAGGTCCAGCATGGACAATCGGTAAATGATGATGAAGTCCGGGCCGACCGCCTCGCGAACGGCCCGCACGATCTCGACCGCGATGCGATACCGGGCGGCCGTGTCACCCCCCCAGCGGTCGTCGCGCTTGTTCACCCGGGGTGTCGTGAACTCGTTGATGAAATACCCTTCCGAGCCCATCACTTCGACGCCGTCGTAGCCCGCTTTTTGCGCCAACCGGGCGGCTCGCGCGAAGTGCCGAACCTGCCGGCCCACGCCACCCTCACTGAGCCCGCGGGGCTTGAACGGCGTGATCGGGGATCGGATCGGCGAAGGCGCGACGATCAGCGGGTGATAGCCATAACGGCCCGAATGCAGGATTTGCATGCAGATCCTGCCTCCCTCGGCATGCACGGCGTCGGTGACTTTCCTGTGCCGCTCCACCTGGCCCGACCACAGCAGCGAGCCCGCGAAGGGCTTGACCCAGCCCGCCAAGTTGGGCGAAATGCCGCCGGTCACGATCAAGCCCACCCCGCCCGCCGCGCGTTCGGCAAAGTACTCGGCCAGCCTCGGAAAATCCTTGGCCTTGTCTTCCAGGCCGGTATGCATCGAGCCCATCAGGACACGGTTGCGGAGCGTCACGAAGCCCAGGTCGAGCGGTTCAAGCAGGTTTGGGTAGTGTTGGTTCATTGTCTCAGCCTTTGAGTTGGGCGACGAGCGCATCCAGCAGTCGTCTGACCCGGGACATGGGTTCTTTGAGGGTCTGGGCAATGTCGTCCTCGGAAATGCTATCCCCGCCCACACCGGCCGCCCAGTTGGACACGACGGCAAGTCCGGCGTAGTCGATGCCCAGTTCACGGGCCAGCCCGGCTTCCGGCAGCGAGGTCATGCCGGCCAGGTCACAACCGGCATTTCGCGCCATCGCGATCTCGGCGGCGCTCTCCAGGCGCGGGCCCTGGAACACGGCGATGCACGCGCCGTCGACCACACCGATCGATGCCTGGCGCGCGGCGTCCAGGACACCTCTGCGGAGACCACCCTCGTAGGGGTGGGTAAAGTCGACGTGCACTAGGGGAACGTCCGGGGAATCGTGGTAGCTGTGTTCACGGCCCCAGCTGAAATCCACCAGCTGATCCGGAACGGCCAGCGTCCCCGGAGAATATTGCCCGGTGATTCCTCCGACCGCCGAAACGGCCAGCACCTGCTCCGCGCCGGCGTGTTTCAAAGCCCACATGTTGGCGCGGTAGTTGACGCGATGGGGCGGAAAACGGTGCGGACTGCCGTGCCGGGGCAAAAACAGCAAGCGGACACCCCCTATGGGAATGACCCGGATCGGATCGGACGCCGCACCGTAGGGCGTGTCGATGTCCAGGCGCTCGACGTCGTCCTGCCACTCGGTCAGGCCGGTACCGCCGATCAGCCCCAGCGTGATTTCCCCTGACATCAGGCTTCCTCCAGTGCACGGATTTCGTCGAGGTGCCGCCAGTGCTCGTACGCGTCCATGCCGCAACCGAAAATATACTTGTCTTCGACCTCCAGGCCAATGAACCGGGGACGGCTCTCGGTGGTCGGGCGATCGTGGATTTTTCGAACCAGTACCGCGCTGTTCACCGAGTTGGCCTGGCGGGAGGTGCAGTAGTTTTCGATCATCTCCAGGGTCAGGCCGATGTCGTAGATGTCATCGACGATCAGCACATCCTGTCCTTGCAAATTGAGGCGCGGCGGCACCCGGAAATCGATTTCTCCGCCTTCGGTCGCGCCGGAATAGCGGGAGGCATGAACAAAGTCCATTTCCATCGGCATGTTCAGACGCGAGGACAGCCAGGCCGCGGGCAACACGGCGCCGGTCATCACGATCAACAGGACCAGCGGCGTGTTTCCGTAGTACTCGTTGATGTGGCCCGCCATGCGATCGAGCGCTGCAACCACTTCCTCCCGGCTGACGAGAAGCGAAGATTGGTCCAGGATGGCCTGGGGATTGGGATGGGGCTTCATGAATGGTGCTCCTTGGTGGCCGCTTCGGTTAGCCCGTCACGCGGGGGTCGTCGTCGGATTCGCAACAGTTGATACATTTTATATTAGGCCCAGGATTCACCGAGCCGTTCCAGGCTCTGGCGCCAGTAGCCCCATTCCCGGATTCCCTCGCGCACGACCTCCGCCAGTTCGCCGCGATCGACCGTGGGCACTCCGTAAAGCCGACCGATGACCGACGATGCGTCGCCGCACTCCGGTGCATGGTCCGCCAGCAACGAGTCGACGTCTTCGGGATGGCAGACCAACACCAGGTCGCAGCCGGCGCCGAGGCAGGCTTCCACCCGCTGCCGGACGCCGCCCATGGCTTTTGCCGCATGCATCCCCAGGTCGTCGGAAACAATCACCCCCTCGAAGCCGAGTTCGCCCCGCAGGATATCCCGCAACCAGGTCGAAGAATAACCCGCGGGCAGGCTGTCGACGCTCGGATACAGGACGTGTGCGATCATCATGGCGTCGAGTTCCGGCATCAATTGACGAAACGGAACCAGGTCAGTTTCCCGAATTTCCGTCAAAGGACGCGGATCGGTGACGTCGTCAACGTGCGAATCGGCCACCACCGATCCGTGCCCCGGAAAGTGCTTGCCGGTGGACTTCATGCCGGCGTCCCGCATCCCGGCCAGGTACGATCGCCCCAACGTGGAAATCAGGCCCGGCACAGACCCGAACGCACGATCACCGATCACCCGGCTACCTCTGTCCAGGTCGAGCACGGGGGCAAAGCTCAGATCGATCCCGCAGACCAGCATCTCGGTCGCCATCACGCGCCCGTGCCGGTAAGCCATATCCAGCGCCTTGACCGGATCGACGGCATGCAGCCGTCCGAGGACGCCCAGCGGTGGCAGCCGGGTGAATCCCTCGCCTTCGAGTCGCTGCACCCTGCCCCCTTCCTGGTCGATGCCGATTAGCGGGCGAGGTTCGGTGGCGCGGCGGATCTCATCGACCAGGCGCTGAAGCTGTTCGAGGTCTTTGAAGTTGCGGCGAAACAGCACGACACCGCCAACGGCCGGGTGCGCCAGGCGCCTGCGCCCTTCCTCGTCCAGGTCGTGGCCGGGTAGGCCGATCAAAACGGGACCTGCGGTGCTCATTCACCCGCCCGTTCGAACACGGCGATCGATTCCACGTGGCCGGTATGGGGAAACATGTCCATCACGCCCGCGCCCTTGAGCACATAACCGTACTCGCGCACCAGGATACCCGCGTCGCGCGCCAGGCTCGCGGGATGGCAGGACACATAAACGATCCGTCGCGCGCCGCTTGCGGCGATGTGCGGCAGGATGAACTCGGCGCCGGAACGCGGTGGATCGACCAGCACCTTGTCGTAGCCACCTTTGAGCCAGGGGGCGCCGGCAGGCTCTTCGGTCAGGTCCGCGGCAAAAAAGGACACGTTGTCCAAGCCGTTGCGATGGGCGTTTTCGGTGCCTTTGCGGACGAGTTCGGCATCGCCCTCGACACCGGTAACCTGGCCGGCCCGCGTGGCGATCGGCAGGGTGAAGTTGCCCAGCCCGCAAAACAGGTCGAGAACGCGGTCCTCCGGCCCCGGATCGAGAAGGTCTACCGCGCGAGCGACCATTTTACGATTCATGGCCGCATTGACCTGAATGAAGTCGGCCGGCCCGAACGCCAGTTCGACACCGAACTCCGACAAGGCGAACGACAGCGCGACGGTCTTCGGTTCAAGGGCGTGTATGGTTGACGGACCCTTGGGTTGCAGCAATACCGCGATACCCGTTCGCCGGGCGAATTCCCGAAGCTTTTCCAGGTCGCCCTCGCTTAGCGGCTCGAGGTGCCGAAACACCAGCGCACAGACCTCGTCACCACAGGCGACTTCGATCTGCGGAATGCTGCGGCGCGCGTCCATTGAATAGATCATGCCGGACAGGCCGTCGAGATGCTCCGCGATGCGCGGGTCCAGCACGCGGCATTCCTGCATGTCGGCGACGAACGCACCATAGCGTTCTCGGAAGCCCACCAGAACGCGCTCTTTTTTGTGCACGTAGCGCACCGATAGCCGGGCGCGCCTCCGATAATCCCACTGGGGCCCGGTCAGCGGAGGCCAGTAGCCTTCGGGCTCGACCTTTCCAATGCGCGTCAGGTTTTGTTCCAGCGCCTGTTGCTTGGCCTGGATCTGGCGGACGGGATCGAGGTGCTGCAGGGAGCATCCACCGCATTGCCCGAAATGCGGACAGGGCGGTGTCACACGGTCGGGGGACGGTTGCAGTATGTCTACGCACTCCCCCTCGTCGAAATGTCTTCTGCGGCCGGTCAGGCGGGCCACAACGCGCTCGCCCGGCAGCGCCCCATGAACGAAGACCTTCTTCTCTTCGTGGGTTGCGACGCCGCGACCGTCGTGGCTGAGATCCTCGATAGTGACTTCGAACGGGTCGCGGGGAAACTTGCGCCTTCGCCGGCGGCTCACGGGTGTCGCCCGAGCGACCGGGGTTCGGCACTACCGGCCAACAGGTTCATCGAGCGGTCCGCCGCTTCACTTCTGGCGCCACTGCCCGCCCGGCGCCTGGTAGTACCAGCCCGGCCGCGCGTTGGCGATCCACTCTTTCGACCAGGTTTCCTGGACCTGCCGTTCCCACTGCGGCTGGCCATTGGCGACGGCAATCTCGCGATAAACCGCCTTGCGATCGCGGTTCTCATCGGCCACGACGCTCTCCAACAGCCGGCGTTCGTTCAGGGGTACGATCGCTCGATCCCTGATCGCCACCAGGCCATCGTTGCTGAAACCGATTGCGCCGGCGGAAAACCAGCCATCCAGTTGCTGGCGTTGCCGCTGCGCCATGCGGCTCTTGATGGCATTGATCTGCGGCGTGTTGATCTCGAAATCGGGTTGCTGGGCCATCGCGCTGGGCACCAAGGCGTCAAGGAGACCTGCGGCAGCGAGGTACACGACCTCGTGCGGCAGGCGCAGCGGCTGGAACAGGGAACTCTCGTCATTCGCCTCTCCCAGGACATCCTCGACAAAGCGTTCGGCCGCACGTTCGGCCGCGGCCGAAGGAAAATACACGTTGATCGTCACGCAGGATCCCAGCACGGCCATCGTGCCAAGAAAAATCAGGGATTTCAGCTTGTTCACTATTGCTCCCGGTTCCGTTTTCAGGGGGCTCAATTCTAGCAGAGTGTCGCGATCACGGTTCGTCCCCGATGCGAATACCTTCGCCCTCGGAAATCGCCACCAGGTTGGCGACCATCTGCGGCCAGTCGACCCTCCGGTTGAAGGCGCGAACCGTGATTTTCGGAATTCCGGCCCCCTCCAGCAGCAGCACGCTTTCACCGTCTTCACTCAATCCGGTGATGGAACACAGGTTGTTCTCGAGGCGACAACCGAGCCCCAGGCGGCGATAGGAAAAATTATTGAACATCCGCAGCAACGGACCTGTCAGCGCAGAAACCGAGCCGCCACCGCCGATCGAGGCGAGGTGGTTGACAGCCTGGCGCGAGATGGCGCTTGTTCCGGACCGCCTCTCGGGCGTACCCAGCCAACCGTCGAACGCGACGGGACGCCAGTCCAGCAGACGAAGGTCCTTGAGGTGACCGTCGACCCGGCCACCAATTCGTCCAAACTCGAATGTCTCGGTCAACTGCTCGAGGTCCAGGTCGTGCATGTCGACGTTGGCCGCCAGGCTGGGCAGCACCCCGAAGGGTCGCTCGGTCTCGAGATCGCGGACCGTGATGGTGCCCCCGAATACGTCCACGCGAATTTCGCCATCGACCGAGAGCACGCCCCCGGTGAGGCTGACCCGTGGGATTTCTCCGTCAAGCGTCCCGCTGAAGCTGGGCCAGTCGAACGCCGCCGTCAGCTGCGCCATGTCGATGCCGGACAGACCGGCCTTCAGTTCCATGCGGGGCTGTCCGGACTCGGCAACCGGGCTGCCGGGCAGCACGTAAGCGAAGCGGTCCAGCCGAAGCTGTCCCCCGAGCACGCCGAGTTCGAGAGGGCTGAGAAGGGCGAAGGCGCCCGGCTGCGCATCCAGATGCGCCACGCCCGCTCCGAGGTTGACCCGGCCGAGCAGTAAACCGCGCCACGCAAACGTCGAGTCGAACGCGTAATCGCCCGGTCGCAGGCGCGTCTCCAGGCCAGTGAGCGCGAAGCGGCCACGGCGAGTATCCACCACGGTGAGGTCCTGAATATCCAGGTTGCCTGAGCGCAGCCGGCCCGGCGACCACGCGCCGTTCCACGACACGCCACCGGTCACTTCGAGACCATCCAGCGTCCACGCAGCTGCGATTGGCTCGAGATATCGCTCGTAGGCTGCTGGAAACAGCAGATTCAGCTTCTCAATGTCCAGCCGCCAGGCACTCTCTTCGTCTACGACTAGCCGCGTTTCGAGATCGATGGCGCCGTCATCGGTGACCGCCAGCACCGCACCGAGCAGCGCGTCGTCTTTCGTTACCGGAGTCACTTCGAGGTTGAGGGGCGCCGTGGCGAAATCGGCGTAAAAATGATCCAGAAGAATGGCGCCGGCACTCAGCGTTCCCGTGAGCCGCGCGCCACCCAAGCCCGGAAGGGTCGTTTCGAAAAACAGGTCCATGGCAAGACCTTCAGCCGCGTAGAGGCCGTCCGGGGAATCGAACGACACACCGGAGAGCGCGACGTCCACCGAAAGCCCGGCATCCCCGGCCGAATCCGCTCCGTATCGGATGCAGGTATCGACTTCACCGCTTTTCAACCAGGCGGCCTGGGCGGGCAAACCGAACTGCCCGGCCAGCAGGGCCAGCGGTTGCGCAACCGTTACCAGGCAGGCCGAAAAGCGGTTTTCACCCGTCGTCAAGTACCAGTCCGTCTCGAGACCCTGGTAACGCAGGAGCCCGTTGGCTTTGAGTCCGCTGTCACCGACTTCGAATGTCCCCAGAACACCGTCAAAGGCAAGACCGGGCAGGTTCAACCCGTCTTCGAGACCGTCCGTCAGCCCCTCCGTCTCCAACGAGAATGTCCCGTCGGGCTCGATCAGCAGATCCAGTCCGCTGACCCGGTTTTCCCCGAACTCAATGGACTCGGCACTGAATCGAAGCGACGGAAACGAGGTATTCGCGACGTCTTGCGCCTGGCCTACGGGCGCAATCATCGAACCGGCGATGGCAAGCAAAAACATCCAGCGCCGGGCGCCCCGCGGATTCAAGCGGAGCCGAACGTGCGTTATGATCGAGGATCGAGGGGTCATGGCCGTGCCGCTAGTGTATCGGGCGGCGGGCCCGGAGCGAAGGGGATTCCATGAACAACCGTGACCAGTCGGTCAGAAGCCGCGTACTGGTGGTGGATGATCATTGCATAAGCCGCGAGTTTACCGTTTCAGCGTTGCGCCGAGCCGGGTGCACTGTCAGGCAGGCCACCGGCGTGGATCAGGCCTGCAAACTCGCCCTGTCCTGGCTGCCGGACCTGGTGATCCTGGACTGGCACCTGGGCGACGGCACCGGGCTCGAGGCCGCCCGAACGATTCGCGGCCAGTGGCCCGGCAACCGACCATCGTGCATCGTTCTGCTGACGGGAGACTCGTCCATCGCCAACGCAACCTGTCTTCCGCACCCCGATGAGCATGAGGTGTTCGACTGCATACTGGAAAAACCCTGCGGCGCCGACCGGCTGGTGGCAATGCTAACCCCTGCACCGTGGCGCGTGGGAGAAAAGGCGCCCGGTGAACTGTCGCGGCTTAAGGCGTCATGCCATCGAGAGCTGACGAGGCGGCTGCCGGACATCGAGCGGAGGCTCCTCGAGGCACGCACCGGCGAGGTCTCGGCTATTGCCCACCAGTTGACGGCTTCCGCCGGCCTGTGTGGGGAATCGGACCTGGAGTCGTCGTTGAGACGACTGGACCGGGCCTGCCGCGGTCGCGCCCGCGTGGAGGAAATTTCCGATGCCTGGCAACGTGTCACCACGGCCGCCAGTGACTTTCTGGCTTTCGGGGCTTAGCCCGCCCGGATGGCCCTGCACATCTCTTCCACTGCCTGTTTGAGCCCAACGAACAGCGCTCGCGCCACGATGGCGTGGCCTATATTGAGTTCCTTCATGTAGGGCAGGCGTGCGATCGGCTCGACATTGTCGAGATTCAGGCCATGCCCGGCATTGATCTGCAGGCCCAGTCCGTGGCCGAACAGGCAGGCATCGCGCAGGCGCTCGAATTCGCCTTCCCTGTCCGCTTCGCTCGCGTCCGCGTACGCCCCGGTGTGCAATTCGACGACCCCCGCCCCGACGTCGTGCGCTGCCTGCAATTGTTCACGGTCCGGATCGATGAACAGAGAAACGCGGATCCCGGCCTTGTCCAGGCGACTGACCGCCCGAGCAATGCCCGACGGACGGGACGCCACGTCGAGCCCGCCCTCCGTGGTGAGCTCCTCCCGCTTCTCGGGCACCAGGCAAACATCCGGCGGGGCGAGTTGTTCGGCGATGCCCAGCATCTCGTCGGTTACCGCCATTTCCAGGTTCACGCGCGTTCCCTCCCGGGCGCACAGTTCCCGCACGTCCGCATCCTGGATGTGCCGGCGGTCTTCCCGCAGGTGAACCGTGATGGCGTCGGCACCCCCCTCCTCGGCCAGCGCGGCTGCCTCGATGATGGACGGATACGTCGTGCCGCGCGCCTGGCGGACGGTTGCGACGTGATCGATGTTGACACCCAGCAGGACGGGAATTTTCATGGTTTCAGCTCTCGTAGAACAAAGATTGCGACTTGAGCGGTCGATCACCGAGGTAGTGCGCGATCAAATGGCGCATCAAGCCTTTCAGTTCGCGGTGGTGACGCGGCGCGATGACACCGGATTGTAGCGCCAACAGCGCCGAACCGGAAACCAGCAGGTCACCGTCCGAGCCGCTCGCGGCCCGCTTTTGAGGACCGGATTCGGGAACGTACTGGTACCAGGCGTCAGCTTCGACGGGCTCGCCCGAACCCGGTTCACGATCCAGCAACAGCCCAAAGCCGGCGGCCTCGAGCAGGTGCTTTTCAAACAGGCGCAGAGGCGCCTGCGGTGCCCGGCCGCCGGCCAATTCGCCCAGCAAGTCGCGGTAGCGGTCGAACAGCCCGGGATGCGGATCGGATCGCTGCAGGAAGCGCATCAACAGTTCGTTGGCGTAAATACCGCAAAATAGCGGCTCGGCCATCAGCGACGGCGGCGCGGCGACCTGGTCGGCGGCGGTCAGGGTTCCCATCTCCCCGCGCTGAGACCAGCTCAGCAACAGCGGCCGAAAAGGCTGGAGCATGTTTTTCCAGCGTGAGCGGCTTCCCCTGGCACCCCGGGCGACCAGGGCGACACGCCCCTGCTCGCGGCTGAAGGCCTCGAGAATCAGGCTTGATTCGCGGTAGGAACGGGTGTGCAGGATGTAGGCGGGTTCAAGGTCGAAGCGCACTGCGGATAACCACTCCGTGTTCTCAGCCGTCGTCGTAGCCGAACTGTTTGAGGGCGCGTTCGTTGTCTGTCCAGTCGCGGCTGACCTTGACCCACAAGCGCAGGAAGACTTTTTCCTCCAGCAGGTCCTGCAGGGCATGACGTGCCCGGGTTCCGACCTGCTTGAGCACATCGCCGCCCTTGCCGATCACGATCTGCTTCTGGCTCTTGCGCTCGACCCAAACGACGGCTCCTATCCTGACCAGCCCGTCCTCACGCTTGAACGATTCGATTTCAACCGTCAATGCGTAGGGAATTTCCTTGTGCAGGCGCAGCATCAGCTGTTCGCGCACCAACTCAGCCGCCAGGAAGCGTTCACTGCGGTTGGTGAATTGATCTTCATCGTAAAACGGGCGCGAGAAGGGCAATTCCTCCATCACCCGGTTTTCCAGGTCGTCGACGCCGTCACCGTTCTTGGCGGCGATCAGCAGGACCTCGGAAAAGCGGCCTATCCGCACTTCCCTGTCAAGGAAGGTCAGCAACTCGCGCTTGTCCGGAAGGAGGTCGATCTTGTTGACCACCAGGAAAACCGGGACGTCCACTTTCTTCAGCGAACGCGCCACGTTTTCGTCCTGCCGGGTCCAACGTCCCGCCTCGATCAGGAACAGGACCAGGTCGACGTCCTGGAACGCGGCCTGGGCAATGCGGTTCATGTAACGGTTCAGGGCTTTCTTGGCGGCCAGGTGGATTCCTGGCGTGTCGATGTACACCACCTGTCCCTTTTCCGTGGTCTTGATGCCCGCGACCTGCTGTCGCGTGGTCTGCGGCTTGGCCGTGACGATGCTGAGCTTCTGGCCGAGAATCCGGTTCATCAAGGTGGACTTGCCGACGTTCGGACGGCCGACCAGCGCTGCGTACCCAAAGCGGGAGTCCTCCGTGCGGGGGGCGTCACGCGTGGCTTCGTTACTCATGTCTTCTCTCTTTGCAAACGCTCGATCATCGCTGACGCCGCGGCCTGCTCGGCTGCACTGCGGCTGCTGCCCCGGGCCTCGGTACCCTCTCCGTCATCGAGGCGGCAGGCCACGTAAAACGTCTTGGCGTGGTCCGCGCCTTCCTCGAATTCCAGGGTGTAAACCGGCAGAGGGCGCCCGCGAGCCTGTAGAAACTCCTGCAGGCGGGTTTTCGGATCCTTGAGCTGCTCGACCGACGGCAGTGTTTCGATCAGGGGGTTGAACTTCGAAAGGATCACCCGGCGACAGGCTTCGTAGCCCCCGTCGAGGAAAATTGCGCCCAAAACCGCCTCGACGGCGTCAGCGAGGATCGAGGAGTTGCGGAACCCGGCAGACTTCAACACGCCCTGCTCCATCATGATCTCATTACCCAGGTTCAGCTCCTGTCCGAGTTTGGCCAGCGTCGTTCCGCGCACCAGGCGCGCGCGCATCTTGGTGAGATCACCCTCGCTGGCCTGCGGGAATCGCTCGTAGAGCCGTGTAGAGACGACCATGCCGAGCACACTGTCGCCGAGAAACTCCAGCCGTTCGTTATTGATGGAGCCGATGCTGCGGTGCGTCAGCGCTTCCTCCAGCAAGCGGGGGTCGCTGAAGCGATAATCGACCCCGGCGATGGCGTCCTTCAAGCTGGACTACTGCAGCATAACGGCCTTGTCGAAGGAGCCGATGATGTCGATGTTGCCAAGAAACGGCTTACGCACCTCGTACGCCACGCGCACGTTGACGCCGCCGCTCTTCTTGGATATCCGGATGTGTTCATTCTTGATGTTATTGCTCGCATAACTGGCCCACAGGCTGTTCTGGATGCTCTGCTTGATCTTCTGCGGCGTCATCTTCTTCGCCGCGGGATCGTCCTCCAGTTTGCTTAGTGCATTGCCAAGCGCGTGGTACTCGAGGTACATCGGCACGATGCGCATGCCGGCATAAGCGAAAAACAGCACTACGGACAGCGCAATCAGGAATCCGATCAGGGTAAGACCGTTTTCTTTGCGAACCTTCATCTCAGTCACCTTCGTCCTTGTCGGCGGGATCAAAAACTTGGCCGCATGACATCCCGGCCCGCCGCCGGGTATCGCCAATGGCCATCGCACGAGCGCTACTATAGCGCTTTCCGGCTTTGAAATGAAAATTTTTCTTTACGCTTCAATGGATTCCATCGCCAATCCGAGAAAAGTCTCCACACCCTTTCTTGTAGTCAAAATTCAACCAGATGCCGACCGCGCGCCCCATCAGGTGGTCTTCGGGTACGAAGCCCCACTCGCGGCTGTCGTTGCTGCGATCGCGGTTGTCGCCCATCACGAAGTAATGCCCTTCCGGAACGATCCAGCGGTCATTGCGTGCCCGGGAGCGGGTGTGTACCAGGATGTCATGAGTCACCTCGCCCACGGTTTCCTGGACGCGCACGGCGTCCGAATCGGGCGTCGAGCATTTGACCTCGCCGCTGGTGAAGTTGCCCTGGACGCTGATCGGCACCTTCTCGCCGTTTATGAACAGTTCCTTGTCCCGGTAGGTGATGGTATCGCCGGGCAGGCCGACCAGCCTCTTGATGAAGTTGACCCTGGGGTCCACCGGATAGCGGAACACCACGACATCACCGCGTTCGGGCTCGCCCATGTCCATGATCTTGGTATTGGTGACCGGCAGTCGCAAACCGTAGGTGTACTTGTTGACCAGGATGAAATCCCCGATCAGCAGGGTCGGAATCATCGAGCCCGAGGGAATCTTGAACGGCTCGAACAGGAAGGATCGGAATACCAGCACCAGGAGAAGAATCGGAAAGAGCGAACGAGCGTACTCGATGACGATCGGTTCGCGGGCGTGCTCGACCTTTTCCTTCACGGCTCGGTCCATCCGCCGGCGTTTGAAGAACAGCGAATCGATCAACCAGATCAACCCGGCCAAGCCCGTGAGCAGCACCAGCAATAGTGAGAAATCGGGTTTCATCAGTGTCCTCTACTTCTTGTTGTCCTGTTGCAGCACCGCCAGGAAAGCCTCCTGCGGAATTTCCACGCGCCCCACTTGCTTCATGCGTTTCTTGCCCGCCTTCTGCTTTTCCAGCAACTTGCGCTTGCGCGTGACGTCACCACCGTAACATTTCGCAGTCACGTTCTTGCGCAACGCCTTGACCGTGGTGCGGGCAATGACCTGCGAGCCGATCGCAGACTGGATCGCCACGTCGAACATCTGCCGCGGGATGAGTTCTTTCATCCGCACCGCGAGGTCGCGCCCCCTTCTCTGCGCATGGTCGCGGTGGACGATAAGCGACAATGCGTCCACGCGCTCTGCGTTGATGAGCACGTCGACCCGCACGAACGGGCCTTCCTGGAAGCGCAAGAAATGATAATCGAAGGAAGCGTATCCGCGACTGACCGATTTCAGCCGATCGAAAAAGTCCAGCACCACCTCGGACAAGGGCAATTCGTACTTGATGCTGACCTGGTTACCCATGTAGTGGAGGCCTTTCTGCGCCCCGCGTTTTTCCTCGCACAGGCCGATCACGCCACCGACGTAATCCTGGGGCACGAGAACGTTCGCCTCGATGATCGGTTCGCGGATTTCGCTCAGCTTGTTGGCTTCCGGCAGCCGTGCGGGGTTTTCCAGCAGCATGACCTCGCCGTCGTTGAACTCCACCTCGTAAATCACGGTGGGCGAAGTGGTGATCAGATCGACATGGTATTCCCTCTCCAGCCGTTCCTGGACGATGTCCATGTGCAACAGGCCGAGGAATCCGCAGCGGAAACCGAAACCGAGCGCTTCGGAGGTCTCGGGCTCGAACTGCAGGGCGGAATCGTTGAGCTGCAGACGCTCCAGCGCCTCGCGCAGGTCGGGGTAGTCCTCGGCATCCGTCGGAAAGAGCCCGGCAAACACCCGCGGCTGTAACTGTTCGAACCCGGGCAGAGCCACGGTCGCGCCGTCTTTGGCCAGGGTGATGGTGTCTCCCACCGGGGCGCCGTGGACGTCCTTGATGCCGGCCACCAGGAACCCGACCTCGCCGGTGGTCAATCGATTTCGCACCTCGCGCTTGGGGGTGAACACGCCGACCTGCTCAACCGCGTGCTGGTTTCCGGACGCCATCAGCTTGATCTTCGTGCCCTTGCCGATCGATCCGTCGACCACGCGAATCAGAGAGACGATGCCCAGGTAATTGTCGAACCAGGAATCGATAATCAATGCCTTGAACGGCGCGTCGGGATTGCCCGAGGGGCGTGGAACCTGTGCCACCAACGCCTCGAGCACGTCCTCGATGCCCTCGCCGGTTTTCGCGCTGACGCAGATGGCATCGGCGGCTTCAATGCCGATGATTTCCTCGATTTCCTGCTTCACACGCTCGGGCTCGGCCGAAGGCAGATCGATCTTGTTCAGCACCGGGATGACCTCGAGCCCGAGTTCGACCGCGGTATAGCAATTGGCCACGCTTTGTGCCTCGACACCCTGGGCCGCGTCGACCACCAGCAGGGCGCCTTCGCAGGCCGCCAGCGAGCGGGAAACCTCATATGAGAAATCGACATGTCCGGGTGTGTCGATGAAATTCAGCTTGTAAACCTGGCCATCCCGCCCCTTGTAATTCAGGGTGACACTCTGCGCCTTGATCGTAATTCCGCGCTCGCGCTCGAGGTCCATCGAATCCAGCACTTGATCGGCCATTTCACGCTCGGTCAGCGCATCGCAGACCTGGATGAAACGATCGGCCAGCGTCGACTTGCCGTGGTCGACGTGCGCGATGATCGAAAAATTGCGAGTGTGTTCCTGGTCCATCCCTCAGGCCGTCTGTCCTATACCCGGAATATCAAAAAGCCATGCGCCCCGTGGCGGGACGCATGGCTACGAGCCAACCGACGGATTATAACTTAATCCTCGCTGGTCGGCGTGTACGCAATGTAGCGGGTGACGCCTTCACGCATCACTCGAAGCGCGACCGCCTTGCCTTCCTCCAGGTCGTCGGTCACCGCTTCGAAATCGTCGACGTTCTCGACCTTTCGATTGTTGATGGTCAGGATCACGTCGCCCGGCCGCAATCCGGCCCGGCGGGCAGCATCGTCCTGCACGGAGGAGATGATCACACCACCTTCGGGGTCCCCGAGCGCACGACGCCGGTCGTCGCTGATCGGCTCGATACGCAGCCCAAGGATGTTGCTGCGCGCGCCGGACTGGGTCGAGGCCAGCACATTTCCATCCTCGTCGGCCTCGAGGGCGTCTAGCGTCACCTCGAAAGTCCGCATTTTTCCGTTCCGACTGACCACGACTTCAGCTTCCGTCCCGGGCGGGTTGGCCCCGACCAGCGGGGGCAGTTCGTTGGAGGTTTCCACGGACTCGCCATTGAATTCGAGAATGATGTCACCGGATTCGATACCGGCTTTCTCGGCCGCGCTGCCAGGATTCACTGAGTCGACCAGTGCGCCGACCGGCTTGTCCAGGCCCATGGCCTCCGCCAATTCACGGGTTACCCCCTGGATCTGTACGCCAAGTAGGCCACGCGACACCTTGCCGTTTTCCCGCAGCTGCTCAATGGTGTTGGCCGCGGTTTCGATGGGAATCGAGAACGAAAGGCCGATAAAACCGCCGCTGGAACTCAGTATCCAGGAATTGACACCGACCACCTCGCCGTCGAGGTTCAGCAACGGGCCGCCCGAGTTGCCGCGGTTGATGGCGACATCGGTCTGGATGAATGGTACGTACTGCTGCTGGGCGTTGCTGCGCCCCTTGGCGCTGACGATGCCGGCCGTTACCGATTGGTCGAAGTTGAACGGCGAACCGATCGCGACGACCCATTCTCCGGGTTTGAGATTCTCGCTGTCTCCCAGGGTCAGGCTGGGCAGCCGCTTCGCGTCCACCTTCAACAGGGCGATGTCGCTGAGCGGATCCGAACCGATCAGCTCGGCCTTGAATTCGCGGCGATCCGCCATTCGAACGATGATCTCGTCGGCGTCTTCGATCACGTGGTGATTGGTGACGATATATCCATCCTGGGCGATGATGAATCCGGAACCCGCTCCACGCCTCGGCTGCTGGTTGCGCGGCGGCATGCCGGGCACATCGAAAAAGCGGCGGAAAAATTCGGGCATGTCCTCGGGGCTGGGTTGGCCCTGCGCATTGCCCTCGTCGCCTGGAAACGCTTC
>JABDPF010000050.1 GCA_013042915.1 Lysobacterales bacterium
AATTGACTACCCCGGCGAACTGATCCCGGCCGTTGCCCACGCCATCGAAGCGCACAGTTTCAGCGCGAAAATCCCCTGCCGAACGATCGAAGCGCGCGTCGTGCAGGATGCCGACCGTCTCGATGCCCTCGGCGCGATCGGTATCGCCCGGTGCATGCTGGTCGGCGGCAAACTCGGCCGCCCCCTGCTTGACCCGGACGATCCATTTTGCGATCACCGGGATCCGGATGACGGTGAGTTCACCCTGGACCATTTCTATACCAAGCTGCTCAAACTTCCCGCAACGATGCAAACCGAATCCGGGCGCCGCGAGGCGCAGCGCAGGGCGGATATCATGCGTCGGTTTCTCGATGACCTGAGGTCAGAAGTGCTGTAAGAGCAAACGGGAAACTGGCGTTTTACCACCGGCGGAAGTCGGGACAAGCCAGGGTTTGCGGAGGGTGCCTCCCTTGACGTGCTACCCGCGGGGATGATGGCAAACGCGGGGTTTCTTTCGGACGCAGACCGTGACGCCGGCAAATTCGGAAACCAGGGAAGGCGTTGGGTGCCTCCTTCCAGGGGCTTCAGGTGTCTGGAACGCCTGAAGAGTGCCCACGGACGGCTCGAACGTCCCCTGGAAGGAGGCGCCCGGCGCCTGCCCGGGTCGAGCAGTCCAGTTCGCCCGCCAGAAAATGCAGCCCGGGTAGGTAAAACACGATTAATCCCTGAAGTCGACCGTCTTCTGGCGTTTACGGTTCACCTTCAACCGGGTTACGTCCGGTCGCGAATAATGCCCGGCGGGATCGAAGTTCTGGCGTTCTCGAAGCACGGCGCCCAGGTCCAGTTCTACGTGGAACAACCCCTCGGCGCCAACCTGCGGCTCCAGAAGCCATTGTCCGTCGGGACCCGCGACGCAGGAACCGCCGTCCGCCAGCCACCCGGAAGCGGCCTCGCGAATGCGTTCGGCGTGCGGCACCGCCCCGGGAACGGCCTCTGCGTGCATCATGCCGCTTACCGAGACGACCCACGAACGCGATTCCCTGGCGATAAAACGCGTGATGTCCTCGGTGTTTCGGCGGCTGCCCGGCCAGGCGGCTACATGCAGGTTTTCACCCTGTCCGTAGAGGGCCGCGCGCGGCAGGGGCATCCAGTTCTCCCAGCAGTTCAGTCCACCCACCGTGAAGTCATCCAGTGCATGCACCCGCAGCCCGTGGCCGTCGCCCGGCGACCACACCAGGCGTTCCTCGTAGGTGGGCATCAATTTGCGGTGCGCCGACTCGATGCGACCCTCAGGCGAAATGTAGACCAGGCAGGCATAAAGACTGTAGCCGCCACGCTCGGCGCTGCGTTCGATCACGCCGGCGTAAATCGCGATGCCGCAATCGCGGGCGCAATGGCAAAGCCGGTTAAGGTCACCTGCGCCGAGGTCAATGGCGTTGGCCGCGTAATGTGCAAAGAGGTCTTTTTGAACGTCGCTGTCGAAAACCGCACCTTCGGTAAGCTCCGGCCAGAACGGGTAGCCCGGCAGGAGCGCCTCGCCGAACACGACGAGCCGCGCACCCTCGTCGGCGGCCCGGCGCACGTATTCGAGCATTTTCGCCAGGGTGGCATCACGGTCCAGCCAGACCGGGGCGATTTGGGCAAGTGCAACGTTCAAAGCCATGATGTGATTCCTATGCTTCAAAAAATTGTAGGAGCGACGCCAGTCGCGATTCTCTTAAACTTCGCGACTGGCGTCGCTCCTACGGGGATTCCGGATGATAGATTGTGCCGCCTGAATGGCCATAGTGCTCGAGAACGGCTGCCGCCTGTGCACGCAACACGTCTCCACGAGTCGCGATGCCTCGCCGCTGCAGTGCTTCGCACCAGTCCTCCGGCTTGTATCCTTCATCGAAGCCCGCCGCCTCGGCATCCTCGCGCCGAGCCCCCCAGGCGAGGCCCTGCACGCCGGACCACGGGACCGCCCCGTAACACATCGCACAGGGCTCACAGGAAGTGACCAGTTGCACAGCGCCGGCCGCACCCAGGTCCCATCCGCCCAGGTTGGCCTGCGCCATGCTGATCGCCACCATCTCGGCGTGCGCCAGCGAGATGCAGGACCGGGTGACGGTGTTGACGCCCGCCCCGAGCAGCATCGAATCGGACTCACGAACGATGATGGCGCCAAACGGCCCGCCGCTACCCTGCGCGACGTTTTCACTCGACAGCGCGACCGCCAATGCCATGCGCTGTTCCACCGTCACCAGGGGATGCATCCAGTCTCGGACGAAGCGTTCCATCCAGTCGGGAAGTTCCAGCACCACACGATCGGTGTGTTTCATAATTGCGACCTCTGCCGGTTGATTTCGAACAGGCAAACCGCGCTGGCAACCGAGACGTTCAGGCTGCTGACCGTCCCTTTCATCGGGATGCGAAGCCGAAAGTCACACAGCTCGCCCGTGAGTCGGCGCATCCCCCTGCCCTCGCTGCCCATGACCAGCGCGAGCGGGCCTGCGAGATCGGCCTGGTAGAGGTCCTGCTCAGCCCCGTCGGTCGTGCCCGCCAGCCACACGCCGTGCTGTTTCAGCCCGCGCAAAACGCGGGCCAGGTTGGTGGCTATCAGTATCGGCAGCACTTCCGCGGCGCCGGCGGCCGAGCGGCGCACCACGGGCGTTATGCCAACGGATCCGTCCTTGGGAAGGATCACGAAGTCCACGCCGGCAGCCTCGGCCGAACGCAGGCATGCCCCGAGGTTATGGGGATCCTGGATTCCGTCGAGCACCAGCACCAGCGGCGGTTCACCCGCACGCTCGAGCAGATCTTCCAGGGCTTTCTCTCCATGGATGTTGCCGGGTTCGAATTCCGCCATCACGTCCTGGTGGCGCTGACCCGCCGCGTCGCGATCCAGATCCGCTCGCGGCCGGTGCTCGATACGAAGGCCGAGCCCGCGGGCTTGTTTTTCCAGCGCGTGAACCCGTGGATTGCGAGCCTCTGCGGCAACGATCAACAACCGGACCTGGCCGGCGGCACCGGCGAGCGCCGACTCGACCGGGTGGATGCCGATCAGCAACTCCCTGCTCATCTCACCAGTTCGAAGTCGATTTTTCGATCATCGACGTTCACCGCCATGACCTTGACACGGACTTTTTGTGCCAACTGGAACTGCCGGCCGGTGCGCTCGCCGGTCAGGCGGTGCACCACGGGATCGAAGTGGTAATAATCATTCGGCAGCGAGGTGATGTGCACCAGTCCGCTCACGCGGTTGCGCTGCAACTCTACGAACAGGCCGAACGAAGTGACGCCGGTGACCTGCCCGTCGAACTCGTCGCCGATGTGTTGTTCCATGAAGTACGCTTTCAGGCGGTCGTTAACGTCGCGCTCGGCTTCTTCTGCGCGGCGGGACCGGTGCGAGCATTGTTCACACAGGCGACTCATCCGGTCCATACCGAGGGGATACGCCCCTCTTTTTTTCTTGCTCACCACGTGATGAATCGCGCGGTGCACCAACAGGTCGGGGTAGCGGCGAATCGGCGAGGTGAAGTGCGCATAGGCCTCCAGCGCCAGCCCGAAATGACCCGAGTTACCCGGCTGGTAGGTCGCCAGGCTCTGGGCCCTCAACAGCACGGCCATGATCAGCGGACGATCTTCGCGACCCTTGATCTGCTGCACCACGGTCTCGAAGTCGCGCGGCGTGGGACGACCCCGCCAAGGCACCTTGATGCCCAGGCCGCGGAGGAATTGATCGAGCGATTCGAGCTTGTCCGGCGGCGGCGGCTCGTGCGCGCGGAACGGACCGGGTATCTGCTGGCGCAGCAACAGGCGAGCGGCCTCGACGTTGGCCGTAATCATGCACTCTTCGATCAGCTTATGCGCGTCGTTGCGTTCGTAGGGGCGGATATCGCTCACCGCGCCGCGCTCGTCGAAGCTGAACTGCACGTCGGTGCTTTCGAAATCAATCGCACCGCGCCGGGTACGGGCCTTGCGCAGGGCCCGGTACAGACCGTAGAGGTCTTTCAGCGAAGCCGAGACGTCTGCCGAGTTCTCGCGAATCTCGGGCTTGCCGCTGACGATCCACTCCCACACCTGCTCGTAAGTCAGCCTGGCCTGCGAGCGCATCACGGCCTTGTCGAATCGCGCCCGGGTCACCTTGCCGGCGTCGTTGATCGACATGTCGCACACGACGCAGAGGCGGTCTTCGTCGGGCCTCAGTGAGCACAGGCCGTTGGACAATGCCTCGGGCAGCATCGGAATAACCCGGCCAGGAAAATACACCGAGGTGGCGCGGCGCTCAGCCTCGTGCTCCAGCGCGCTGCCCGGCGTGACATAGGACGCCACGTCAGCGATGGCCACCACCAAGCGCCATCCGTTTTTGCGGCGCTGGGCGTACACCGCGTCGTCGAAGTCGCGCGCGTCCGCGCCGTCGATGGTTACCAGGGGCAAGTCGCGCAGGTCACGCCGACCTTGTTTCATCTCCTCGGGGACCGAATCGCCGAAAGCCGCAGCCTCTTCCTCGACGCCCTCAGGCCATTCGTGCGGCAGGTCGAAGTTGCGAATCGCGATCTCGGTCGCCATGCCGGGGGCGCCGCTCTTGCCGAGTATTTCGACGATACGCCCCACCGGCGGCTTGCGTTCACGCGGTTGCTGCGTGATTTCAGCAACGACCACCTGGCCCGGCCGCGCGCCGGCCGTGTCCTGCAGCGGAATGAGAACATCCTGGTTGATGCGGTTGTCGTCGGGCACTACCAGGGCGATTCCGCTTTCCTCCACGTAATGACCGACCACCCGGCTGTGGGCGCGCTCCAGAATTTCGTTGACCGCGCCCTCACGACGCCCGCGGGCATCGATGCCCACGACCGAGGCCAACACCCGGTCGCCGTGCAGCACCGTGCGCATCTGCCGCGGAGACAGATAGAGATCGCTTTCGCCATCGTCCGGCATCACGAAACCAAACCCGTCGGGGTGTGCCGAAATGCGACCCGCGATCAGGTCCATCTTCTTGGTCAGCCCATAAGCATTGCGGCGATTCTTGACCAACTGGCCGTCACGCTCCATGGCGATCAGGCGGCGACGGAGGATTTCTCGGCTGTCGCTGCTCTCGACGTTCAAACGCTGCACGATGTCCTTGCGTTGCAGGGGGCGTCCATGCGATTCCAGAAGTCCAATAATCTCGTCGCGATCGGGCGCTTCGGCGTCGATCCGGTTGTTGCCCGAGCCTTTAGAGCCTTTGTTTTTCATTCGTTTTCCGCTTTAAATTCAATCGTGTGTTCAATCCATTATTGTACCGTCATCGGCCCGGCCCGTTTTGGTTGACTTAACCACGGCAAACCACTACAGTACGCCCCGATTTGCAGGTTCCCCCCTTTTCCTGTGAGTCACCCAAGGCGGAGGTTCCCCCTTTACCTCCGCCTTTTTTAGCCCAGGTGGCGGAATTGGTAGACGCGCTGGCTTCAGGTGCCAGTGAGCATTTAGCTCGTGGAGGTTCAAGTCCTCTCCTGGGCACCAGTTTCCAAGAACGACAATACAGAAGAATAAGAATTGCAGTAATCGTCAACGCGGCTCCGGGTTCGGAGCCGCGTTTTTTTATGGCTTGGCCTCACCCACGACTTCGCCCAGCACCTCGCCAACCGAACCGGACGGAGGCAACACGCCCAGGTAGGCGCTCAGGGTCGGCGCCACATCGCGCGGCGCGACCGGGCGGTAAACCGACGTGCGCGGCACGCCCGGTCCCGAGAAGATCAGCGGTACGTGGGCATCCGCCGGGTAATGGCTGCCATGGGTCGCGGCGTCTCCTTGTGTGTCGTAGCCGAAAAACCAAAAAGGCTCGGCCACGACATACACGTCGCCTGAGCGTTGGGGGTGAAAGGCATGGGCGACCGAGCGGGCCAGCGCCGTGGCCGGCAGGTTGCCCTCCAGCAGGTCGGTTCGCGTGAAGGCCGCCCGAACGCCGTCGAGTTTTACGACTTCGCGTGCCAGCGCCACCTCGGCATGGGTTCGGCTGATGCCGGCTCGGCGCAGCGCCTCGAGATCCAAAAACAGTGACGGGCGGCTGAATGCGGCAATCAGGCGCTCATCGGTCTCGAAGTATGTCGACAGAAGATCGTTGATCGGGCCCAGCATTTCGGCGGTGCCGATGCGACCGCCCACGAAACCGTGCGTTCCGGAATACTCCGGCGTGGCCTGCACGCCATGATCGGAAGACAGGACAACCAGGGTATTTTGCAGGCCCACGGCCTGGTCCACGGAGGCCAACAAGGCCGCGATGACCCGGTCCAGCCGCAACAGGTTGTCCTCGGCCTCCAGGCTGTAAGGGCCGTAGGCGTGCCCGACGTAATCGGTAGCGGAGAAACTGACCGAAAGATAGTCGGTCGCCCCGCGCTGGCCGGGCTTTTCCGCCTCGATCAAGGCCTGGGTGAAGGAGAGCGTCAGTTCGTCCGCCCAGGGTGAGTAACGCAGGTCGGAGAAATAGCGCCCTGAGGTCGAGTCAGACATAACGTGGGGGAAGGTGATACCCAGCTCGCCCCGCGGGACTTCAAACGGCCGATCATCGCGGTCGACCGCAGCGTAGGATTCATGGTCCGCCAAGAGGCTCCAGGTCTGGCCGGCGTAGGCCGCGGCCAGATCACGTTCGTTCCAGGCCTCCACCCATTCGGGGTGCTCACGGTGATACCAGGTCGTGGTGGTGTAGCGCCCCGTTTGGGTCGAGTACCAGTAGGCCTTCCCGCCCCTGCCCGCCAGGATAATGGCGCCCCGATCCTTGGTCGATACACCGAACGAGCGAGACGCACCGCCGGTGGCCAGGATGAGTTCGTCCGAGAAAGTGCTGGACGTCAGGCGAAGTGGTGAGCGCCCGGTGCGGGTGGTTTCGTCGACGAACGGCGACTGCTCGTCCTGGAGGCAATTGACGTGCTCACTCCGTTCACGATCCCACCATGAATTGGACACCATGCCGTGTTGTGTCGAGTTCCCACCGGTAGCCAGTGTCGCGTGGCCCACAGCCGTCATCGTATTGGCGTGTCGATAGCGCGCGTTGGCGTAGACCGTACCGTGTTCGACCAGGTACTGGAAACCGCCCTCGCCGAATCGGTCGAAGTGGCGCCGGATCACGTCAGCACGCAGTTGGTCAACGGTGATTTGCAGCACGAGATCGGGTTTGTCGGCCTGCAAGGGCGATACAAGGAAAAAAAATAAAAATATTATTTTCAGATAGTTACTAGTCATAATTAAAGTCGTTTAAACTTCCAGGGGCCGTCTCGGGCGACGCTTGCGACATGGTAACGCCTTTGCCGGAGATTCGCACCGTGCATTCGACCTTGCCTAGACCGCCGTCGAAGGGGAAAATTGGTGTTTTAACGACCTTCCGGATTTCTCATCATGTTGGAAAAACTCACGGCCGTACCCGCCGACCCGATCCTCGGGATCATCGCCGCCCACGCCGCCGACACCAACCCCCTCAAGATCGACCTTGGGATCGGTGTCTACAAGGACGAGAGCGGCAATACGCCCATCCTGCGCAGCGTGAAGAAGGCCGAGCGTATCCTCGCAAACCGGGAAACCACGAAAACTTACCTCGGCCCGCCGGGCGTCCCGGGATTCAACTCGGCCATCACCCGCTTGATTTACGGGGACGAGAGTTCCGCGCTGCGCGAGGACCGGGTGCGCACCATCCAGACTCCCGGAGGAACCGGCGCCCTGCGGGTCGGCGCGGACCTGATCAATGCCACCCGGCCGGGTTGTAAGATCTGGGTCAGCGACCCCACCTGGGCCAATCACATTCCCGTGTTCGAAGCCGCCGGGCTCGATATTCAGGTTTACCCCTACTTCGACAAGGAGAGCAGCAGCCTGCGATTCGACGACATGATGATGGCACTGGAACAGCCTGGCCCCGGAGACGTGGTGCTGTTCCATGCCTGCTGCCACAATCCCTGCGGTGTGAGCCCGGAGCCAGAGCAATGGCAGGCCATCAGCGACCTGGCCACGGTCCGGGGGTTCACGCCGATGGTCGACATGGCCTACCAGGGGTTCGAGCGCGGCCTCGACGAAGACGCGCTGTCGGTGAGGTTGTTCGCGGAGAAATGCCCCGAGGTGATCGTGGCGAGTTCCTGCTCCAAGAATTTCGCCGTGTACCGCGAACGCACGGGCGCGCTGTCGGTGGTTTGCACCAGCACCCGGAACGCCGACGACGTGGTGACTGTCATCAATTCCCTGACGCGGCAAAACTACTCGATGCCGCCGACGCACGGCCCGGCAACCGTCGACATCATCCTTCATTCGGAAGAGCTTTCCGCGCTGTGGCGGCAGGAAGTTTCCGACATGCGCGATCGAATCAACGGCCTGCGCAGCAAGCTGGTGGAGAAAATCGCAGCGGCCGGCATCGAGAAAGACTTTTCCTTCCTCGAACGCCAGTCCGGCATGTTTTCTTTCATGGGCTTGAGCGTGGAACAGGTGCGAAGGCTGCGCGAGGAATATTCGATATACACGGTGGACTCCGCCCGGGTGAACATCGCTTCATTCAACGCGAAAAATATCGATTATTTCGTCGAGGCGCTGAAGGACGTACTGGAAGGGGCTTGACCGAAACGGGTTTTAACCCGGCCGAGCGGACCCACCCCTCCTTGCATGGGGCGCTCCCTTGCGGGTACGTCCCTGTATCGCTTGTCTGAATACGTCCTGTATTCATACACCCCTGCAAGGAGGGGTGGGTCCGCTCGGCCTGGTCTTGGGTCGTGTCTTGTGGGCGCCCCTTGGGGCCGACACGCATACGTTGAATGGGTCGGCCCAAAGAGACCTCCTACACGCGGTCAGCCGCAACCCCCGCCGGTCGGGGCGCGCTTGAGTTCCAGTTTTACTTTCGGCGTGAACTCGGCCTCGTCATGGGGCACCGGTTCGGAAGCCGGATGGCGGGCGCCGATCGCCAGGTCGAAACGGAACGCGGGTTCGTCCGCGGAGCGGTTCATCACGTAGCGGTCACGGACGAAGTGTTCGTCGCCGAAGCTGCGAATCCAGCCGTTGACGCCACCTTCGAGTATATAGACGTTGGGCAGGCTTTCCGCCCGTAGGACTTTCCAAGCCTCGGTGGCGCGTTGCTCGTCGTTGCTCATCGTGACGAACACCGTATTGCCAGGCTCCTGCATCAGCTTTTCGGACATGGCTTCCAGGTCCCGCAGGGACGCGTGCCGCGCGTCGTGGATGTGGAACAGGTTGTAATGCGCCTCCTCGCGGACATCCAGCATAACGGTCTTGATGCGCGAATCGTGCACCAGGCCCAACAACTCGGCCGGTTCGATCTGCACCATCCGCTGTTCCAGCAGGGCGCCCTGCTCTTCCGCGATCATGTCCCACCGATCCGCGTTTGAAGGCTGTCCCAGCACCAGCACGGCCACGGCCAGTGCGGTAAGCGCGCCCGCCGCCGGCAGTGCGCGGCGCGGTGCCTTCCGGGCGGTCTCGCCCCCCACGGCGGCCTCGACTTTTTCCGCCCCCCAGAACAGCATCAACGCGATCACGACCACCGCCAGCACGACAGTTCCGTAGCTGACGCTGAACAGTTCGGGCAGCGTGAAGCGCCCCATGAACGAACTCTCGAAGAACACCGCGAACTGGCTGACCGTTTCGCCGAACAGGAAAATGCCAACCAGGACGCCCAGCACGAAGAACACGCCATCGACTTTGCCGGTCGCCATTGCCACCAGCGACGTGCCGGGACAGAATCCTCCGACGATAAATCCGACGCCCATGATCAGCCCGCCGACGATACCCGGCCACAGATAGGTCGGCGGCACCCAGATGAGGTTGTAATCGAGCAGGCCGAGCGCCGAGGTGAGAAAGATCAGGGTCATCGCCACGATAATGGCCGTGAACATGACTTTGAACACCGTGAGATCCTTGAAATAGAACTGCGCCGCCAGTTTTTTTGAGTTGCCGAATCCGGCCGATTCCAACGTCGCGCCAAAGGCTATGCCCACCAGCAGGTACACGAAGTAAGCGCCGTATTGACCCAGCAGCTCCGTCAGTGGAAGGGGAAATATTGTCATTGTCTGAGGGCCTCCTTCGATGCCCTTTCAATTGGTTTTTTCAGGCTCTAGTTCCAGAAGCGCCGCAGGAAATACGCCAGCGCATAAGCGCCGGCGAATACCGCGAACATGAACGCCCAACTGCCCACCGACAGGACCGCGCCGCCCGACAGCGCCTGCCCGGAGGTGCAGCCGCGGGCCAGGCGCGCGCCGTAGCCCATCAGGATGCCGCCGAGAAAGGCCATGATCCAACGGGTGCGGTGACTGATCCGGGGTCCCTTGTTGGTCTCGACGCGCATGCGCCGCCCATAGAGGCCCGAGATCACGCCGCCCAGAAAGGTTCCGGCCGTCAGGTACACGATCCAGCTGTCGAGCGGGTTCGTGTTACCGCCGGCCATCTTCAGCAGATAGGGCACCTGGTCGATGTGTTCCGGCGCCACGAAGTTCTGGCCGTAGACCAGCAGCCGGTTGAGACCGCCCGAGGCGCCCAGCCCGGTGCCGGTGATGAAAAAGGCCAGGAACAGCACGATGCCCAGCAGTGCACCGGCCAGGTAGGGATTGATATAAGGTCTTGCCCGCTCAGACATGGGCCTTCTCCTCGACCGAACCAGGATTCGATCCGTTGTGTATTTCGACGTCTTCCCAACCGGTCACCATCGCCTTGATCCCGGACAAGGGGGTCTCGCCGGTGGTGGTCAGGTAGACGTGCATCACGATGAACGCCGCAAAGGCCCACGCCAGGAAGGTGTGCAAGGGTCCCAGCAGCGGTAAGCCGCCAAGCGCCTCGCCCAGTGCCGGCCAGTACTGCATGCCCCAGATCAGGAACCCGGTCACCACCTGCGCCGGCAGCAGGATATTGATGATTGCCAGGTAGGTGACCTGCTGCAGCGGGTTGAGCCGGTTCTGCCGGGTTTTTTCGATCGGGTGCTCCTGGCCGGCGAAGATACCACGGCTATAGAACATCGCCTGTTCAAAGGCCCGCGCAAAGAAACTATCCGGGTCCGGGAAGAACCGTTTGATGGTCCCGCTGGCCACCGTGTAGAACAGCGCGAGTGCGGCGTTGATCAGCAGGATGAAGCCCAGGACATTGTGCACCTGAACCACGTACGCGAAGCTGAACATGCCGAACAGATGCGGCTTGTGAATGATCAGGCCGGTGACAATCAGCATCATTATGGTGCCGGCCTGCAGCCAGTGCCAGATACGGTCGTACGCGTCGTACATCCTGACCGGGCGCGTCGGCCGGTCCGGCGAACCCCAGCGACGACGTGCCAGGAAGCGAAGGAAGCCGTGCACGCTGACGCCTAACAGGACGCCAAAGAACATCAGCAGCCCCGCCAGGTCGACCAGCGGAATACCGTCCAGGCCCAGCACATAAAAGCCGGCCTCGTGGGTGGACGGCAGATAGGCAATGCCACCGCCGTTGACGCGTTGGATATGGCCGGTCTGGGCAATGCCTGATTCGGGGGCCCACGCGGGCAGCAAGCCTCCCGGCGCGTTGCCGGACAGGGCGAATGACGCGGCCAGAATGGAATCCTCGCCGTGGCAACTGCGGCAGTCGCGCGTGGCCCAGCGGCCGTTGACGACCCCGTGACTGACCGGGTATGGCGTGACCTCACCGGCCAGCTGAACGTTCGGGTAACCGGCGGCTTCCAAATGCCGGCGGACCACGTCCCGAGCATCGCCGATTTCCAGGCCGGCGGACACCTCGGGATGCAGGCCACCGTCCGGGTAAAGCACTTCCGCGAGGCGTTCGGGCGGGATTCGTTCGGCCGGGTCACCGGCCGTCCAGAACCAACTGCTGACCAGGTTGAATGGCGCCAGTTTGGCTTCTCCACCGACGTTTTTCCGAACCAGCATGACCGGGCGGAATCCGTGAATCAGGCTGTCGGCGCGCGCCGGGTCCCCCTCCACGTCGCGAAATTCCCGCTGCGGATGGCCCTGTGGGCTGACCAAGGTCCAGTCCACGGCCTGCAGCGCCGGGCCGTAAAGTTCGGGTACGTGGCAGGATTCGCAGGCAAGCGATGCGAAATGGCGGCGCTTGTACGGCAGCCACTGGTGCACGGCCGTCGCCTCGTGGCACGACTCGCAGCGACGCATGCTGTTTTCGCTCTCAAACGCGCCCAGGCCGTGTCGAGAGGCGCCCTTGGCCAATTGATGCAGCGGGCGCTGCAGGTAGTCGGCGTGGGTCAGGCGGCGCGGCTCAAAGGCCAGGTGATCCGGGCGGCTTTCCTCGCGTTGGCGGTAATACACCGGGTTGTTCAGGGAGTAATGGCAGTTGACGCAGTTCACGACCCGGTCGGCGTGCACGTCGAACGGCCGGACGAGCTCGTTCTTTCCCTTGATGTTGAGGCCGCTCTGGGAAATTCGCTGGGCGGAAAAAATCTGTCCGGTGCGATCCGTCATGCTGAAATCGACCGGGTGCGGATCGACCGTCAGGGGAACGTCCAGGCGGTTGCTGACCACTTCGTGGCAGCTCGCGCAGTTGCGGTCCATGGGCTTGTGGATGTCCATCACGCCGGCAGCCAGGCTGCCGTCCGTTTCGAACAGTCCGGCCTGCCAGACCTCCGGCGCCTCGAAATCGCTGTGGCATCGCAGGCACGGAATTTCCTGATTCTCGAACACCCCCGCCGCAGCGTGGTCGCTGGAATCCCGAATGAACTCCGTGTCGTGGCAGGCGCCGCAAGTCCGCATGCTGGACATCGGCTTGCCGCTCTCCCGCACCAGCACGCCGTCTGCATCGACGATCGCGAACGCCGGGTGAAAGGTGTTGGCGGCGAACACCGTCTGCGCCGCGAGGATCCCGACAAGCATCAGGAACAGGCGTGGTTTCATCGGCCTGCCTCCTGAGTGGAAAGTGCCCGGTGATGCAGCAGAGCCTCGCGGCTACCCCATTTCATCGGATCGCCCGGGTAGCCGATGGCCACCCAGTCGATACAGCCCCGCTCGCAATGGCAGGACTTGCACTGCAGTGCGTCTTCCTTGGGCGCCACCATGTGGGTTTGCGGCCAATACATCGAGGTGGACGCGAAGCCGTATGCGCCGCTGTACTCCATGCCGGTGATTTCCGAACCCAATCGTAACGCCTGGTCCCAGTCGAACTCGCGCCAGAACCCGCCTTGGCCCGCCGTGACAGGCTGCATCAGGTAGTTGTATTCGACATCGTAGGGCTGCACCGCCAGGTGCACTTTGAAGGGCCAGATCTTGGCGTCGGGGTCCCGGATGTCACCCTTAGGGTGGTTCAACGGGGTAATCGGTCCGTCGGTGACCGGGTCACCCAACAGGTACCGCTCGGCCAGGCCGTTGTACCAGATAAACTCGGGCTTCAGGCTTTTTTCGTAGATAAAGCTGCCCTTGATTTTCAGGTACTCGTGGGTGTCTTCCTCGCGATCGGCGTCTCCCGCTGTTGACCAGTCCCAATGCGTCTTGGTGGCCTGGTGAACGGCCACTTCTGGAATATGGCAGGTCTGGCAGGCCACCGTGTCGGTGTGGGCGTTGATGCGCTGGTCGGCATGCAGTTTGGGGCTGTGGCAATCGGTGCAGGCAATCTGGTTTTCGTTGTCGACGCTGACCGAAATCGAGCGACCGCCAATCACGTGGTCCTCGGTTCGATGGCAGTCGATACACTGGAAGTCGTAGCGCCCCATGTGCACATCGACGTGTTCCTCCGGGTAATACAGGCTCTCGTCGAGATCGCCGTGCTTGACGGCGTTACCGCCGCCACCGCGGAAATGGCAGCTACCGCAATTCTCGCGGGTCGGCAGCCCGACGCTTTTCGCCGCGGCCACCAGGTCCACGCCCTCGACCGGCAAGCCCATCTTGCCCTTGCGATAACCCCCGCTGTGGTCATGGCAGGCCAGGCAGTCCACATTGGCCGTGTTCTCGAAATCGAAGGTCTCGTCTTCCCAGCCATATCCGGCATGGCACGATGTGCAACTTTCCCAGTTGCCCTGGATGCCGATGCAGAAGTTGTTGATGGCGTTCTTCTTTCCGACCGACACGGCCTCCGCGCGCCCTTCCATCTCTACCGGCCCGGACTCCCAGCGCCAGTGGGCGGTGTGGATCACCTGTTCGGCTGAATCCTCGTGACACGCCAGGCAGGCCGCGGTGACCTGCTGGCCCGTCTCGAAAGGACCCTCAAGCAGGCTCGAATGATCAACCGGCGCCGCGCGGCGCGGCACGCCATCCCACGGACTATCGGGAATCTGCCCGGCGACGGTGTCGTCGATCTGGGTGAAATACCAGATCGGAATGGCCACCAGCGCCAGGATGAAAACGAGGCCTGCGATCCAGCCTGTTTGCCTGTATTTCATGACGAATTCATTAAGCCCTAATTAAACAGGACTTAATTTTAGCTTTTGCTAAATTAGTAGAACATTAATAGCGGATATATATGTGACTCAGGTCACGTCAAGGGGTCTTAGCAGGTGGCGCAGAGTTCAAACCCGGCCGTGCAGCGGCAGCACGGCCGAGTTCAGGCTATCTGTTCGGTTTCCCCCGACATGTCCCAGGGCGTGCTACAGGTCGAAGGGGTATTTCAGGATGATGTTTTCGCTGCGTTCGGGGCCGGTCGAGACGATGTGGACGGGGGCGCCGCACAGGTCTTCCATGGCGGCCAGGTAGGACCGCGCGTTGGCCGGCAGATCCTCCATGCGGGTGGCGCCTCTCGAGGACTCGCTCCAGCCCGGAAAGGTCTCATATACCGGTTCGAGGGCGGCCCAGGCGTCGGCGTCAAGGGGCGGCGCGTCGATGAGTTCACCGTCCAACCGGTATTTCGTGCAGATCTTGATTTCCTCGAAGCCATCCATGACGTCGAGCTTGGTCACACAGAAGCCGCTGACGCCGTTGAGGCGCACCATGCGTCGCAAAGCGACTGCGTCGAGCCAGCCGCAGCGCCGCGGACGGCCGGTCGTGGCGCCGAACTCAGCACCACGTTCGGCGAGACGCGCGCCGTCGGCATCAAACAGCTCGGTCGGGAACGGCCCCCCGCCCACGCGGGTCACGTAGGCCTTGGTGATGCCGAGTACGTAATCAACCGAGTTCGGGCCGATGCCGGCACCCGTGCAGACGCCGCCGACCGTGGTGTTCGACGAGGTGACGTAGGGATAGGTGCCGTGGTCGATATCCAGCAGGCTGCCCTGGGCGCCCTCGAACATCACGCGCTTGCCCTCATCGCGCAAACTGTACAGGCGGCCCGCCACGTCGGTCACCTGGTCTGCAAAGTACTCGCCCAGTTCGAGGGCGTCGTCCAGCATGGCCTGCACGGACAGTGCTTCCTGCCCGAATCGCTGCGTCAGGACAAAGTTGTGATAATCGAGAACGTGCTCGATTTTCTGCTGCAACTGGCTCGGGCTGAGCAAGTCCGAGGTGCGCAGGCCGCGGCGCGCTATCTTGTCCTCGTACGCCGGGCCGATACCGCGCCCGGTGGTGCCGATAGCGCGCTTGCCACGCGCCTGCTCCCGCGCCAGGTCAAGCTGCTGGTGCCAGGGCATGATGATGGCGCAGGCGGGCGAAATGCCCAGGCGTGAACGCACGTCGATGCCGCGGGCTTCGAGCGCCTCCATCTCATCGCGCAGCGCATGCAGCGACAAAACCACACCATTGCCGATCAGGCATTCGACGCCGGGCTGCAGGATGCCGGAGGGGATCAGGTGCAGTACGGTCTTTTCGCCGTCGATGACCAGCGTATGGCCGGCGTTGTGACCGCCCTGGAAGCGCACGACCGCATCGGCGTCGCGGCATAGTAAATCGACGATTTTTCCTTTGCCCTCGTCACCCCACTGCGTTCCGAGAACAACGATGTTCCTGTTCATGCCCATTGTTTCACGCGCCTTAATTCATAAACTGCAAAAGAAACGCACCGGCCAGCATGCTGATGATGCCGCCGATGCGTATGGCTTTCGGATTGTGACGGGACAGTTCCTGCATTGCGCGCTGCCACGCCTGCGGCGCGATCATCGGCAAAAGCCCCTCGATGATCAGCAACAGGGCGAAGGCAGTCAGTAAATCCTGCGCCACGCCGTTATCCCTGCCCGGTCAGTCTTTGGACGCTTCGGTGCTGAAATAGTCGAAAAATTCCGACGAGGGGTCCAGCACCATCACGTCGCTACCCGCGCCGAAGGCGTTGTCGTACGCCTGCAGGCTGCGATAGAACGAGTAGAACTCTTCGTCGCGGCCATATGCGTCGGCGTAGATCTCGGTAGAACGCGCGTCGCCCGCGCCTCGAATCTTCTGGCCATCGCGCTCGGCTTCGGCCAATATCACCTGGGCTTGGCGGTCGGCGTTAGCACGAATGCGCTCGGCTTCCTCGCGGCCTTCGAATCGATAAAGGTTGGCCTCTTTTTGACGGTCTGCAGCCATGCGGCGGTGAACCGACTCGCGCACGTCATCGGGCAGTTCGATCGCCTTGATGCGAACATCCACGACCTCGATACCGAGTTCCGCAGAGGCGACGTTGGCCTCGCGGGTGATGTCTTGCATGGTCGATACGCGCTGCTCCGAAATGACCTGCACCAGGGTTCGCGCGGCGATCTGGTTTCGGATACGGTCTTTGACGATACTGTCCAAGCGGGCCAGGGCGACGCGTTCGTTGCCCTGCGTCGCAGTGTAGAACCGGGCCGGATCGGTGATATGCCATTTCACGAAGGAGTCCACAGCAACGAATTTCTGCTCGGAGGTGAGCATCTTCTCCGCAATCGTGTCCAGCGTGAGCAGCCGGTTATCGTACTTGCGCACGTTATTGACGAAGGGCAGCTTGAAGTGCAAGCCCGGCTCGTAATCGGCCTTGACGATGCGACCCAACTGGAACTTGATGGCGTAGTCGGTCTCCTTGACGATAAAGGTGCTCGACAAGCCGAGGATGGCCAGCAAGACGACCAGGATGATGATGATGCGGTTCATTGGCGGCCCTCCCTTCTGGCGGAGCGGGCAGGCGGTGTGGAATCGACCCCCTGGCGGGTTTCCGGCGTGACCACCGGCGGCATGTTGCGGGAACCGCCCTGCCCCCCGGTGATCTGGTCAAGCGGCAGGTACAAAACATTGCCGCTGCTTTCAGTGTCGAGCAGTACCTTTTTGTTACGCGAAAGAACGTTTTCGAGCGTCTGCAGGTACAAACGCTTGCGCGTCACCCCGGGCGCTTTTTCGTACTCCCCGAGCAGCAGGGTAAAGCGTTCGGCCTCACCCTGCGACAGCGCGATGGTGGTCTGCCGATACGCTTCGGCTTCCTGCGTGATTCGCGCGGCCTTGCCTCGCGCCTCGGGCACCACGCTGTTGGCGTGAACACGCGCTTCTTCGATAAATCGCTCCTTGTCCTCGCGGGCACGGATCACGTCCGAATAAGCTTCACGGACCGGGGCCGGCACGTTGACGTCCTCGAGGTTAAATTGGTTGATCTGCACACCCGCCTGGTAGCGGTCCAGAGTTTCCTGAAGCACACGCTGGGTTTCGATCCGGATCGCCTCGCGTTGTATACCCTCGAGGATCGCGTCGAGACGGTTGGTGCCCACCGCTTCACGCAGGGCGCTTTCTGCCGCGTGCTTGACCGTGATTTCGGGGCCGCGCACTTCGAACAGGAAATCCTGTGCATTGGATACCTGGTACTGCACCTTGTAGAGAAATTCGACCAGGTTCTCGTCCTCGGTCAACATGTGTCCACGGTCTTCCAGGGATCGCACGTTGCGCACGTTGATCTTGGTCATCGACTCGACCGGCCGCGGCAGGGTGAAATTGATACCCGGCGGCAGGGTGCGGTTGTACGCGCCAAATCGCAGCACGACACCCTGCTCGGCTTCGTCCACGATATGGACGGAATCGTAGGCAACCCACAACACGAGAGCGACAATTGCGATGCCCAGCACGCCTCCACTGCCGTTGCTGGACTTGCGGTTTTGACGGTTGCCGCCACCGCCTCCAAAGATGCGGTTGATCTTGCGGTTCAGGTTCCGGAACACCTCGTCGAGGTCGGGCGGCTGGTCGCCCCCCGAGTTCCACGGATCCTTGTCACCCTTACCGGGCTCTTTCCAGGGCATGTGTATCTCCTGTCAATGTCTAATGTGCTAGCTGAGGTTCTGACCGGCACGTTTCAAGTCCGGCTCATGATCTTTGAGTAGTTGACGGCGAATCAGTTCGCCCGGTTCACCTTGCAGGCGACCCAGGCGCTCGGCGGTTTCGCGTGGTACATCCAAGTGCAACATCCAATGGCCATTCTGCGCGATTCGCTCTTCGCTGACCACACCCAGTTCGAACAATTGGGCGCGCAGCGCGCCGAAACGACCGGGCAATTCGATCCAGCGCTCAACGCGTTCGGCCGCCAGCAAACTGCTGATCGCCTCGAGCAGGTCCTCGACGCCTTCGCCCGTTTGCGCGGAGATGAACACGCCCACCGGCTTGCCGTCCTCATCGCGCTGAACCCGCGCGGCCTGCTCGCTGCGGTCGATTTTGTTGAATATGCGGATCGATGGAATCTGGTGCGCATCGATGGACTCCAACACCGATTCGACGTCGTGCTGACGCTCGACCCGGTACGGGTCGGAAATGTCGACCACGTGCAGCAACAAGTCGGCCTCGCGCGCCTCCTGCAGCGTGGCGCGGAAGGCGGCGATCAATTCGTGCGGCAGGTCGCTGACAAATCCGACCGTGTCGGCCATCAGCACGTCCCCGCAGTGCATACCGCGGATTTTTCGCACGGTGGGATCGAGCGTCGCGAACAGCAGGTCCTCCGCCCCGACCGTAGCGCCGGTCAGGCGGTTGAACAATGTGGATTTACCCGCGTTGGTGTAACCCACCAGCGCGACGACCGGGGCCCGCGACCGTTTGCGCTGCCGGCGGCTCTGCTCTCGTTGCCTGGCCACCTTTTCGAGCCGGGTGCGCAACTGCCTTATGCGCTGCCCGATGAGGCGCCGGTCGGTTTCCAGCTGGGTTTCGCCCGGGCCGCGCAAGCCGATACCGCCCTTCTGGCGTTCGAGATGCGTCCAGCCGCGCACCAGGCGGGTCGATAAATGGCGAAGTTGCGCCAGTTCAACCTGGAGTTTGCCTTCATAAGATTGGGCGCGCTGGGCAAAAATATCGAGGATCAGCGTCGCGCGGTCGAGCACGCGGCACGAGCACGCTTTCTCAATATTACGTTCCTGGACGGCGCTCAGCGACTGGCTGACCAGCACCAGGTCGGCACCGGTCTCCTCCACGGTTGCGGCGAGCTCTTCGATTTTTCCGCTGCCCACGTAATAGCGGGCTTCGGGTTTGTCGCGTGGAGCAGCCACCACGCCCACCACGTCGGCCCCGGCCGATCGGGCCAGTTCCTGGAATTCATCGAGGGCATCCGGGCCGGTTAGCCGGAATTCGGGATGCAGGATGAGGGCGCGGTCGCCGCGCTCGGCTCTATCGATCAAGCGAGGCCAACCTTACGGAGCTCCGGGATCAGCTTTCATCCTCTTCGAAGACCCGCACGTTGCGCGCCGGCACCACGGTGGAAATGGCGTGCTTGTAAATCATCTGGCTGACCGAATTCTTTAGCAGCACGACAAATTGATCGAAGGATTCGATCTGTCCCTGCAGCTTGATGCCGTTAACCAGGTAAATTGATACGGGTACGCGCTCGCGGCGCAATGCGTTCAGGAAGGGTTCTTGTAATGACTGACCTTTGGACATGTCCGCTCTCCGGGGTTATTGCCGCTTATTACAATTCTGTTATCGCGGTTTCTGTTAGGTAGGTTCTCGGAACGGTTTATTCAAGGAATTCGCGCACTTTTTCAAACACCTGATTCTGCGCGCCTTCCTCGGTCGGATCATACCACAGTGCGTCGCTCTCTCGCCTCAACCAGGTCAACTGCCGCTTGGCCAGTTGGCGTGTCGCGGCGATGGCCTTGTCTCTCATTTCGCCCGGCCCGTACTCACCGGCCAGAAAGCCCCAGGCCTGGCGATAGCCGACACAGCGCATGGACGGCAACTCCGGATACAGATCCCCCCTCTCGAGGAGTCCCTGCATTTCTTCCAGGAAGCCCTCCTGCATCATGATGTCGAATCGCTGTTCAATCCTTTCGTGCAGCACGCTTCTGGGCTGCGGGCAGGCAACGAGTCGCAGCACGTCGTAATCGAGGGCGGGCGATCCCTGCTCGGCCTGCAAGGCGCTGATCGCTTGGCCGGTCAGTTCGATGACCTCGAGCGCACGCTGGATTCGCTGCGGATCGTTGGGGTGTATCCGCGCTGCCGCCAGCGGGTCACGCTCGGCAAGGCGACCGTGCATGGCGGGCCAGCCCACCCGGGCTGCCTCGGTTTCGAGCCGGGTGCGCACCTCGTCATCGGCAGCCGGAAGCTTTGCCAGGCCTTCGACCAGGGCGCGAAAATACAGCATCGTGCCACCGGCGAGCAGGGGCACCCTGCCCTGCGCCGTGATGTGCGCCATCTCGATGAGAGCATCCTCGCGGAATTCGGCCGCCGAGTAGCTCTCGCGGGGATCACGGATGTCTATCAGGGCGTGCGGAGCGGCAGCCAGGGTGGCTGCATCCGGCTTGGCGGTGCCGATATCCATGCCGCGGTAGACCAGCGCCGAGTCGACGCTGATGATGTCGACCGGAAACGTTCGGTGTAAGTCGATGGCCAGGGCCGTTTTGCCCGAGGCCGTCGGCCCCATCAGGAAGATGGCGCGGGGCCTGGTGTTCATCGCCCGCGCAAAAACAGCCGGTCCAGGGTGCCCATGTCCAGTTGCACCCAGGTGGGCCGCCCGTGGTTGCAATGGCCCGACCGTTCGGTTCGTTCCATGTCCCGCAGCAGCGCGTTCATTTCGGGAAGCGTGAGTTGCCGGTTGGCGCGCACCGAACCATGACAGGCCATGGTGGACAGAATCTCATTCGTTTCGGTTTCAACACGCCGGCTGCTGTCCGCGCTGGCCAGGTCGGACAGCACATCGCGCAGCAAACCCGCCGCATCGGAACGCGCCAGGAGAGCCGGCACTTCTCGGATCACCGCGCTCTCCGGGCCGCTGCGATCGACGCAAAGGCCCAGGGCGGCGAGCTCGTCCACGCGCTGCTCGGCCAGTTCGGCCTCCGCCTCGCTGAGCTGAACCTCCACCGGCACCAGCAGGCGCTGGCCGCGAATACCGCCGTCATCGTAACGCGCCTTCAGTTGCTCGTAGGTGATGCGCTCGTGCGCCGCGTGCATGTCGGTCAAGACCAGGCCGTGCGCGTTCTGGGACAGAATGTACACACCGTGCAGTTGCGCGAGCGCGAAACCCAGCGGCGGGACCTCCTCCGCATTTTCAGCCCCGTCTTCGTCCGGTGAAGACGCGGGAAGCGATTGCGGACTGCCAAGCACCCGGGCGTACATGCCGATCTGTTCACTGACCGGCAGCGACATGCCGGACTGGGTGGAATGCCCTCCTGACAAGGCACCCGGGTAGGATGGCCCGGGCGATGCGCCCTCGATCAGGCCGGCGCCGGGCCGCGGTGCACCGGACCCGGCGTCCGCCAGGGCCCGGTGCAGGGTGGAATAAAGAAAGTCGTGCACGGTGCGTGCTTCGCGGAAACGGACCTCGCTTTTCTGTGGATGGACGTTCACGTCCACCCCCTCCGGCGGTAATTCCAGGTACAGCACGAAGGCCGGGTGGCGACCGTGGTACAGCACATCCTGGAAGGCCGAGCGCACGGCGTGCGCCACCACGCGGTCGCGAATGGCGCGACCATTGACGAAGAAAAACTGACGATCTGCCCGGGCCCGGTTGTAGCGGGGCTCTGCGACCCAGCCACGCAGTCTCAGCCCGCCGCGCTCCTCGTCGAGCGCCACGGCGTGCTCAAGAAACTCTTTGCCCATCACCCGGCCCAGACGTGTTGCCCGGCCCGCATCGTCCGGCGCGGGCGCAAGCGCGCTGACCGTGCGACCGTTGTGCTCCAGTTCGAATCCGACGTCAAACCGCGCCAACGCAAAACGCCTTAGCAACTGGTCAACGTGGTTGAACTCGGTTCGCTCTGCGCGCAGGAACTTGCGTCGGGCCGGCACGTTGTAAAACAAATCCTCCACGGCCACCCGCGTGCCCGCTTGCACCGCGTCCGGCTCGGCCTCGGAAATTGCACCACGGCGGACCTTGACTCTCCAGCCGTGTTCCGCCCCCGCCCCGCAGGAGGCGAGGTCCATCCGGGCGACCGAGGCGATACTCGGCAGGGCCTCGCCCCTGAATCCCATCGTGGCCACTTTTTCCAGGTCGTCGAGGCTGGCGATCTTGGACGTCGCGTGACGTTGCAGAGCGAGTGCGAGTTCGTCGCGTCCCATCCCCTGTCCGTCGTCGCTCACCCGGATGGATTGCCGGCCGCCACGGGCCAGCGAGACCTTTACGTGCCGGGCCCCGGCGTCGAGGCTGTTCTCGACGAGTTCCTTGACGACCGACGAAGGCCGCTCCACGACTTCGCCTGCTGCAATCTGGTTGACGAGGTGGTCCGGAAGGGGCTTGATGGGCATCCGCGTAGGATAAGACGCGCCCTGAGTGCAGGCAAGGAAACATGCGGGGCTTGTCTTCGAACGGGACCGCGCCGAAGGGACATCCTGTCCCGTCGGCGCTCGATTGGCCGTCCGGGCCAATCGTCCCTATGCGCTCCGAATACTCAGCGGCTCACTCCGAAAGCTGGTCCCACAGGTAGCTGTAGATCAGGGCCTCGTTGCGCGCGGCCTGGGTATTGTCGGAGGCGCCGGCGTGTCCGCCCACGGTGTTTTCGAAATACAGCAGGTCGTGGCCCATCTCGGCCATCCGGGCGACCATCTTGCGGGCGTGTGCCGGGTGAACACGGTCGTCTCGGGTCGAGGTCGTGAAAAACGCCTTTGGGTATTTCGCCTGCGGATCGAGGTTGTGATAGGGGGAATAGGCCTTGATGAATTCCCAGTCATCCGTATCCGGATCACCGTATTCGGCCATCCAGGACGCGCCGGCCAGCAGCTGGTTGAAACGCTTCATGTCCAGCAGCGGCACCTGCACGACAACAGCGCCCCACAAATCCGGCCTTTGGGTCAGCATCACGCCGGTCAACAGGCCACCGTTGGAACCGCCCCGAATGCCCAGGTGCCCGGGTCGGGTCACCTTGCCGCGAACCAGGTCCTCACCCACCGCGATGAAGTCATCGTAAGAACGTTGCTTGTTCTCCTTCTGGGCCGCCTGGTGCCAGGCCGGGCCGTACTCACCACCGCCGCGAATGTTCGCAACCACGTAAGCGCCACCGCGTGCCAGCCAGCTGTGGCCCACCGTGGCGCTGTAGGACGGCGTGCGGCTGATCTGATACCCGCCGTAGCCGTACATCAGTGTCGGCGTGCTGCCGTCGGCCACGAACCCTTTTGGCAAGACCAGGAAATACGGCACCCTTGTACCGTCCTTGCTCTCAACGAAGTGCTGCTGCACGTCCATGCCGTCGGCATCGAAAAATTCGGGAAGGGACTGCTTCGCAACCACGGTCTTGCCCCCGTCCGGGCTGTGGTAAAGCGTGTCCGGGCGCAGAAAACTCTCGTAGTTGAAGAAGAAATCGTTGGTCTCGTCGGACGCCGCCACAAGGGCGATCGAGCCGTTCGCCTCCGTCTCGATCTTTTCGCCTGTCCACTTGCCGTCCACCCATTCGAACCGCATCAGGCGGCTGACCACGTCGTCGAGCAAATTCAGGATCAGGTAGTCGCGAGTGCTGCCGACACCCGCCCGGGACAGAAAAACGGTCGCCGAGGGCTCGAAGACCACCTGGAACTCGCGGGCGCCCGCCATGAAGCGATTGAAATCGACGGACAGCAGTGAGCCCTGCAGGAACGTCTTGCCCGCTACATCCCAGTCGGAACGGAGGCTGACGAGCATCTGTCCTTTGTGAACACCGCGAAACACCGCGTCATCCGGAATCTCGATGCGCCGACGCTCACCGCCGTCATCGAGCAAGAAACTGTGTCTCGTGAAAAAGCCCGGCGTTCGGTAGGCAATATCGTAAGGCACGTCGCCATCCCAGGTCCGGTACGCACCCGCGGACACGTCGGTCGTCTCTCCTTCGAACACCACGGGCGCGTTTTCGACTGCTTCACCGCGCCGCCACAGACGCGACAGGCGCGGATAGCCCGATTCCGTCAGGCTGCCGTCGCCAAAATCGGTCCCCACGAACACGGTGTTCTCGTCCAACCAGCTGAGCGAACTCTTGGCTTCCGGCAGATAAAAACCGTCCGCAACGAAGTCGCCCGCTTCGACATCGAATTCCCGCACGACCGTCGCGTCCGCTCCGCCCCGGGAGAGATTGACCAGGCACAGACGATACTCCGGGCGCAGACAACTGGAGCCCTTCCAGACCCAGTCCTCGCCTTCGGCTTCGGCCAGCGCGTCGATGTCGAGAAGTATTTCCCATTCCGCCGATCTCGCCAGGTAGCGCTCGAGCGTCATCCGCCGCCACAAACCACGCGTGTGGTCCGCGTCCTTCCAGAAATTGAATACATGCCCGCCACGCAGACCCGGACGCGGGATGCGCTCGTCCGAGTTGTAGATTTCCAGGTTGCGTTCGAACAGCGGTTGGAAGGGAGGCAGGGCCTCGAGGTACCCCAATGAAGCCGTATTCTGGTCTTCCACCCAGGACAGGGCCCGCTCGCCCTCGACCTCTTCCAGCCAGAGGTACGGGTCCTCGGCGAGGGCCGGTGGCGACGGTTCGACCTCGGATTCCGCCAGGATTTCAGCCTCCCCGGCATTCGGGGCTTCGTTGCTGCATGCCGTCATCGTTAACAGTGCGGCGGCCAGAGCGAGTAATTTCCACATCGGTCAATCTTCCTTCGTCGGTTCATTCTCAAAGAGCCAGTCGGGCCAGGATACGCTCACATTGCGCGTAGTACCCCGAGCCGAACAGGTTCAGGTGATTCAGCAGATGGTACAACTGGTAAATGGGCTGCCGCGCCTCGTACCCGTCCCGGAGCGGCCATTCATCGGTATAAGCCGAGTAGAATTCAGGCGGAAACCCTCCGAACAAACGGGTCATGGCCAGGTCGGCCTCGCGATGCCCGTAGTAGGCTGCCGGGTCGATCAGACAGGCATGGCCGTTTTCGTCCGCCAGGTAATTGCCGCTCCACAGGTCGCCATGCAGCAGGCTGGACGGCTCGATGGCCTGTTCGAGTTGATCCCGGATCCGGGCCGCGCCACGTTCGAGCCATTCCAGCAAATCCGCACCATGACCTCGACGTTGCGCAAGCCGGGCCTGGAATCGCAAGCGGCGCTCCAAAAAAAAATCCGGCCAGTCTCCGCCGTCTCCGACCCCGGCCTGTTCTTGCGTCCATGGGCCGCTGACCGGCTGGTTGAGTTGGGCCGTGGCGCCAATGTAGTTGTCGTGCGCAAAACCGCAGGCCGGGCCGCGGTGGCGGTGCAAACGGGCGAAATTACGCCCGAATGACGCGAAGAAGTCGGGGCGCTGAGGCGCCGATTCAACGTACTCCAGGACCAGCGCGCCAGGTTCCACGGCCAGCACCTCAGGAACTCGGATGGCGCCGGCGGATGCCAGGGCGGACAGCCCTTCGGCCTCGCGCTCGAACAAGTCGACGGCTTGGCTTGCTCGCTTGACAAACACCCGGCTGCCATCCTCGAATTCGGCGATTCGGGCATCGGCGATGCAGCCACCCCCCACGGAGTTCATTGCCGTGGGCGGTCCCCTCTCCAAGCGGTCGAGAATCGCGGGATAGTCCACGTGCATCAGTCCCCGTCAAGCTCCTCCAGCAGGATGCTGCAGGCGTCCTCGAGGATGTTCAGAACATTTTCGAAACCGTCCGAGCCACCGTAATACGGATCGGGCACCTCGTCGATGCGGTGGCGCCGGCAATAGTCGGTCATGCGCACCACTCGGGCGCCCTGCCCGGTGTCCCGCTCGGCCACGTCCCGGTAATTGGCCTCGTCCATCGTCACGATCAGGTCGAAGTCGCCGAAGTCCCCGGCCACCACGCGTCGCGCCCGGCTATCCAGCGAGTAGCCGCGGCGCGATGCCGCCTGGCGCATCCGGCTGTCGGCCGGCTCCCCCGCGTGGTAGCCGATGGTCCCGGCCGAGTCGATTTTGAAACGATCGTCGGCGCCGGCGTTCTCCACCAGCTTTCGGAATACGCCCTCGGCGGCGGGTGAACGGCAGATATTGCCCATACACACGAAGAGAACTCGTTTCATCGGGCCGCCTACAAAAACTGCTCGTCGAGAATGCGCTGCTCCAGCGAGTGATCGGGGTCAAACATCAACTTCAGCGCAGTTTCCTTGTCCTCGAAAACATCCACGCTGATGACGTTGCGGATCTCCTGGGCATCGGCCGTGGCGGCCACGGGGCGCTTGTAGTAATCCAGGATTTCAAAACGAATACGCACCGAAGACGGCAGCACCGCACCACGCCATCGGCGGGGGCGGAAAGGCGAGATCGGCGTCAACGCCAGGGCGTCGGTGCCCAGCGGCAGGATCGGGCCCTGCACCGACAGGTTGTAAGCCGAACTACCGGCCGCCGTTGCTACCAGCACGCCGTCGCACACCAGGTCTTCGACCTTGACGAGGTCGTTGACCAGGATTCGGATATGGGCTGCCTGGTTGACTTGCCGCAAGAGCGCCACCTCGTTGATCGCCAACGCCTGCGACTCGCCGCCCCCCTCGGTGGCGGCGATCATGCGCAGGGGGTTGAGCTCGACCCGGTTGGCCTCGCGCAGTCGCTCGTACAGGTCGTCCTCTCGAAAACGGTTCATCAGGAATCCGACTTCGCCGAGCTTCATGCCGTATACCGGCAGGTCGGCAGGTAGATGTCGGTGCAGCGTGCGCAGCATGAAGCCGTCGCCGCCGAGGGCGACGATGACATTCGCTTCCTCGATCACAGACTGCCCGTAACGGGACCGCAGGACGTCGGCCTTGGCCTCGGCGCCGTCAGCCTGGCTGGCGACGAAGTGGATGGCGGGCTCGGTTTTCATTTGGCATCTTCCACTGCTGGCTCCTCGGCGGCCTGGCCCAGGGCCCGGACCGCTACGGATAGGGTAGCGAAGTCCATCTCACCCTGGTTTTTCATCCGTGTGAGCATTGTACGTAGTTCATGGACCCGGGCGCCATGGGCATCCAACCAGGCACCGACCGGGTTTTTCTTGCGCCCGTGAGCAACCAGAACCTGCTGAACCAGCAGATTGTGGTTGTGCAGCAACTCATCGCGCAGGCTGGCCCGCGACATGGCGTGCCACGGTCCCTTGACCTCGAGCGCCTCGATATGGCGCCTGATCCAGTCCAGTTCTACTTGCTTACCCAGGGCGAAGGTAATGCGGGCCACCCGTTCGACGTCGGTGCGGCGTCGCGCCGCGGTCTCGACGACGTCGAGCGCCGGGAACAAATGCCGCAGCAAAGCCACGCGTGCCGCCAGTTTTCGGCTGAATCCGCCCTCGACGAATCGCTCGGCGCAGGCCTTCAGGTCAGCGCGGGCCTCCTCGTCCAGGTTGTCGCGAACGGTTTTTTCCATTGCCCGCACGCCGGGCGCCAGGCGACGCACCCTGCGACCTATGTCGAGTTCACGCCCTGGCAGGTTGAGTAGCCAACGGCCCGACTGGCGCAGCAGTTCCCACATGGTCAACAAGGCCTCGACCTGGAGCGCACTGTCGACGCGGTTGTCGAGGCGCTCTACCGCGCGCCAGAAATCACGCGCGGCGAACACTTCCCGGGCGATGGTGTAGGCGCGTGCGACCTCACCGGAATCGGCCCCGGTGTCCTCCTTCATGCGCATTACGAACGAGGCGCCCATGCGGTTGACCAGGGAGTTGGTGACCTGGGTGGCGATGATTTCACGTTTCAGGCGATGACTCTTCACGTAAGGCGCGTACTGTTCCCGGATCGGTTCTGGAAAGTAGTCGACCGCCTCGTCGGAAAGCCAGGCGTCCTCCGGAACATCGGAATCCAGCAACTGCTGGTAGAGCGTGATCTTGCTGTAAGAAAGGAGCACCGCCAATTCGGGGCGGGTCATTCCCTCGCCGCGTTCGCGTCGCTCGGCCAATTCCTCTTCACTGGGAAGATACTCCAGCCCACGGTCTAACTGGCCGAGGTCTTCGAGCACATTGATGAAGTGGCCAAGCGTGCCCATCCTGACCGGGGAGAACGCCTTCATCACGGAGATAGCCTGGGTCTGAAGATAGGTGTTACGCAACACCTGGCCTGCGACCTCGTCGCTCATGTCCGCCAGCAGCGCCTTGCGCGCCTTGGAATCGAGCTTGCCGTCCTCCCTGACCTGGTTGAGCAGGATCTTGATATTTACTTCGTGGTCAGAGGTGTCGACACCGGCCGAATTGTCAATGAAATCCGTGTTTACCCGGCCGCCGTTCTGAGCGTACTCGATGCGACCGAGCTGCGTCATGCCGAGATTGCCGCCTTCGCCCACCGACTTGCAGCGCAATTCCCTGCCGTCCACGCGCACCGCGTTGTTCGAAAGATCGCCGACGTCCGCATGGCTCTCGGTGCTGGCCTTGACATAGGTCCCGATGCCGCCGTTCCACAACAGATCCACCTCGGACGTGAGCAAGGCCTTGATCAAATCGTTGGGCGCGATCTCCTGGGCCTCGATGCCTAGCCACTGCGCGACCTCCCGGCTTACCGGAACGGTCTTCTCGTTGCGGGAGAACACGCCGCCACCTCGGGAAATCAGGCCGCGGTCGTAGTCCATCCAGCTGGAGCGCGGCTTGCGGAACAGTCGGCGCCGCTCGGCGTAGGAGGTCTTTTCGTCCGGGTTCGGATCGAGAAAAATATGTACGTGGTTGAACGCCGCCTTCAGACGGATATGTCGCGACAGCAGCATGCCGTTGCCGAACACATCGCCGCTCATGTCGCCGATGCCGACCACCGTGAACGCTTCCTTTTGCGTGTTGACACCCATCTCGCGGAAATGGCGCTTGACCGCCTCCCAGGCGCCGCGCGCGGTGATCCCCATCGCCTTGTGGTCGTAACCGACGGACCCACCCGACGCGAACGCATCGCCCAGCCAGTGGCCGTGTTTGGCCGCCACCGCGTTGGCGGTATCGGAGAAGGTGGCCGTGCCCTTGTCCGCAGCCACGACCAGGTAGGGATCGTCGCCGTCACGCCGCACGACGGCGTCTGGCGGCAGCACTATTTCTTTATCCAGATTATCGGTAATATCAAGCAACGCATTGATAAACTTCGTATAACAGTAAACTCCTTCTTCAAAAAACGCCTCGCGGCCGCCCACTTTCGGGGGCTGCTTCACGACGAAGCCTCCCTTGGCGCCGACCGGAACGATCATCGTGTTCTTGACGTTCTGCGCTTTCATCAGGCCGAGCACCTCGGTGCGGAAATCCTCGCGCCGGTCCGACCAGCGAAGACCACCCCTTGCGATCATGCCGCCACGCAGATGGACTCCTTCGAACCGGGGTGAGTACACCCAGATTTCGCGGAACGGTCGTGGGCGCGGCAATTCGGGCAACGCAGCAGATTCGATTTTAAAGGCGATGTACTCACGCGGCTCGCCTTCCTCTGATCGCTGGAAGTAGCTCGTGCGCAGCGTGGCGTCGATGACCTCGTAAAATGCGAACAGGATTCGATCCTCGTCCAGGCTGGCGACGAATTGCAGTCCGCGTTCGAACAGGTTTCGAGCGGCCTCTGTCTGCCCTGCCCGCCGTCCCGTGCGCGCCCTGATGAATTCGTCGAGGTAATCACCCAGCGCGGGATCAGACTGGCACTCGTTCTCGAAAATCGGGCGAAGCAAGCTTTCCAGGTCTTGCCGGGCCCGCTTTCGATCGCCCTGGCTCTCGTCATCGCGACCCGGATCGAACAGCGCCTCGAACAGTTCAACAAGGATCCTCGACAGGCCCGGATGGCGCGTCATCGAATCCGCCATGTAGGTAGCGGAAAAGGGGATGTTGGCCTGCTGCAGGAACTTTGCATAAGCACGAAGCACCGCAACCTGCCGCCAACTCATCTGAGAGTTCAGCACCAGGCGGTTGAAACCGTCGTTCTCCGCCTCACCCTCGAGCGTGCGGCGGAAGGCGTCTTGGAAGCGCTCTCGAACGACTTCGGATTCGATTTCACCGCCCTGGGCGGGCTGCATGTCGAAATCCTGTATCCAGACCGACTGGTCCTTCGAGAGCTTCAGTTCGTAGGGCCTCTCGTTGACCAGGTGCAGGCCCAGGTTCTCCAGAACCGGGAGGACGTCATAGAGAGGGACCGGCCGCCCGGCCCGGAACAGCTTGAATCGAATGATACCGCCGCGTGGCTCGCGCGGCCGGTACAGGCTCATCCTCAAGGCCTCACCGCCTGCGACGGCACTTACATTGGCCACGTCGAACGCAGCCACCCAGGGTGCAACGTCTTCCTTGTACGCTTCGGGGAAGGCGTCGCCAAATTGCTCGAGCCACTCTCGCCCGGTCTCCTCACCGAAGCGCTCGGCCAGGGTGGCGCCGAGTTCATCGGTCCAGGATCGGACGGCGGCGGCAATTTCCTCTTCCAGCGCGGAAACGTCGAATTCGATCGCTTCGCCCAACCGGGGCCTGATGAGCACCTGCAGTCTCGCCAGGCTGGATTCCGCGACCCGGACGTTGTAATCGATCCGCTCGGCCTTCAGTGCCTTGGCGAGGATGCCCTGTATCTTTTCCCGATTTTCGGTGTTGAAGCGCTCCCTGGGGAGGTACGCCAGGCAAGAGTAGAAGCGGCCGTAACGCTCTTTGCGAATGAACAGCCGCACCAGTTTTCGTTCCTGCAGGTTGAGAACACCCTCGGCTATTTCACGCAGTTGAGGCGTGCTGGCCTGGTAGAGGTCGTCGCGCGGCAGGGTCTGCAGGATGTGCATCATCGATTTGTAATCGTGGCTGTCTTGCACCAGGCCGGAAGCATCCATGATGTTGCGGGCCCTAACGCGCACCATCGGGGTCGACATCACCCCCTGCGTGTAAGCGCGCGAAGTGAACAGCCCGAGGATCCGGCGTTCCCCTGTCGTGCGCCCCTGATCGTCGATTTTAAGCACGCCGATATAGTCCATGTAACCGGGGCGGTGCACCGTGGACCGGGTATTGGTCTTGGTGACGATCACCGGCCGTTTCTGGCTGCGCCTGCGCGCGGCCGGTGCCAGGCTGTCCAGGGTGCGAACGTCGGGTGACTTGCTTTCGTCCCGAAGGATGCCCAGCCCGCTTCCGCGAACGCGTCGGACCGTGGTCGACGATCCCTCACCGACGAGTTCGTAGTCACGAATACCCAGCAGCACGAAGTGATCTTCCAGTAGCCAGTGCACGAACCGTTGACACTCCTCCATCCACTCGGCATCAACCCCGGGCGCCCATTCCGGCATCGCCACCACGGTCTCGGCCACGGTCTGCTCCATGGCTTTCCAATCGGCGACAACCCGGTGCACGCCGTCCATCGCGTCCGCCAGGCGGTCGCGGATCTTCGTCAGCTCGGAATCCCCCACTCGACTGTCAAGGTGCAACTGCATGACGGATTCGGGCTGACCCTTTTCGGAGTTTGCCGGGTAGATGCGCGTTATCTGCCCCGCATCGTCACGTTCGACGCGGATCAGCGGATGGACTACCTGCTCGATGCCCATGCCGAGCTCCGACAGCGCAAGTACTGCCGAATCCACCAGGAACGGCTTGTCGTCATTGACCAGCTCCGCGACGCTACGCCCCCCGTCCCAGCCGTGTTCGTCAAGCGAAGGGTTGAAGACCCGAACCGAAAGCTGTCCGGGCTGGCGATGGCGCATGAAGGCCGTTTGCCCCGCCAGCAACGCTGCCAGGTGTTCGGGCGAACTGTCAGCGAGCTCCTGGTAGGGAACACGGTCGAAAACCTGCTCGACGAAGGCTTTGAAAACCGCCGCCTGACGTTTGCCGAGGCGTGTCTGAAAACGTGACCAGATCTGCTGGACGAGGTCTGTCTTCCGTGCGTCGTTTGCCGTTTTCATTATGGTGTACCCACCCGCTTTGCCTGTAAGATGACCGGGAACGAATTATAGCCGCGAACGGGAATTTATTCCTTTCGCAGCCTCCCATGAGACCGCCGAGCGCCGCGTTTCTTGACCGGCACGGGCTCAGGCGATAAGCTTTACGTATCTCTTGATCAAGATATAAAGATATGTCCCCTGATTCCGGCGGTACGATGGACCTGCAGGCCGCGACCCAGCACCTGCGCCTGCTTTCCGACCCCACTCGCGTTCGGCTATTGCTGCTGCTGGACCGTGAAGAATTCAGCGTGGCCGAGTTGGCCGCAATCACGCAACTCGCCCAACCGCGCGTCTCAACACACCTCGCCCGCCTCAAAGAGGCCGGGCTGGTCGCCGATCGCCGCGACGGGGTGTTTGTGTATTATCGAATCGCTCGGCAGGATGCCGACGGTGCACTCGCTTCGTTGTGGCGACTGTTGCGGAAAAACACGCAAGACCCCCTCGTGCAGCAGGACCTGGACCGGGTGCTGCAGGTGCTCAATCGGCGCAGCGGCAAAGGCACCTGGGCCGACAGCGTGGCTGGCGTGATGGAACGACACTATTCACCGGGGCGGACCTGGGAGGCCACGGCACGCGGCATGGTGCATCTGATTGACCCGGGCAGCGTTCTCGACATCGCCTCGGGAGACGGTGTACTCGCCGAATTGCTCGCGCCGCGGGCTGACAGCATCGTGTGCCTCGACATCAGCCGGCGGGTGGCGGATGCCGGGCGCAAACGCCTGGCCGGCTTTACCAACGTCAGTTTCGAAGTAGGCGACATGCACCAACTGCCGCTCGAAGACGCGCAGTTCGATACCGTACTGTTGATGCACGCACTGACTTACACCCCGGATCCCGAACGTGTTTTTGACGAAGTCAACCGGGTATTGAAGCCCGGCGGTCGCCTGTTGGCCGTCACGCTGGAGCAGCACCGCCACGAAAAAGCGGTTGAGCCCTTCAATCACGTCAATCTGGGATTCAGCCGTCGGCAATTGGAATCGCTGGCCACCAAAGCCGGGCTGGACGTGCTCGCCTGCACCGTTTCCGCCGTCGAGAAACGCAGCCCCAACTTCTCGGTTTTGGCCATTTCCGCGGTCAAACCGATTCACTGATACGCCGGCCGGGCACACCACCCGGATCGCAAGCACTGGAAGCCACTGCAGCCATGAACAAGATTCCTTTCAAGAATCCGGAGACCGTAGAACGCCTGGAACACCTTCTCTCGAGACGAATTGTCGTGCTCGACGGAGCGATGGGTACCATGATCCAGGAACGGGGACTGGGCGAGGATGACTTCCACGGCGAACGCTTCGCCGGTCACGGAACGCCGCTCAAGGGCAATAACGACATCCTCTCGCTGACCCGGCCGGACGTGATCGCGGACATCCATCGTCAATTCCTGGCGGCCGGCGCCGATATCATCGAGACGAATACGTTCAACGCGACCTCGATTTCGCAGGCCGATTACGCAACCGAGGCCCTGGCCGAAGAATTGAACCGCGAAAGCGCGGCGCTCGCCCGCCGCACGGTGGATGACTTCATGTCCGAAAATCCGGGGCGGGACTGCTTCGTCCTGGGAGCACTGGGCCCCACCAACCGGACGGCGTCGTTGTCACCGGACGTCAACCGGCCCGAATACCGCAACATCTCGTTCGCAGACCTGCGCGACGCCTACGCGACCGCGGCGCGTGGCCTGATAGACGGCGGGGCCGACCTGCTCGTGGTCGAGACCGTCTTTGACACACTCAATTGCAAGGCCGCCCTGTTCGGCGTCGGCGACGTGTTCGAGGAACTGGGTCATCGCCTGCCCGTGCTGGTGTCAGGCACCATCGTCGATGCCAGCGGCCGCACCCTGTCGGGCCAGACCGTCGAGGCCTTCTGGCATTCCGTCCGTCATGCCCGTCCGTTCGCGGTGGGGTTGAATTGTGCCCTCGGCGCGGTGGAAATCCGCCCATGGATCAAGGAACTCGCACGGGTGGCCGAGTGCCCGGTCAGCCTCTATCCGAATGCCGGACTGCCCAACGAGCTGGGCGAGTATGACGACACGCCGGAACAGATGGCCGCGGTGTTGGCCGAGTTTGCCGATGACGGACTGCTCAACCTCGTGGGTGGCTGTTGCGGAACGCGACCCGAGCACATCGCCGCCATCCGCGAGTCCGTTTCCGGGGCCGCGACACGCGTCATTCCCGAGCGCGAAAAGTTGTGCCGCCTGTCCGGCCTTGAACCTCTGACGCTCACGCCGGATCTCAACTTCGTCAATATCGGCGAACGCACCAACGTGACCGGTTCCGCGGTTTTTCGCCGTCTGATCCAGAACGACGACTACCCCGCCGCGCTGGACGTCGCGCGCCAGCAGGTGGAAAACGGGGCGCAGATCATCGACGTCAACATGGACGAAGGGCTGCTGGACGGCCCCGCGGCCATGACCACCTTCCTCAACCTGGTGGCGTCCGAGCCGGACATCGCTCGCGTACCGGTGATGATCGACTCCTCCCGCTGGGACGTGCTCGAAGCCGGCTTGCAGTGCCTGCAGGGCAAGGGCGTGGTGAACTCGATCAGCATGAAGGAAGGGGAACAGCCCTTCATCGAGCAAGCACGGAGGGTGCTTCGGTACGGCGCGGCCGTGATCGTGATGGCCTTCGACGAAAAAGGCCAGGCAGATTCACTCGAGCGCCGCGTTGAGATTTGCAAGCGGGCGTGGCGCATCCTTACCGAGGAGGTGGGCTTTCCGCCCGAGGACATCATTTTTGACCCCAATATTTTTGCCGTTGCCACCGGCATCCCGGAGCACGACAGTTACGGTCTCGACTTCATCGAGGCCACACGGCAGATCAAGGTCGCCTGCCCGGGCGCGCTGATCTCGGGCGGCTTGAGCAATATCTCGTTCTCTTTCCGCGGCCAGGACCGCATCCGCGAAGCGATTCACTCGGTATTTCTCTACCACGCGATCAAGGCCGGGCTGGACATGGCGATCGTCAACGCCGGACAACTGGAGATTTACGACGAGATCGACCCGCGCCTGCGTGAGGCGGTCGAGGACGTGGTGCTCAACCGGTCACCCAACGCAACCGAGAACCTGCTGGACATCGCGCAGGAATTCCAGGGCAGCCGGGAAAAGCAGGAGAGCGCCGAGGACTGGCGCGAACTGCCGGTCAGAGAGCGCCTGGTTCATGCCCTGGTCAAAGGCATCAACAGCCATGTCGAAGAAGACACCGAGGAAGCACGGCAAGCCGCCGAGCAAGCCCTGGACGTGATCGAAGGACCGCTGATGGACGGCATGAACGTGGTCGGCGACCTGTTCGGCGACGGCAAGATGTTCCTGCCCCAGGTGGTCAAAAGCGCCCGGGTGATGAAGCAGGCGGTGGCCGTGCTGATTCCGTACATCGAGCAGGAAAAACGTGCGCGCGGGGATGCCTCGTCGAGCCGCGGACACATCGTGATGGCGACGGTCAAGGGCGACGTCCACGACATCGGCAAGAACATCGTCGGCGTTGTGTTGCGCTGCAACAATTTCGACGTGACAGACCTGGGTGTGATGGTGCCGGCCGAGCAAATTCTCGACCGGGCCCGCGAGGTCAACGCCGACATCATCGGCCTGTCCGGGTTGATCACTCCGTCGCTGGAAGAGATGCGCCTGGTGGCCGCGGAGATGAAACGCCAGGGGCTGGACCAGCCGCTGATGATCGGCGGTGCGACGACGTCGCCGTTGCACACCGCGCTGAAGATCGAGCCTGAGTACGACAACGGCGTGTTCTGGGTCAAGGACGCCTCGCGCGCGGTGGGGGTCGCGCGCAAGCTGATTTCCTCGGAAAGCCGCCAGCGCTTTCACCGGGAAACCGCCACCGAGTACGCAGCCCTCCGCGAGCGCCGGGCGCGCGGTAGCAAGCGCAAGCCGCCCGTCTCACTGGACGAGGCGCGTGCCAACCGCCTCGCGATCGACTGGCAGGCCGCCACCCTGCCCCGTCCCGATCAACCAGGGCGCCACGTGCTGGAAGACTACCCCCTCGAAAAGCTGGTGGATTACATCGATTGGACGCCGTTTTTCCGCACATGGGAACTGGCCGGCCGCTTTCCCGACATCCTCGATGACGAGGTGGTCGGCGAGACCGCCAGCAGCCTGTACCATGATGCGCGCGAGATGCTGGATCGGATCGTGGAGGAGAAATGGCTGCGGGCCCGGGCCGTCTTCGCGCTGCACCCCGCAGCGTCGCATGGCGACGACGTGGTGCTGTACCGCGACGAGCAGCGCGAAGAAGAACTCGAGACCCTGCGTTTTCTGCGTCAGCAGCGCCCCAAGGCCCAGGGCAAACCAAACCTCTGCCTGGCCGACTACGTAGCGCCGGAAGAGACGGACCTCACCGACTGGGTCGGGCTGTTCGCGGTGACAGCCGGCCTGGGTATCGAGAAAAAGCTGGCCGAGTTCGAAGCCGAACACGACGATTACCGCGCCATTTTGCTCAAGGCCCTGGCCGATCGCTTCGCCGAGGCCTTCGCCGAGCATCTGCACCAGCGGGTTCGACAGGAATTCTGGGGCTACGACAAGGGCGAATCGCTGGACAACGATGCGTTGATCGGCGAATCCTATCGCGGCATCCGGCCGGCCCCGGGTTACCCGGCCTGCCCCGACCACTCGGAGAAGAAAAAACTCTTCAGCCTGCTCGACGCATCCGCAAATGCGGGCATGGAACTGACCAGCGGTTTTGCGATGTCGCCGGCCGCCTCGGTCAGCGGCTACTACTTCGCCCACCCCGAAGCCCGGTATTTCGTGCTGGGCCCGGTGCTGAAAGACCAGGTCGAAGACTACGCCCAGCGCAAGGATTGCAGCCCGGAGGAAGTGGAGCGGTTGATTCCCATGAACGTCTGAGGCGTATTGGCTCGCTTACCAGAGCAGGTCGTCGGGGACAGGGAATTCTGCGTCTTCGGGCTCTTCGCCGACCAGGTCGATGACGTGTTCGGGGTCGATTTTTACGACTGCCTGGATGTGTTCGGGCGCGAGCACGTGGTAGCCACCGGTAAGGTAAACGAGGCCCAGGCTACCTTCGCCCAGGGCTTTGTGCTGGTCGGGCGTGACGTACACTTTCCGGATGCGGCCGCGGAACATGAAATTGCGAGCCACCTCCGCATCGTCGCGATTCAGCCGGTTGGGCTTGACGATGGCCCGGATGGCCTTGTTGATCTCGCGGCGCTTTCGATCTTCTTCCTGCTTCCGCGCCCGGGCCTGCGCGGCGCTGCGCTTTTCTTCCCGTGCCCGCAGCGCCCAGGCCTCGTTGAGCGACAGTTCCCGGTCCTTCTTGCCTTGCTGTGAGGAAGCCGAGCGGTTACCGGCTTCGCGGCGCTTCGCCTTGCCGGGGGGGGTCTTCCTTGCGCCGGCCTTGCGCCCTTTGGCCAACCCCAGCTGGCGAAGCTGGTCCTGAAGTGAATCAGCCATGGTCGATCAGGGTCTGCCGATTGAGTAATACGAAAACCCGCGCTTACGCATGACGGCAGGCGGCCAGATATTGCGGGCATCGATCACGACGGCATGGGCCATTTCGCGGGCAAGCCGCTCGAAATCGGGCGACCAGTACTGTTTCCACTCGGTCACCAGGACCAGGGCATCGGCATCGGCGGCCGCCTCGTAAGGATCTTCCGCCATGGTGAAACCCGTCCGGCCGGCAAACCGGCGTCTGGCCTCATCTCCTGCCTCCGGGTCGTGCGCCACGACTCGAGCACCCGCCTGCAAGGCCTCTTCGATCAGGTCAATGCTCGGGGCTTCGCGCATGTCATCCGTGTCGGGTTTGAACGATAGGCCCCAGACCGCCACGTTTCGCCCCTCCAGTTTGCCGCCGAAGTGACGGGACAGCAAAGAGAACGGCACCTTTTTCTGACGCGCGTTCACGGCCTCCACGGCCTGCAGGAGCTCGGCCTCGTAGCCTGCGCTGCGCGCCGTGTGTTCGAGGGCGCGTACGTCCTTGGGAAAACAGGACCCGCCATAGCCCGGACCCGGGTATATAAACGAGTAACCGATGCGGGGGTCGGAGCCGATCCCTTTTCGAATTTGCTCGATGTCGGCGCCGACCCTCGCCGCGACATTGGAAAGCTCGTTCATCAGGCTGATCTTGGTTGCCAGCATGGTATTGGCCGCGTACTTCGTCAGCTCCGATGAGCGCACGTCCATGCACAAGAGCTTCTCATGGTTGCGGTTGAACGGCGCGTACAGCTCCCGAAGCAGGGATTCGGCTTCCGCGTTGTCCACGCCAATCACGATGCGATCCGGCTTCATGAAGTCGCCGATGGCGGCGCCTTCCTTTAGAAACTCCGGGTTGGAAGCCACCGAGAAGGCATGAGAAACACCGCGCAAATCCAGTCGATCACGAATCGTGTCGCGGACAGTCTCGCAGGTACCCACGGGAACGGTGGACTTAACCACCACGAGAAGGGGTTTATCGAGGCAATCGCCGACCTCGGCGGCCACCGCCAGCACGTGGCTGAGGTCGGCCGAGCCGTCTTCTTCCGGCGGCGTACCGACCGCGATGAACAACACCTGGCAATGCGCAACCGCGGCCTTGATATCGGTCGAAAACTCGAGCCGCCCCTCGTCCATGTTGCGCCGGATCATCGGCTCGAGGCCGGGTTCGAAAATAGGAACCTCGCCTCTGCGCAAACCGTCCACGCGCTGCCGGTCAATGTCCATGCACAGCACGTGGTGGCCGACGTCGGAAAGGCCAGCACCGCTGACCAGTCCGACGTAGCCGCTTCCTACGATAGAAATTCGCATGGTGCTTGAGCCCTACTGGATGCCGAGTAACTCTACCTCGAAAATCAACGTGGCGTTGGGACCGATCGACGGTGGCCCGTTCGGACCGTAAGCCAGGCTGGATGGGATGAAGAACTTGTACTTGCTGCCGACCGGCATCAATTGCAGGCCCTCGGTCCAACCGGGGATGACCTGGTTCAGACCGAACGTGGCTTCCTGGTTGCGTGAATAGGAGCTGTCGAATTCCGTGCCGTCAAGCAAGGTGCCGCGGTAATGAACCGTGACCGTGTCGGTAGCTGCCGGCTTCGGGCCCTCGCCTTGCGACAGCACTTCGTACTGCAAGCCGGAATCGGTGACGCTAACGCCTTCGCGCTGTGCATTTTCCAGCAGGAACTTGTCGCCGTCGGCCGCATTCTTGGCCGCCACGCCCGCCTGGGCCGCCTCGGCCTCGGCACGCCGAGCCGCGACGTATTCGTTCCGAATGGCTGCGGCTTCTTCCATCGTCAGGGACAGCTCTCCGCCAGTGTAAGCGGCGCGAAGGGCCTCGGTCAGGCTGTCGATATCGATTTCCGCGCCGCCCTGCTTGAGCTGGTTACCGATTTCCATGCCGAAAACGTAGCCCAGTTTCTGCGCTTCGGTTTCGAGATCGGCGGCCAGCGCGGGGCCGGCAAAAATGAGTGCCGCGGCCAGCACGCCTTTCTTGATGGTGTTGCTCATTGTGTATTGCTCCTTGGTTACGAACGAAACGCAGCCCGTACGGCTGCAATCCTTAATGGTGAACCGGTAATTGTCCTTCAATCGCCTCCGAGTCGCAACGAAGACCGAGGGTCACAGCAAGGGACTGACTTCAACCCCGGGTTTTCCGGCTACTCTAGCCCCCAGATTTCGGATACTCTGACCCCGGTTAACTGGGGAAGGTTCGGTTTTGAGCGGCATCGTCATCACGTTGGTGATCTACCAGGTCCTGATGCTGGGCATCGGCTGGTGGGCCAGTCGGCGCAACGCCGACAGCACCGATTTTTATCTCGGCGGCCGCAACCTGGGCGGCGCGGTCGCGGCGCTCAGCGCATCGGCCAGTTCGTCGTCGGCCTGGAGCCTGCTGGGCGTCAGTGGCGCCGCATTCGCCTGGGGTCTTCCGGCGCTGTGGCTGATCCCCGCCACGGTGCTCGGTTTCTGCATCAACTGGTACCTGGTCGCCCCCAGGCTCTCCCGGCAGAGCCGCGACAGCGGCGCGATCACGCTGACCGAGTTCCTTGCAGGACCGCCGGGCGATCCGGCGCGACGAACCATCATGCGCCTGGGTGCCCTGATCATCCTGTTCTGTTTCACGTTTTACATTGCCGCGCAATTCCAGGCCGCAGGCAAAACGTTCGCCAGCGTGCTGGGCGTCGACCCCATACTGGCCATCGTGATTGGCGCCGCGGTCGTACTTGTCTATGTCTGGCTCGGAGGGTTTTGGGCGGCGAGCGTGACCGACAGCGTGCAGGGCTTGCTGATGGCGCTCAGCGCCCTGCTGCTCCCGCTACTCGCCCTGGCGGCAGTCGGGGGGCCGGGCGAGCTGATCGCCTCGCTGTCGACCGGCGCGGACATCAGCTGGACCGGGCAGTCGACGCTTCCCGCCGCCATTGGGTTCGTGTTCGGCCTGTTCGGTATTGGTCTTGGCTATCCCGGCCAACCCCACGTGGTCAATCGCTTCATGGCGATTCGTGATGCAGCCGCCCTGAGGCGCGGCCGGCGCATTGCGATTGCCTGGGCCCTGGTGATTTATACCGGGATGGTCACCCTGGGTTGGTGCGGCCGGTTGCTGGTGGCCGACCTCGGAGACGGCGAACAGGTGTTGTTCGTTCTCGCCACCCTGTTGTTGCCCGCGCTCGCGGCGGGCGTGATGGTCTCGGCCATCCTGTCCGCCATCATGTCGACTGCCGACAGCCAGCTGCTGGTGGCGGCCTCGAGTGTCAGCCACGATTGGCGCGACGGTCGTGGCGATGCCCGCGGTGTGACCCAGGCGCGCTGGGTTGTATTCATCATCGGCCTGCTGGCGATCGCCCTGGCGGTGTTCTTCCCGGACGACATTTTCAGCCGTGTCCTGTTTGCCTGGCAGGCCCTGGCCGCCGCGTTCGGCCCCCTCCTCGTGGTCACGCTGTGGCGGGGGCGCGTGGCACCGGCCTGGCGTGTCGCCGCGTTGTCCTGCGGATTCGCGTTGACCGTGGTCCTCAGCTGGACCGTCGAATCTCCCGGAGACTGGATCGAACGATTGCTGCCTCTCCTGGCTGCCCTGCTGCTGTCCTGGCTGGGCGCTCGGAAACATTGATTTCATGTTTTTCGACCCGGACACTTGCATAATGCGGTTTTGGTGTTATACTTCACTACAACACTGCATAACTCGATGGGTCTCTTCAAGGCAATAGACGATGTTAAGACTGACACGCATAAACCGAATGAGGGTTTCCAACCGCCTGGCCGCGCTGGCCGCGTTCCTGCTTGTCGCCGCCAGTCTCGCAACCGGCATGGACCGGTCGAGCGAGCGCCCCGTTGAGGCGGGAGCATCGGTCGCGGCCCGTTCTGCGCCGGCTCTGGACCGGGCACAGACCAACGAGCTCGGGTCGGTAAAGGCCAACAAGGGATTCAAGGTGCGCCTGTACCTGTTCCGGCGCAACTGATACCCCAGCCCATGTCTACCCACTGGAATGACAGCCAGCCGATCTACTGGCAACTCAAGGACCGCACGATTGCGATGATCCTCGACGGAACGCTCGAGGAAGGCGAAGCCCTGCCCTCGGTGCGCACCGTGGCAGCGGAATTCCAGCTCAATCCCATCACCGTCTCCAAGTCGTACCAGGCGCTGGTAGACGAAGGCCTGGTGGAGAAGCGGCGTGGACTGGGCATGTTTGTGTGCGAAGGCGCGCGCAAACAATTGTTGTCCTCCGAGCGGGCACGATTCCTGGAAGAGGAATGGCCGGCCACGATCAACCGGATTGAGCAGCTGGGCCTCGACCCTCAAAAGTTACTCGATCCGCTCAAGAAGAAAGAGAGCTGAGTCGATGAACCCCATCATTTCCGCCCGCGGGCTGACCAAGCGTTATGGACGTACCCTGGCGGTCGATCACATCGACCTCGAAATCCCGCCGGGCCGCATTGTCGGACTGATCGGCCCCAACGGCGCCGGCAAGACCACGGCCCTGAAGGCGATCCTGGGCCTTGCGACCTACGACGGCGAGCTGTCGGTGCTGGGCAAAAACCCGTCCAGCCAGCGCGCGGCCCTGATGGAGGATGTTTGTTTCATCGCTGACGTCGCGGTGCTACCCCGCTGGATCCGGGTCGACCAATTAATCGAGATCACCGAAAAACTCCATCCCGGCTTCAACCGCAAGCGCTGCATGGAGTCCCTCGCCCAGACCAAGGTCACGACGGGTCAGAAGGTGAAGCAGTTGTCCAAGGGCATGGTGGCGCAACTCCACCTGGCCCTGGTCATGGCGATCGATGCCAAGCTGCTGGTGCTCGACGAACCCACGCTGGGCCTCGACATCATTTACCGCAAGGAGTTCTACACCAACCTGCTGACCGACTATTTCGACGAGGACCGCACCATCCTGATCACCACCCACCAGGTTGAGGAAGTCGAACACATCCTGACCGACCTGGTGTTCATCCAGGAGGGAAAAATTGCGCTCGAGGCCACCATGGAAGTTGTCCAGGAACGTTACGTCGAACTGATGGCGAAGCCGGAAAAGGCGCTCGAGGCGCGGGCACTGCATCCGCTTTACGAGCGGGAACTATTCGGACGCCATATCTTCCTCTACGAGAACGTGGACCGGCAGACGCTGCAAGGCCTGGGCGAACTGCACACCCCCAGCGTGGCCGACCTGTTCGTCGCGACGATGAAAAGGGGTGTCTCATGAAACGACTGCTGGCCCTGGTTGAACGGGAATACTGGGAACACAAGGGCGCCCTGCGCACCACACCCCTGGTCATCGGAGGCATTTACATCGCGCTGCTGCTGATGTCGATATTTACGACCGCCCACGTCGACAACGAGTTGTACACCTTCAAGGAAGCCGTGCGCCTGGCCGGGGAGCAGTCTCCCGAGATACGCGCCATCGTCGTCGAACAGGCGTTGCTGGGCAGCTCCGTGCTGTTCACCATAACGATGTCCTTCGTGGTGTTTTTCTACCTCCTCGGCGCGCTGTACGACGACCGCAAGGACCGCAGCATCCTGTTCTGGAAATCCCTGCCGGCCAGCGACTTGTTGACGATCGCCTCGAAACTGCTGACCGCCATGGTGCTCGCGCCGTTCGCGTTCCTCGTGACGCTGATCCTGACCCAGGTCCTGATGGCCATTATCGGCTCCGTCATGGTGCTGAGCGTGGACGGCAACCCCTGGACCCTGTTCCTCAGCCTGGCCAACCCGTTCAAGGCCTGGGCGCTGATCGGCGCCTCCTGGCTGGCGGCGGCCATCTGGGCGCTGCCAATGTACGGCTGGCTTTTGCTGGTGTCCTCCTTCGCCCCAAGGGTGCCGCTGCTGTTCGCACTGCTGCCGCCCCTGGTTATCTCGGTACTGCAGGGCTGGATCGAGTTTTTGCGCACGTTTACGCTTGAAAACAACCTCAGCAGCGTGATCAAGGACTGGATGTTCAACACGCCCGCGATCCTGACCGCTGAAGTCGGGGAAGGCGAAGCCGGCGTGGCGCTCGGCGTGCCGCTGACCGGTGATTTCGACCACGCCGTCACCCTGGCCAACATGCTCGACCGCCTGCTCTCGCTGCAGATGCTGGTCGGTCTGGTTCTGGCCGCGGTGTTCCTGGCCGTAACGCTGCTGCTTCGCCGCCGGGCGACCGAGAGCTGAGTTGGGCAAGCGAAAGACCCGGGTCAGAGTCGCTCGACTCTGACCCCATGAACAGGAACGTTCAAACCGGGCGTTGAAAGTGAGACAATGGTGGTTTAGGCACGCGTCCGGTAACACCTTCATGAACCTCAGCCCATTGACCGCGCTCTCGTCCGTAGACGGACGGTATGGCGCAAAGACCGAAGCCCTTCGCCCGATTTGCAGCGAATACGGCCTGATCCATCGCCGCGCCATCGTCGAAGTCCGCTGGTTCCAGGCGCTTTGCGCCCACCCGGGCGTTGCGGAACTTCCCTCGCTCAGCGCGGCGTCCAGCGACTACCTGGATGAATTGCTGGCGAATTTCGACGAACAGTCCGCGCAGCGCATCAAGGACATCGAATCGGTCACCAACCACGACGTGAAAGCCGTGGAGTATTTCCTGAAAGAGAAATTCAACCGCGTGCCGGAGCTGGCGGAACACGCGGAATTTCTGCACTTCGCCTGCACGTCCGAGGACATTAACAACCTGGCCTATGCGCTGATGATCAAGGACGCCCACGGCACGGTGATGGACCCGCTGATGGCCGAAGTCGATGCGGCGATGACCCGGCTCGCGACCGAAAACGCCGAACAAGCGATGCTCTCGCGAACGCACGGCCAGACCGCATCACCCACCACGCTGGGCAAGGAGATGGCCAACGTGCTGTTTCGACTGCGGCGGCAACAACGCCTGATGGCCGGACAGGAGTTTTTGGGCAAAATCAATGGCGCGGTCGGAAACTTCAACGCCCATCTCAGCGCCTATCCCGAGATCGACTGGCCTGCCCTGTCGCGCGACTTCGTCGAATCGCTGGGCCTGCACTGGAACCCCTACACCACCCAGATCGAACCACACGATTGGATGGCCGAGCTTTTCCATTCACTGGCGCGCTACCACACTGTCCTGGTCGATCTGTGCCGGGACATCTGGTCCTACATTTCGATCGGATACTTCAAGCAGGGAACGGTTGAAGGCGAAATCGGCTCTTCGACGATGCCGCACAAGGTCAATCCGATCGACTTCGAGAACGCCGAGGGCAACCTCGGCCTGGCCAACGCGGTACTCGAACACCTCGCCCACAAGCTGCCCCGATCCCGCTGGCAGCGTGACCTCACCGATTCAACGGTGCTGCGGGCCATCGGCACGGCATACGGCCACTCTGTCGTTGCGCTGGGCTCACTGCTCAAGGGGCTTGGCAAACTTGAGGTCGACGAAGCCCGCCTGGCCGCCGATCTAGACGCCAGTTGGGAAGTGCTGGCCGAGCCGATCCAGACAGTCATGCGCCGTTACGGCATCGAAAACCCCTACGAACAACTCAAGGCGCTGACACGCGGAAAAACCATCACGGCCGGGGACCTCGAGGCTTTCGTCAATGGCCTGGATCTTCCGCAGGAGGCGCGCAAGGCGCTGCTGGCCCTGACGCCGGGTGGATACACGGGCAACGCGGCGGGCATGGCGGCGACGATCGACGATCACCAGGCATGACACCGCTGGGCGCATTGACTGCGGACGAATTTCTGCGCGACCACTGGCAGAAAAAGCCACTGCTGATCCGCCAGGCGTTCCCTGGATTCACGCCTGAACTCGACGCCGACGACATCGCGGGCCTGGCCTGTGACGAATTGGCGGAGGCGCGCCTCGTCAGCGGCTCCTTTCCCGAGCACGACTGGTCCCTGGAGCATGGCCCCTTCGAGGAAAACCGGCTGAGAGCCCTGCCCGACTCCAACTGGACGCTGTTGGTGCAGGACGTGGAAAAGCACTACCCTCCCCTGAGGTCGCTGCTTCGAGCGTTCGGGTTTCTGCCGCGTTGGCGCATTGACGACCTGATGGTCAGTGTGGCCGCTCCCGGTGGTTCGGTCGGCCCACACAGCGATCGCTACGACGTGTTCCTTGTGCAGGCCGCGGGACAGCGACGCTGGCAGATAGCCGAGCGTTTTGACGCTACACTGTTACAGAAAACCGAACTGAACGTCCTTAAATCGTTCGAACCAGAACAGGAGTGGACCCTGAATCCCGGCGACATGCTTTACCTTCCCCCCGATGTGGCCCATCACGGCGTCGCGCTGGATGCCGGCATGACCTGGTCGATCGGCATGCGCGCGCCGAGCACGGCGGACCTGCTACAGGCATGCGGCGAATGGCTGGCCACCGAACACGACGAGGGCCCGCGCTACACCGACCCTGACCTGGCGCCCGCGGCGAACAGCGCTGAACTGGACCCGGGCAGTCTGAAGCGCTTTGCCGGCCTGGCAGCGGCGGCCAGCCGGGCAGAATCCGGTTTTTCAGAATTCCTGGGCCTGTTCCTGTCGCGTTATCGCCTGGCGCACGAACCCGTTGGGCCAGACATCCCACTGAGCCGAAAGGCCCTGGCCCGGGCGGTGATGCAGGGCAGCACCTTACGCCAGAACCCCTGGACACGGCTGATTTGGTCGGGCGCCGGGGACAATACGAGGCTGTACGCCGCCGGCAGTTCCTACCTCTGCTCAATCGAGTTTGCACGCGCCGTGTGTGACGTCGACGCGCTGGCCCGGGAAGGGCAGGAATTGGCCGCCGCGAACGGCGACCTGCTCTGCTCGCTAGTCAATGACGGCCACCTCTACCTGGAGGCGGACGAATGAAGCGCCTTTCGTTGATGGACATGGCCTTTTTCGTGGCCGAATCCGAAGACAGCCCAAAGCACGTGGCCGGCCTGATGCTGTGCCAGAAACCCAAGGGTTGCGCCGACGATTACGTCGAACGACTGATCGAAGACGCCTGTCGGGAGGACTGGATCTCAGAGCCATTCGACCAGGTGATCCACTTCTTTGGCCCGCTCGGGCCTTACTGGGACCGCTGCCGCGCATTCTCATTCGACAATCACGTGTTCTACCACCACGAGGGACGCGCGATTTCCTGGAACCAGGCCATGGAGAAGGCGGCCTTGCTGCACGAGCCAATGCTGGACCGGTCGCGCCCCCTGTGGGAGTTCCACCTGATCGACGGTATCCGGGGCCGCCGCTTTGCGCTTTACCTGAAATTGCACCATGCCTACGCCGATGGCATGACGATGACCTCCTGGATGGACCAGGGACTGGCCACCTCCGCGGACGACGACTCCTTCACGCCGCCCTGGGCCATCAACCCGCGCAAACGCCGTTCCCGGCGCCGCGAAAATGCGCCGCGCCGCCCGTCACTGCCGCGCCCTTCCCAGGTCCTGTGCGGTCTCGCCGGGATGGCAAAACAGCAGCTGCGCTCGGGGGGTGGCATGCTCAAACTGACGGCCCAGCAAGCCATCGAAAGAGCCGGCCTGACCCAAGACGCCGTTGCCCTGATGTTCAGCACGCCTCCCGACACGCCGATGACCGGCAGCGCACAACCCGGCCGCAGCGTGGCGACCGCCGGCGTTCCGATGTCCCGCGTTTTCCGCCTGTGCGACGCAACCTGCTCGACACTCAACCACGTGGCGCTTGCCTGCATCGACGGCGCCATCCATGACTACCTCGCCCGGCGGGACATCCACCTCGAACACCCGCTCTCCGTCCAGATGCCGGTCAACCTGCGCGATGCCGATGCAGGCCAGGGCGGAGGCGGAAACCGAATTGGAATTACCCTGGTCGATCTCGCGCAACCGGGGCTCTCACCCTACCGCCGTTTGCGCGAAATTGGATTCAAGCTCCATAACGTCAAGTACCAGGTTTCCGGAATTCCGGCGGTGGCGTTCGAGCAGTTCACCTTCCTGGCCGGCGGCGCCAGCGAGGCCATCAACAAGCTGGGACTGACGGACAGCCTGCCGACCAACGGTCACGCGGTCGTTTCCAACCTGCCGGGGCCAAAGGAAACTCGCTATCTGCGGGGCAGCCTGGTGGAACGGATGTACCCCATCAGCACGCTCTCGCCCGGTCTTCGGCTCAATATCACGATGTTCAGCTACGACGGCATCCTGCACTTCGGTCTGGTGGCGACGCGCGACCTCGACGAACTCCAGTCACTGGCCGACGGTATCGTGGAACAGTTCCGCGATCTCGAGAAGGCGATTCGCCAACGCCGTTGAAAAAAATACGCCCGGGGGCCATGTTCCGTTAAACGGCCCACGGTTCCCCCGAGCCGCAGATGGCAGAAGGGAAGCGAAACTCCTTTCAAGCCACCGCTGGGTTATACTAAGCGCCTTTTTTTGAACGGGAAACGGTGTCTCGAAACATGACACGAAAAAGCCTGGAAGAACTGCGCGATTCATCACACCTGTCCGGCGGCAACGCCGCATGGATCGAGGCCTGGTACGAGGATTGGTTGCAGGACCCGTCCAGTGTCCCAGATGCCTGGGCCAAAACCTTCGAAGAACTCGCCGAAGGGGCCGACCCCGGACGGGCGCATCTCGGGGTCCAGGAAGCATTCAGAGAACTCGGCAAACGGCCTGCCCTGCCGTGCGACGACACCGCCTACTCCGAGCGCAAAGAAGCCGCCGTCGTCAAGCTGATCACCGCTTACCGCATCCGGGGGCACGAGGCCGCCAACCTGGACCCGCTGGGACTGCCCCATCACGAACCCGTTCCGGACCTCGAGCCGGAATTCCACGGGCTAGACTCGGCCGACATGGACCGGGAATTCGATACCGGCGCGCTGTTCGCGCCGGACCGGATGAAGCTGCGGGACATCATTGACCTCTGTCAGAATGTGTACAGCGGCAGCATCGGTATCGAGGCCATCCACATCACCGACACGGCCAAGCGCCGCTGGCTGCAGGAGCGCCTGGAAACCGGCGGCGGTGCCTACGCGGTAAACGATGAGGAGCGCGTCCGCATACTGGGCCTGCTGACCGCTGCCGAAGGCCTGGAAAAATACCTCCACACCCGCTACGTGGGGCAAAAGCGCTTCTCGCTGGAAGGCGGCGACAGCCTGATTTCCCTGCTGCACGAAACCATGATTCACTCCGGCGCGAACGGAGTTCAGGAGGTCGTCATCGGCATGGCCCATCGTGGGCGCCTGAACGTGCTGGTCAATATCCTCGGCAAGTCGCCGGCGATGTTGTTCGACGAGTTCGAGGGCAAGCGCAAACACGATGATCCCCTGCGCTCGGGTGACGTCAAGTACCACTTGGGTTACGCCTCGGACATGCAGACCCCGGGCGGACCGCTGCACATGGCGCTGGCCTTCAACCCGTCTCACCTCGAGATCGTGGACCCGGTCGTGATCGGTTCGGCAAGGGCACGCCAGGTGCGCCGCCAGGACGACAACCACGACGAGGTCATGCCGATCTTGATCCACGGCGACGCCGCCTTCGCCGGCCAGGGCGTCGTCATGGAATTGTTCCAGATGTCCGAAACGCGCGGTTTTGGCGTCGGGGGCACGCTGCACATCGTCGTCAACAACCAGGTGGGTTTCACGACGAGCAACCCGCAAGACATGCGCTCGACCCTGTACTGCACGACGGTGGCGAAAATGGTGCACGCGCCGATCTTCCACGTGAACGGCGACGACCCGGAAGCCGTGCACCACGTGATGAAGATCGCCTGCGACTTTCGCAAACGGTACAAGCGTGACGTCGTGATCGACCTGGTCTGCTACCGCCGGCACGGCCACAACGAAGCCGACGAACCGGCCGCTACCCAGCCGCGGATGTACCGCAAGATCCGCGGCATGCCGACCCCCCGCCGCAAGTACGCCGACCAGCTGATCGAACGCGGCTTGATGGACGAGGCCAAAGTCCAGGGGATGATGGATACCTACCGCGAGAAGCTCGATCACGGCGAACAGGTGGCCGACGTCGATACCGAACCGCGCTCCAACCAGTTCGCGGCCGCCTGGCACGACTACGACCACATCGACGAGCCCTGGGACAAGGACACCTCGGTTCCGCTGGAACGCATCCGCAGCCTTTCGGAAAAGCTGACCACCCTGCCCGACGGCTTCACCTTGCACAACCGCGTAAAGCGCATCATCGAAGACCGCAAGAAGATGGCGGCTGGAGAGATCCCGATGGACTGGGGTTTTGCAGAGACCCTGGCCTACGCCACCCTGATCGAGGAAGGCACCAAGCTGCGACTGGTCGGCCAGGACTCGGGCCGCGGTACGTTTTTCCATCGCCACGCCGTGCTCCACGACCAGAAAGACGGCGGCGATTACCTGCCGCTCGACACGATCAACCCCGACGTTTCAGTCTCGGTGATCGACTCGCTGTTGTCGGAGGAGGCTGTACTGGGCTTCGAGTATGGCTACGCCACGGCGGCGCCCGAGACCCTGGCCGTCTGGGAAGCCCAATTCGGCGATTTTGCCAATGGCGCCCAGGTCGTGATCGATCAGTTCATCACCTCCGGCGAAGCCAAGTGGGGCCGCTTATGCGGGCTCACCCTGCTCCTGCCCCATGGGTACGAGGGCCAAGGCCCGGAGCACTCCAGCGCACGGCTCGAGCGGTTCATGCAGCTGTCCGCCAACCACAACATCCAGGTTTGCGTGCCCTCGACCCCGGCTCAGATGTTCCATCTGCTTCGCCGCCAGGTGAAACAGCCGACGCGTAAACCGCTGATCGTGATGACACCCAAGAGCCTGCTGCGCAGCAAGGCGGCGACCTCGGTTCTGAAGGTCCTTTCGGAAGGCCATTTCCAACGCGTGATCGGCGATCGCGGCCCTGGAGAGCCTGAGGAGATCACGCGCGTGATCTTCTGCGCCGGCAAGATCTACTACGACCTGGCGGAAAAACGAGATTCGAAAAACATTCGGTCCGTAGCCGTCATGCGCGCCGAGCAGCTATACCCTTTCCCGGAGGAGGAACTTCGCGGTTTCGTCAACGAATTTCCCAACGCCACCGAGGTCGTGTGGTGCCAGGAGGAACCCAAGAACCAGGGCGCGTGGTACCAGATCCGCCATCATCTGCAGGCCTGCATCTCGGACCAGCACGAACTCGACTACGTCGGGCGGCCCCACGCCGCGTCGCCAGCCGCCGGTTCTCACGTGGTTCACACGCAGGAACAGCAACAGCTCGTGACCGAAGCCATCCTGCCTTCTGACGATTAAATATCAAATGGAATCAATACGATGACGATTGAAGTTAAAGTACCGGTTTTGCCGGAATCGGTTGAAGACGCCACCATCTCGGCCTGGCACAAGAAGGCTGGCGACAGCGTTCGAAGAGACGAAAACCTCGTCGACCTGGAAACCGACAAGGTCGTGCTGGAGGTGCCCGCCCCCGTCGACGGAAAAATTGTCGAACTCAAAGCGGAGGAGGGCGACACCGTGCACAGCGACGACTTGATCGCGGTGATCGAGGAAGGCGAGGTGCAGGACGAAGAAGCCGGCGCGGCAGCCGACGATGACGAGAGCGGCACGCGCGAGGAAGCGTCCGAACCCGGCGAGGAACAGGCCGTCGAAAAAGCCGGCAGCCCCGCTGCAGAGGACAACGCCGGCGAGGCGCGGCTCAGCCCGTCTGCCCGCCGCGTAGCCGGCCAGGAACAGGTCGATCCATCGGCTGTCGAGGGCACCGGCCGCGGAGGGCGCGTGACCAAGCCCGACGTGATGAATTTCCTGCAGGGCGGCGGATCTCGGCGGGAGGAACGGGTCAAGATGACCCGCCTGCGCTCGCGCATCGCCGAGCGCATGAAAGAGGCTCAGAACACCGCGGCCATACTGACCACGTTCCAGGAGGTCGATCTGAAGACGGTCATGGATCTGCGCCGCAAGCACCAGGAGGAGTTCACGAAAGCCCACGGCATCAAGCTGGGTTTGATGTCCTTCTTCGTGAAAGCCTGCACCGATGCGCTACGCAAGTTCCCCGTGGTCAATGCCTCCATCGAGGACGACGAGATCGTCTACCACAACTACCAGGACATCGGCATCGCGGTGTCAACCGAGCGCGGACTGATGGTTCCTATCATTCGCAACGCGGAGAACCTGGGTCTGGCGGAGCTCGAAATGGCCATTGCGGAGTTCGCCACCAAGGCACGTGAGGGCACCATCACCCTGGAGGATCTGCAGGGCGGCACGTTTTCGATCACCAACGGAGGCGTATTCGGCTCGCTGATGTCCACGCCCCTGCTGAACCCACCGCAAAGCGCGATCCTCGGCATGCATACGATCAAGGAACGCCCGGTCGTGGTCGACGGCGAAATCGTTGCGCGGCCGATGATGTACCTGGCCATGAGCTACGATCACCGGATCATCGACGGCAAGGACTCCGTGCAGTTCCTGGTGGCGGTCAAGAATGCGCTGGAAGACCCGGCGCGCCTGCTGCTGGGACTGTAACTACACCTATCACTCAGGAGCGACCCAGGTCGCGCTTGATTGTGCACGAGCGACTCGCGTCGCTCTTGCACTTTGCGAGGAACTGAAATATGAGCGAAAAATACGACGTGATCGTCATCGGCGGAGGTCCGGGAGGCTACGTCGCGGCCATCCGCGCCGCGCAACTGGGGCTGAAGACGGCCTGCGTGGACAGCTACAGCGGCAAAGACGGTAAAGCCGCGCCCGGCGGCACCTGCCTGAACGTCGGCTGCATTCCCTCCAAGGCGCTGCTCGACTCGAGCAAGCACTATCACCATATCGAAAAGGAATACGCCGAGCACGGCATCCGGGCCAATGGCGTCTCGATCGATATCGAGGCCATGCTCAAACGCAAGGACGGCGTCGTCAAAAAGCTGACCGGCGGCGTGACCCAGTTGCTGAAAGCCAACAAGGTGGACTTTTACCACGGCAAAGGCACGCTGGGTGCCGGACGCGAGGTCAGCGTGGCACCGTCCGATGATGGCGACGAGGTCAAGCTGTCGGCCGACAACGTCATCCTGGCCTCGGGCTCGGTCCCGATCGAAATCCCCAACGTGGCGTTTGACGGCAAATACATCGTCGATAATGTCGGCGCGCTCGATTTCGAGGCCGTTCCCGAGAAACTGGGCGTCATCGGCGCCGGCGTCATCGGGCTCGAACTCGGCTCGGTATGGAATAGGCTCGGCTCGGAGGTCACGCTGCTTGAAGCGCTGCCCGACTTCCTGGCCCTGACCGACCGGGATATCGCCAAGCAGTCGCTCCGGATATTCAAACGACAGGGCCTCGATATCCGGCTGGAAACGCGCGTCAAGAGCGCTGAAGTAAAGAACGAGCAGGTGGAAGTCGTCGTCGAGGTCGAAAATGAGGACCACAGCCTGTCCTTTGACCGCTTGCTGGTCAGCGTGGGCCGAAAAGCCAACACCGAAGGCCTGCTCTTGGAAGACTCCGGCGTCAGGCTGGATGACCAGGGCCGTATCGACGTCGACGAAAAATCCCGCACCAGCGTAGATGGCGTGTGGGCCATAGGAGACTGCGTGCGCGGCCCGATGCTGGCGCACAAGGCATCCGAAGAAGGCGTGGCCGTCGCCGAATTGATTGCCGGGCAGTTCGCCGAGATTCACTTCGACACCGTTCCCTGGGTCGTGTACACGGACCCGGAAATTGCCTGGGTGGGCAAAACGGAGCAGCAACTGGAAGAGGAAGGCATACCCTACTCCGTCGGCAGCTTCCCGTTCGCCGCGAACGGGCGCGCGCTGGCGGGCGGACACGGAGACGGCATGGTCAAGATGCTGGCGCACGAGGAAACCGACCAGTTGCTTGGAGTGCACATCGTGGGCTCCAATGCCTCCGAACTGATCGGCGAGTGCGTGGTGACGATGGAATTCCAGGGCTGCAGCGAAGATCTGGCCCGCATCGTCCACGCCCATCCCACACTCTCCGAAGCCATCCACGAAGCGGCGCTCCATCTCGACGGCCGCGCCATCCATCGAGCCAACTGAGGTAACGCCATGAGCACCGTACCGGACCTTTTCAGGGCTTTCAGAATCCGAAACGACGAGGAAGGCTACCGCTCGGCTGTCGAGGAGACGTCTCTGGCTGAACTCAGCGACGGCAACGTCACCATCCGGGTTGGTTGGTCAGGTATCAACTACAAGGACGCCCTGGCCGCCACCGGCAAGGGCAAAATTCTGAGGCGGTTCCCGCTGACCGGCGGCATCGACGTCGCCGGAACCGTGGTGGAATCCGGCAGCGATGCGTTCCAGCCCGGCGACCGTGTTCTGGCCAACGGCAGCGGGCTGTCCGAGACCCGCGACGGTGGCTACAGCGAATACCTGCGCCTGCCCGATTCCATCCTTGTTCCATTGGCGGAGGGCCTGAGCATGCGCGAGGCCATGGGCATCGGCACCGCCGGATTCTCCGCTGCCATGAGCCTGTACCGCATGGAACAGAATGGGCAGCGTCCGGAGATGGGGCCGATCGTTGTCACCGGTGCCTCCGGCGGCCTGGGCGCAATCGCAATCGACCTTCTGACCAAGGCGGGCTACGAGGCGCACGCCATTACGGGCAAAGTCGAGACCTTCGACTGGCTGGAGCGGATTGGAGCCCGGCAATGCATCTCGCGCCACGACCTCCATTGGGGCCAACGCCCGTTGGAAACGGCCCGCTGGGCGGGATGTATCGACACCGTAGGCGGTGACATGCTGGGAGGGCTGACACGCGTCATCGAGCCCTGGGGCAACATCGCCTGCTGCGGCATGGCCGGCGGCCACGGGCTGAATACGACCGTGTTTCCGTTGATCCTGCGAGGCGTCAGCCTGCTTGGGGTCAGCTCCACCAATTGCGACATCGAAACGCGCCGACTCCTTTGGGATCGCCTGGCCAACGAATGGAAGCCGCCTCATCTGGACGAAATCATCGAGAACGAGGTTGCGTTGGACGAGATGCGGCCCTTGTTCGAGAGGCTCATAGACGGTGGCGCCAGGGGCCGTTCGGTCGTCCGCATCGACCCTTCGGCGGAGTGAATTGCCGCTGAGAGTCGTTTTACGGCATAATAACGGCTCATGGATGTACTTAACCGCAGGGAGCGGAGTCCCTCATGGCTAAAATCCTGATTGTCGACGACTCACCCGTCCAGCTGTTTCAGCTGCGCCGGCTCGTGGAGCAAAGCGGCCACCAGGCCGTTGTCGCCGAATCCGGCGAACAGGCGCTGGAGCTTGCGGCCGACCACTCACCTGCCGTCATCCTGATGGACATCGTCATGCCGGGCATGAGCGGGTACACCGCCACGCGGCGCCTGGGTAAAAGGCGCTCCACCCAACACATCCCCGTTATCTTCGTTACCTCGCGCGACAGCGAGGCCGACCGCACCTGGGGGCTTCGCCAGGGAGCGCGCGAATACGTCACCAAGCCGGTAAACCCCAACATCCTGCTGACCGCGATTTCCGAGGCGGTCGCTGCGTAAGACCGGAGTAAGAGTCGCCCGACCAGGCTGCTCCCGTGTTTTAATCTTGTTTTTAACCCATTCGGGTACCATGTTTTCCGAAACCCCAGCGAGGATTGGCAGGCATGGCGATAGCAATCGGAGACCGGATCCCTTCCGCGACCGTCGGCGTGATGAAAAA
>JABDPF010000063.1 GCA_013042915.1 Lysobacterales bacterium
GGCCACGGCATCACGCCCGATGTCGATCCCGACCATCTCCAGGCACTGATCGCAGCGGTAGCCGAATTCAGCCCGGCGCTTCACCGGGGGAATTGACCGCCCATCGCCAGGCCAGCACCTGGCGCAAGAGGGCCCTGTGGAGCGTCGATTCCAGCACGGGCGGCGGGACCTGGTGTCTGGACACACCCTCCACCTCGTTCACCGGTTCTACCACCAGGTGGGACGGACTCGGCAGGCTGCTTCCCCCGACCGTACCGATCGTCAGCACGAGATGGCCGGCACCGGAGGGCAGGCCCCCTCGGCCGATGCTCCAGGACACACCCAGCCGCTCGAGCATTTTACCGATGATTCGCTCCAGGCAGGGCTCCAGTTCGAGGCGGCAATGCAGGCCCGACAGCGCAGTGAACGATCTCGTCGGATAGCGCTCCTGGAACCTGGCCGAGCCCAGTACGACTTCAAACCGGGCTCCGCCGCCCGCCGCCCGGTTGCATGCAATGGTCCCGTTCATGCGAGAGACGAGTTCCCTGCAAAGTGCGAGTCCCATCCCGCTGCCGGGTATGGCCGTGGCGCCGACACCTCGATCCCCAGCCTCGAAAATTTGCTCGCGCAGCTCGGGCGGCACACCGCTTCCACCGTCCTGCAGGCAGAGTAAGATCGAATCGTCCCGGTCTCGCGCAGACAGCAAGATGTCCGTGCCGGGTGCAAATTTCACGGCATTCGCCAGCAAATTGTCCAGCACCTGCCGAAGGCAGCGCGCCTCGACCCGCCAATACGTCGACAGGCCTGTCGAAAGTTCGAGCAGGAGGCGTCCGCCCGTCCGCAGCACGGCCGGGGTGTGGGCCATGGTGGCCTGCTCCAGAAGCCGGACGCCGTTGACGGGCTGCGGCTGGTGATCTGGCGAAGCGGGCGACCGCATCTCGGAAGATGTCGTTCCGAGCAGGAAGCGTGCCTGGGCCGTCGATTCCTCTATCGCCTCCAGCCAATGCAATTGCTCAGGCTCCAGCCGCGAAGACTTCAGTAGCTGAGTCATTCCCGCCAGCCCGCTGACGATATTGGCGAGTTCATGGCGCAGCATGGAGAGCTCGCTGGCAGCCCCAGCAGGAACCCGAGTCTGTTTGAATTGCCCCATTCGTTACTCCTCAAGACACCACGTTCCCGGCCTCCAACCGGAGAGCCGAGGGGGCGCGCGGTGCCCGCAGGCTTCTCAATTTACAGCCGTTTTTCGGCCGAATCAACCACGACCGTGACCTTCGGGACATGATATTCTCGCCACGGATCCCCTACATTCGAAGCCGATGCCCGTACGATTCCTCATATCCATCGCGATTTTCCTGCTGGCCTTGCTGATGCTGTTCCTGGTACTCGTTGCCTCGGAAACCGCGCTGACGGTTTGGCACTACCTGAAGCAGGCTCCCTTGTGGGTACAGGTCGGATACGGCGTCGTGCTTGCCGGCCTTCCCCTGCTCACCCTGGTATTTTTCTGGAACTGGTTGCGGCCAAAGCGCAAGTCGAAGAAAACCGCTGAGCGGGCCGAGCTGAGCGTCGAGGCATTGCAGGAGGACCTGGTCTCGTCCGCCCGCACCGGCATCGACGTCTCGGAGGCCTTGGAAGAACTGCACGAGCAGCGCAGGCGTCGCGGCAGCGGCGAGATCTACATCGCGGTTTTTGGCGAGGTGAGTAGCGGCAAGAGCAGCCTGGTGCGGGCGCTGTTGCCTGAAGCCGGGGCGGCCTCGGATCCACGCGCTGGAACCACGGTCACGATCAACCACTACGCCTGGACGGCACCTTCGGGAGACCGCGTCGTGATCGCCGACCTGCCGGGTTTTAACCTGGAGGATGATCGTGAGGCCGTGGAGGAGACCCGCCGGGCACACCTGGTCATCTTCCTGTGCGATGGCGATCTGACAGCCACCCAGACAGAGCAGGTGATGTTTCTCAAAAAGCTGGAAAAGCCGTTGCTGCTGGCCTTGAACAAGTCCGACCGCTATTCGGACGGGGAACTCGAGACGGTTCTGGACGCCCTCCGCGCCAAAACCGGACTGAGCGACCAAAATGTCGTCGCCATTCAGAGCGGTGGCCGCGAGGAAATCATTCGCCTGCTCGGCGAAGGCATCGAGCGCCGTGAAACCCGCCAGCGCTCGGCGGAGATCGGGGCCCTGCGCAACGCCGTGCAGCGGCATCTTGACCATAATCCCGAACTGATGGAGTCGTTGCGGGAGACGGCGGTGTTGATGCTGGCCAGCGAAAAACTGGAGGCCGCTCGTGATCGACACCGAGAGGAAAAATCCGATGAATTGATCAGCCGATATTCACGGCGCGCCGTGATCGGCGCCCTGGCCGCGGTCGCTCCCGGCTCGGACATCGTGATCCAGGGTGTGTTGGCAACCAAGTTGATTCGCGAGCTGTCACGCCTCTACGACGTACCGGTCAAGGAAATAGAGATCGAGTCCTTTCTGCAACTGGCGGGAGGAAAGATCAAGAACATGACCGCCCTGACCCTGGCCATCGCCGGCAACGCGCTGAAGGCGTTTCCCGGCCTCGGAACCATCTCGGGCGGAGTGGTTCATGCCGTCGCTTATGGCATGATATTCGACAGCCTTGGCCGGGCGGCAGCCCAGACCATGGCGAGCCGCGGTGAGTTGCGGGCCTACCCCGCCGCCGAGGCTTTCGAGGACCTTCTTCATGAACATCTGGAATCAGGTGCAGTTCGCTTTGCGAAGATGGCGGTCTCCAGCCGCGACAGCGAACGAGACCGCGGCTGACCATCACCTCCTCGAGGCGCATCGCAACATTCGCGAGCTGATCTCGGACCATTCCATACCGGCCTCGGTTCGGTCTGAGCTGACCGAGGAATTCGAGGAAATCGAGGCCATCTCGACGAAGCTTCGCGACAGCGAGATCCATATCGCCGCATTCGGCCGTGTCGGGGTCGGTAAATCTTCCTTGTTGAATGCTTTGCTTAACGAAGAGGCCTTCAGCACCAGCCCCCTGCACGGGGAGACCCGTGAAGAGGCACGGGCGGCCTGGCGAAGCCACCGGGACGGCAACGTCGTATTGGTCGATACACCCGGCCTCGACGAGCTCGACGGCGAAGCCCGCAGCGATCTCGCCGAACGGCTCAGCCGTCGCTCCGATGTCATCCTGATGGTTTGCGATGCCGACCTGACGCGCACCGAATTCAATTCCCTGCGACAGCTCGCCGGGGCCAGCCGGGCCGTACTGCTGGTTTTCAATAAATCCGACCGGTATACCGCGCAAGAGACCCGCCTGCTGTTACAGAGATTGCGCGAACGCTGCGCCGGATTGTTGCCGCCCGAGCGCGTGATCGCGGCCAGTGCGGACCCGAGGCCGCAAACGGTCATTGAATCCGGGCCTGACGGCCGTGAAGTCGAACGGAACCGAACACGCCCGCCTGATACCGATGAGCTGAAGGCCTGCCTGTGGAAGCTGGTGGAGTCAGAGGGACAGTCACTGGCGGCCCTGAATGCGGCGCTGTTTGCCAGTGAACTGGACGAGAAAATTGCCACCCGCATCGTCGAAGCGCGCCGTTCCGTGGCCGAAAAAGTGATTCGCAAGTATTGCCTGGCCAAGGGTGTCGTGGTGGCGTTCAACCCGGTACCCGTGACCGATCTGCTCGCCGCCGCGGGCACCGACGTGGCCATGGTGTTGCACCTGGGTGAAATCTACGGTTTTCGCATGACACGCCGGGAGGCATCCAAGCTGTTACTGACCATATCGGCGCAGCTGATCGCGTTGATGGGGGCCTACTGGGGCATGAACCTGGTCTCCAGTGCGCTGAAGACCGTCAGCGCCGGCTTGACCACGGCTCTCACGGCCACCTCGCAAGGAGCGCTGGCGTGGTACGCCACCTACCTGACCGGAAAAATGGCGCAGACCTGGTTCAGTCGGGGCAAATCCTGGGGCAATGCCGGCCCGCGTGAGACCGCCCGGAGTATCCTCGCATCACTGGACCGGGAGGCACTGCTGCGCACCGCGACGGACGACCTCGGCTCGCGCGTCCGCCGCCGCTAGATTCCCTGCCCCCTCGAGGCCCTGAACGCTGAGCGGTTGCTGTCGCGATCCTGCTGTCTGGAAAAAGGCCGGCGTAACCCGTTTACGCCGACCCAACCCTCTTGCCTGTCTTGAAAAATCGAACTGCGACCGTTCATTCTCTGCGAATCGTGATATCCCCGCTGAAGGACTCGAGCCGAATGCGGGCACCGTTGCTGCCGAGCCGCGTTTTTAGGGTTGATCCCGGTCCCCGGGAAACTTTCTCCACCTCGCCAAAGTCGGACCGGATATTGCCGCTGTAGCTCTGGGCGGTGAACGACGCCTCCTGGTCTGCCGGCAGTCGCAGGTGGAAGTCGCCACTCATGGAATCGCCTGTCAGCCGACCGTCGTTGGCCAACTCCAGGGCGACCACGATGTCGCCCGACACCGACTCGAACCGGGCCCGATCGACCACGTCCGACTTGACCGACATGTCACCGGACACCGTGCTCGCTTCGACTTCTCCGCTGATGCCCTCCAGGCTCACGTCGCCACTCACCGATTCCACATCGATGCGATTGGCGGAGCCCTCGAACTCGATCTCACCGCTCACGGTGGACATGTCCACGCGGTTTGATTCCGCCTCCACTTCGACATCGCCGCTGACCGTATTGAGCAGAATCGTCTCACCGCGGCTGCCCTCTACCGTCAGGTCCGAGCTGACGCCTTCGGCCTCGATGCTGGCACCCTCGGGCACCATCAGTTCGAGATGGGTTGGGTCAACGCGGCGCTGATTGCGCTTGTTTCGCACTTCCACGCGCAGACCGTTCGAGGTCGCCTCGATCTCGACCTTCTCCACGTCGTCAGCGACGCGACCGGTAATGCGAACTTCGTTACGCTCCCAGGTCCTGAACTCCACGCTGCCGGCGAGGTTCTCTACCTGGACCAGTCCGTCGGCTGATATCTCGTGTGTGCTGTCAATTTCCTCGGCCGACACCGCGGCGAGCGGCGCCGTCAGTACCACGGCCAGGGACCAGCCCAAAAGATGTTTCGTTGCACGGGTATTCATATGGTCAGTCTCCAATTGCTGTGATCAAGCGCGGCCAGTTGACGGAGAAAGCCGAGCTGCCGCGCTCTGAGTTCCAGCATTTTCCGGTTGAGAAATGGGTCATTCGGGTTGTCGGCCAGCGCATCTTCCAGGGCCGATACGACCCGCTGCAGTTCCGACCATCCATTTTCGATCTTGTCGAGGGTTGGCGCCTCCAGGCGATCACGGGAATCTCCCAGCGGCTTGAATTCACGAAATGCCGCCAGGTATTCGACCTCGGCGCCCACCAAGCCGGCCGGGATCGGCGCAAGGTTCGGAACCGTCGTTTCTGCAGTCTGCATCGGTTGTGGCGTTCGGTTCGGGGTGGGCGACTCAGGCACCCAGTTGAACACCAGCGCCAGGACCACGGTGGCAGCCAAGGCAGCCGGCGCCCAACGCTTCAGGGCAAGTCGACCGCGCCGCGATGAGGACCGGAGGGGTTCGTGCACCGCCAGGGCATCGAGGCGAGCCGAGACCTCAGGCCACGGATCGTTGTCCGGCTCCAGCTCCCGGGGCAGCTCTTCGAGTCTCTTCAACAGTTCTCGTTCGTTCATCTTCGGTTTCACTTTTCAAGTTCCTCGCGAACCAACTTCCGCGCGCGGTGCAGCTGGGCTTTGGATGAACCTACCGCCATGCCCGCGATTTCCGCGATCTCCGCATGGCTGTAGCCTTCGATATCAAACAGGACCAGTACCGTGCGAGCCCGTTCCGGCAACTTCGCGATTGCCTGCTCGAGGTCCATGCGCTGGTCCTCGTAAACGTCCTTGGCTCCGGTGGCGGTGCGCTCAGCCTCGCCCTCGAGCGCCGTCTCCCGCTCCAGGCGCCTGACCCGAATTCGACGATCGCTGAGCGCCACGTTGACCGAGAGGCGGTGCAGCCAGGTAGCGAAGCGTGCCTCACCACGAAAACTGCCCAGTTTTTGCCAGGCGCGAACGAACGCTTCCTGCAGCAGATCCTCTGCAAGCGCCGGATCGTTACCTGCAATTCGCCACAACACGGCATAGATGCGATTGCGATGCTGCCGGTATAAGCGCTCGAAGGCATGTCGGTCTCCCTGCTGCGCGCGCCGCACCAGGTCGCTTTCATCCTCCGGCTCAATTGTCATCGGCTCAAGCGGTGCCACGGCCCCGTAATTCATGAAGGTTAGATTCGATCAAGGTAATTAAGGTTTAAATCGGGAAGAAGGTCAATTCGCTTCGGGGGCAGGGATCAGCGTTTCGATGACGTGGTCCAGGTAGGCCTCGAATGCTTCGCTGCTGAGCGACGGAGTCTGATGCTGTCGCTGGAGCTGCAGGAATCCGAGGTAGACCGAGTACGTCAGGCGGGCCCGGTATTGGGCTTCGTCGGGGGGCATTCCCAGTTCCTCGAAGGCGACAGCAATGTGCTTCATCCGTCGCTCGGCCACGCGCTCGAGCACCGGCTCGACCTGCGGATGCCCCGCGGCGGCCAATAGTTCACTGTACACCTCGTGGGTGAACGTTTCTTTACCGACCCGGCGGAAAAACGTTACCAGGCGTTCGCTCGGGTCGTGAATTTCCCCCAGCGACTTGTTCAGATTCCGGCGGTCGTGGCTTTCCCACAGCGAAAGCGCCTGTTCCAGCAATGCCTCGCGTCCGGGGAAGTGCCAGTAAAAGCTGCCTTTCGTTACCCCCATCCTGCGCGCGAGGGGCTCAATGGCGAGAGCCTGTATACCCTTCTCCGCCATCAGTTGCAGGGCGGCCATCTCCCAGTCCGCAGCCGTCAGCGTTTCTTTATCGTTGCGTCTCACGAATTTTCCTGTTTCGGAGGGGTGAGATCTCTGGAATTCGACCAAGTTTACCGCTTTATCGCATCTGCAGTTGACTTGACACGAGCAGTTTTCCATACTCTACCGTATGGAACAAGCGTTTCGGCGCTGAAGTGTGCGTCGGAACCTGCCTGTAGGACTGATTGTCGTACATGAGAGATACACGGGAATAAGACATCCCAACGCTGGAGGTTTGACATGATCTGGTTGTTGATATTGAGCTTGGTGGTCATTTCGATGGCGTGCGCTTTTTATGGCACGACGCTCTTGATCTGGACGGCGGCCATGGCGGCTACCATTGTTGTTTTCGGAGCCACGGGTGCGGTTTCCACCGTCAGCTGGATCGTGATGGGCCTGGTACTTGCCGTGATTGCCGTCCCTCTGAACGTCAAGGAATGGCGACGACAGCTGATCAGCGCCCCGTTCCTGAAACAGTTCCGCCGAATGCTTCCCGAAATATCGGAGACGGAGCAGGTCGCGCTGGACGCCGGCACCGTCGGTTGGGAAGGCGAGCTGTTCGCCGGCAAACCCAACTGGTCAAAGCTGAAGAAACAGCCCTACCTAGAGCTTACACTGGAGGAACAGCAGTTCCTGGATGGCCCGGTCGAAGAACTGTGCAAAATGACCGACTCGTGGGAAATCACCCACGTTGACACCGACCTGAACCCGAAGACCTGGGAATTCCTGAAAGAAAATCGTTTCTTCGGGATGATTATCCCCAAGGAATACGGCGGTCTCGGCTTCAGCGCCATGGCTCACCGCGCCGTGCTGGAAAAAATTTCCTCGGTATGCGCCGTGACGTCTTCCACGGTCGCCGTGCCCAATTCGCTCGGCCCGGCCGAGTTGCTGCTGCACTACGGCACCGAAGAACAGAAAAATCACTTCCTGCCCCGCCTGGCGCGTGGAGAGGAGATCCCCTGCTTCGCGCTTACCGGCCCCACCGCCGGCTCTGACGCGACGTCGATCCCGGACTACGGCATCGTCTGCAAGGGGGAATACAAGGGCAAGCAAGTGCTGGGCGTCCGCCTCAATTTCGACAAGCGGTATATCACATTGGCTCCCGTGGCCTCGATCATCGGCGTCGCCTTCCAGATGTACGACCCGGACGGCCTGTTGGGTGACAACAAAGAATTGGGCATCAGCCTGGCGCTGGTACCGCGCGACACCGAGGGACTGGATGCCGGCAAGCGCCACTTCCCGGTGAACCTGCCTTTCCAGAACGGCCCGGTGCGCGGAAAAGACGTTTTCGTGCCGCTCGAGGCGCTGATCGGAGGCGTCGAGATGGCCGGTCAGGGCTGGCGCATGCTGATCGAATGCCTGTCGGTAGGCCGCGCGATTACGCTTCCGGCCACATCAACCGGCGGCAGCAAGATGGTGGCGCGCGCCACCGGTGCCTACGCTCGCATCCGTAAACAGTTCAATCTCCCAATCGGCCGATTCGAGGGAGTCGAAGCAGGACTGGCACGAATTGCCGCCTATACCTACGCCACCTCGGCGCTGTCGCGCATGACCACCTCCGCGGTGGACCTTGGCGAGAAGCCGGCAGTACCGTCGGCCATTGCCAAATACCACACCACCGAGATGGCCCGCACAGTGATCAAGGACGCGATGGACATCCATGGCGGCAAGGGCGTGATTCTCGGCCCCCGCAATTACCTCGGTCGTGCTTGGGAAGGCATACCGGTGTCGATCACGGTAGAAGGCGCCAACATCCTGACGCGCAACCTGATGATCTTCGGCCAGGGCGCCATCCGGTGCCATCCGTTCGTTCTCAAGGAAATGGAGGCGGCCCGACTGCCGGACGAGCGTGAGCGCGTCGCGAAGTTCGACGATCTCCTTTTCGCTCATGTCGGCTACTCGATTCGCAACGCGGTACGCAGCTTTGTGCTCGGGCTGAGCTTCGGCAAGTTTGCCAAGGTGCCCCATGATCGCAAGACCGCCAAGTACTACAAGAAGCTCTCACGCTACTCCGCCACGCTGGCGTTCGTATCCGACGTGTCGATGTTGGTGCTCGGCGGAAAGCTGAAGCAGAAGGAGCACCTCTCTGCCCGCATGGGTGACGTCCTGAGCTTGCTCTACATCTGCTCCGCGATGTTGAAGCGGTACGAGGCCGAAGGCCGTCCAGCGGCAGATCAGGCCATTCTTGCTTGGGCGTTCCACGACGCCATCCATCGCATACAGATTGCCTTGCAACAGGTGGTCGACAACTTCCCGAACCGTCCCATGGGCGCATTACTCCGATTCGTCGTGTTCCCCTTCGGCCTGCGCGAACGCGCGCCGGGCGATCGGCTCACGCACCGGGTCGCACAGATTCTGCTTTCCCCATCCGACGCGCGAGACCGGCTCAGCCGGGGCGTTTTCACCTCTGCTGAATCCGGCCATCCGGTGAACACGATGGAAGAGGCCCTGCCGCTGGTGATCCGCGCCGAACCACTCGACCGCAAGCTGTCCAAGGCCCTCCGCCTGGGTGAGATCTCCGGCATTACCTGGGAAGAGCGACTTCGCGATGCGCTGGCCAAGTCTGTGATTACCAAGGAGGAAAGCGAGATTATCAAAGACGTGTACGTGCGGGTCAGCGAGATCATTGCCGTTGACGAGTTCGACACCGAAGATATGCGCGCCGGGCGACGGCCGCAACCTCCGCTAGGTACGAAACACGCTGCCTGACGGCGTTTTCAAACTGCTATACTCCTGGTCCCGCTCTGGCTTTTTCTAGGCCAGGGCGGGATCACTGCTTTGGGTGCCTGGAATAACAGCACGCTGGCCTATCCAGCCGGCTGCCGGGTGAAACGGGAAGCCGGTGTAAGTCCGGCACTGCCCCCGCAACGGTGAGCGAACCTGCCGATCAATCGGCAGCCTGCGGCCAGGCCACTGCACAGAGTGTGGGAAGGCGCCGCCAGGTGATGCATCCGCATGGGTACGCGAGTCCGGAGACCGGCCCAGGGTTCGCAGTAGCCGCGTTGCGGAGGGCAACCTGGGTCTGTGGACATCCTCCGACCCATCCCCCCAGCGCCGCGCGTACGTGGGTGTGCGCAGGGGAGAGATAATGAACATCAAAAAGAACGCCCTGGCCGTGCTGCTCTTGGCCGGCCTGTCCGGCCCGGTCGTGGCCGCGGAAACCGACACCTATGATCTGAAACCCAACCTGGTCGTGACGCCCTCACGCCGCATCGAAACCCTGGACGATGCCCTCGCCTCGGTGAGCGTGATCACGCGCGAGGACATCGAAGTTTCCGCCGCCCAGGATCTCGCTGAGCTGCTGCGGCTTTTGCCCGGCGTGGACGTCGTTCGTTCCGGCGGGCCGGGCTCGCAAGTCAGTGTTTTCCTGCGGGGCAGTAATTCAAACCACGTGCTGGTTCTGATCGACGGCGTACGGGCCAGTTCCTCCAACACGGGAGCATACGTCTGGGAACAACTACCCGTGAACCAGGTCGAGCGGGTGGAAGTCGTCCGCGGCCCCCGGGCCAGCATCTACGGCTCGGACTCGATGGGGGGCGTGATACACGTCATCACCCGCGGCGACCCGGCACCCTACGCGAGGCTAACGCTGGGAAGCTACGGGACGGGCGCATTCGAGGGCGGCCTTGGATCCCAGGGTGAGCGGGGCCGCTTCAGCCTGAACGCGGGATACCGCAATGTCGACGGATTTTCCGCCCAGAACCCGAACGGTTTCAGTTACGACCCGGACGACGACGGTTTCGAGACAGCCAACATCGGCCTCAAGGGCCGAACCCGCCTCGGTTCCGGCACGCTTCGTTTCAGCCTGCTCGCCCTGGCCAACGAGACCGAATTCGATCAGGGGCTCTCTGAAACGGATCAGACGATCGCGTCGCTGGCCTATGACGGGTCGATCAGCAAGCGCTGGGAATACCAGTTGATCACTGGGCACGTGAGCGAGGAACTGGGCTCCGATTTCGGATTTTTCGAGACCGGATTCGACTCCGAGCGCACGCAGTTCTCCTGGCAGAACCAGTACGCCACCGCGAACGACCATCGGTTGAGTTTCGGGCTGGATTGGTACAGCGAGCAGGGACGTTCCCTGGGCTCCTGGAACGAGTCGCGGCGAAACACCGGCCTTTTTGCCGACTGGGACCACGATGCCGGTTCACTGCACTCGCAACTGAACGTTCGCTGGGACGACAACAGCGAATTCGGATCCGAGATGACGGGGCAAGCTGCCTTCTCATGGGCGATGAGTGAGCATTGGTCGGCCCGGGCAAGCTACGGCTCGGCTTTTCGCGGCCCGAACTTGAATGAACAGTATTCGCCGGGTTTCGGCGGTCTTTTCGCGGGCAATCCTGACCTCGACCCGGAGTCGTCCCGCACCGCGGAAGTCGGGCTCAACTGGCGGCCCTCGAATCGCTCCGCGCTGTCGGTTTCAGCCTATCGAACCGAGGCAAAGGACCTGATTGCCTTCACCGGGGAAGAGTTCCGGGCAATCAACATCGATGAGGCGCGGCTCAAGGGACTGGAGTTCGACTACCGCATAAGCAGCACAGACTGGGACTTCGGCTTCAACGCAACCCTGCAGGACAACAAAGACCTGGTGACCGGGAACGCCCTGCTGCGCCGACCGGACAGGAAGGCCTCTATGACGGTGGACCGCCGTTTCGGCGACGGCTCCTGGCTGGGCATCGAATGGATCTACATCGGCGACCGACTCGATTTCGGAAGCATCCGGCTCGACAGTTACCAACTCGTGAACCTCAGGGGCGGTTGGCGCTTCCACCCGGCCTGGCAAGCCGAGATCCGTGGTGAAAACCTGGCCGACGAACCGTACGACCCGGCATGGGGTTTCAACGCCGCGGGTCGTTCCTGGTTTCTTTCTTTGGCGTGGATCCCTTGAGGCGGCCCCGCAGCTGCATCGGATGTTCGACCCGGCGAAACTTGTCCAGCAGATGAAACAGGGACAACAGCGGGTGGCGCCAGGTCATGCGTGGGCCGGCGTAGCGCATGATGTCTCGGACCTGTGCCTTGGGGGCCGGCTTGTAGCAATGGATCGGGCACTTGGCGCAGGTGGGTTTGCGGGTACCGTATGGGCACTTCGCCAGCCTGCGTTCCGCGTAGTCCATCAGCGCTTGGCACTCGGGGCACAGGTCGGCGGCGGGGTTGCCGGGATGGTGGTCTGCGCAGTACAGGCGCGTCATGCAGACCAGGGTCTTGTGCTCGCGCGCGAGCCGGCCGTTCAAGCTGTCCATGGGCTGAGAATAACGGTATTTTCGAAGCATCTTTTTGACCCGCGTCAAACAACTCTGACCAGGCGGCCGTTCCGCGTACGCATCCGTTGGGCACCTGCCAACGTCTCGCAGGTTTGCTATCCTGTGCAGCCTGATGAACCGCCGCGCCCCCGCATCGACTCTGCTCGCCCTGGCCTTGGTCCTGACCCTGGCGGCCTGCTCGAGCCCGATGAAGAAATACCACCAGGACTTTTACCTATTCGGCACCGTCATGGGCGTCACGTTGTGGGCGGACAGCGAGGCCCGAGCGCAACAGGCCTTTACCAGCCTGCACGCCCGCTTCCAGACCATGCACGAGGACTGGCACGCCTGGAACCCGGGCGCTTTGACAGCGATAAACCGTGCGTTTGCCGAGGGGCGCGCCGTTCAGGCAAGCCCCGGCATCGTCGAAATGGTGCGGCGCTCGCAGGCGCTGGAGGAATCCAGCGAAGGGCGTTTCAACCCCGCCATCGGAGGCCTGATCGCGCTGTGGGGGTTCCACACCTCCGACTATCCCATTCTGGGGCCACCGCCCGACAGGGCAGCGATCGAAGCGTTACTGAAGCAACGGCCATCGAGCCGCGATATCGAAATCGACGGCGAGCGGCTGGTGTCAAAGAACCCGGCGGTTCAGCTCGACTTCGGGGGCATTGCCAAGGGGCATGCTATCGACATTGCCTGCGCGATGTTGCGGGAACAGGGCATCGAGAACGCCGTCATCAATGCGGGAGGCGATCTTCGGGCCATTGGACGGCACGGCGAGCGGCCATGGCGCATCGCGGTGCGGGCGCCGGTCGGCGGAATTATAGGCAGCCTGGAGACCGGGCCGGACGAGGCCGTGTTCACCTCAGGCAATTACGAGCGCTTTCGACAGCAGGACACCGAACGCTATCCCCATATCCTGGATCCGCGCTCGGGCTGGCCGGTGCAGGACCTCGCTTCGGTCACCGTCATTGCATCGGAGGGCTTGCTGGCCGATGCGGCGGCCACGGCGATCACCGTCGCCGGTATGGACGAATGGACGGTCGTGGCAAAAGCCCTGGGGCTGGAGCAGGTTTTGGTCGTGGACGGCGATGGCAGAGTCTACATGACCCCGGCCATCAGCAGTCGTATCGATTTGGAGGAAGACACCGAGGCGGTGATCGTACCCTTCTAGTCCGGCGGGTGCAGCTGCCCCCTGAGGTAACAGCCGCCGCTTCACCGTTCGCCTCAGAACATGCCGGTTTCGAGGCGGGCGACCTCCGACATCATGCTGTGATTCCAGGGAGGGTCGAAGGTGAGTTCGACATTGACCCGGTCCACGGTGGGGACCAGTTCCAGCTTGGAACGGACGTCGTCAACCAAGATGTCGCCCATCCCGCAACCCGGAGCCGTCAAGGTCATCGTCACGTCGACCACGCGCTTGCCGTTCTCGTCGTGCTCCATGTCGCAGCGATAGACCAGACCCAGGTCGACAATGTTGACCGGGATTTCAGGGTCGTACACCGTCTTCATCTGCTCCCACAGCAGGTTTTCGATGTCGTCATCGGTAGCGCCTTCGGGAAGGCTGGGCGGAAAGACCGGTTCTTTGCCGATGGCGTCGGCATCGATCCCGGCAATGCGAAACAGGTTGCCGTCGACGAACACCGTGAAACTGCCGCCGAGAGCCTGGGTGATGTAGCCCACGGTGCCCGCAGGAATCGTCACGCGATCGCCCGACGGAATCATCACCGCATCGCTGTCGCGCTCAAACGTACAGGGTTGGCTGGTATGCGAAAACATCAGCTTAGGAAATGCGGGCGAGGCGGCTGCGTATCAAGCCGCATCGTTACCGGACGAGAGGTGGGATTCGGCCAGTGGTTCGAGAAGGCTCAGCGCCTTGCGGTAGACGCGCCGCTTGAAGCTGATCACGTTGTCGGCCGGGTACCAGAAATCTACCCACTTGTAGCGGCAGAATTCTGGCTCGTCGCATTCATCGAGGCTGAACGCCGATTCCTCACCGAGAAACCGGAGCAGGAACCATACCTGTTTCTGGCCGATGCACAGCGGCTTGCTGTAGTGACGCTGGTAACGGCGTGGCAATCGGTAGCGCAACCAGCCCGGCGTGGCGCCGATCAGCTTGACGTGCTCGGGATGCAAACCGGTTTCTTCCTTCAATTCCCGGTACATGGCCTCCTCAGGGGTCTCATCCGTGCGCATTCCGCCCTGCGGAAACTGCCAGCCATCGCTGTTCGAGCGCTGCGCCCAGAACACATGTCTCTGGTCGTTCATCAGCACGATGGCCACATTTGGTCTGAATCCGTCAGGATCAATCATTGTCTGCGCTTGCTCGCCCGGAAGGGGGCATGTGATACTTTCACAACCCGGTTTTTCGAAATGGTAATCGTTTCTTTCCCATGATGCCAACCACACAACGCCGCCTGTTGTTCGGCATGCTCGCCCTGCTCTCGGCAGCAAGCGTCGTGCTCGCCGCCGCGGTCGGATCGGTAAACCTCGGCTGGGAAACCTGGTGGCAGGCTCTGACCGACCCCGGATCGGAATACGGCGAATTGGTCTGGCGCCTGCGACTGCCGCGCGCGGCAGCGGCATGGACTGTTGGCGCCTTGCTGTCCCTTTCCGGTTGCCTGATGCAGGTGTTGCTGCGAAACCCACTTGCCGATCCTTACATCCTCGGCGTGTCCGGCGGGGCGTCCTTCGCTGCGCTGCTGGGCATGACGGCAGGTTTGTCCGCGACCGCCCTGCCGGGCCTGGCATGGGCCGGCGCGCTGGCCTCGATCGTGCTGGTGTTCAGCCTGTCCCGCGGCGAGGGCCCGTGGAGCGGAACCCGCCTGTTGCTGACCGGCGTGGTGACCGCATCGGGATGGGCCGCGCTGATCAGCCTGCTGCTGACCCTGGGGCCGGATGGAAGTCTGCGCGGCATGTTGTTCTGGCTGATCGGCGATCTGAGCTACACCAGCCTGCCGGGATGGGCCGTGGCGCTGCTGGTGCTGGTTTTTGCCGTTTGCATGGGCATGGCAAGGTCGTTGAATGTTCTTGCCATGGGCGAGACCACGGCGCGCCTGCTCGGTGAACCGACCCGTAAAGTACTCTGGGGCGTTTACCTGCTGGCGTCGGTGCTCACGGCCGCGGCCGTTTCCATTGCCGGAAACATCGGGTTTGTCGGGCTGATCGTTCCCCATCTCATGCGCTTGATCGTGGGATCGGACCACCGTGTATTGTTTCCGGCGGCGGCCTTGTTTGGCGGTCTCTTCCTGGTGTTGTCCGATACCCTCGCACGGACGGTGCTGGCCCCGCGGCAATTGCCCGTAGGGGTCGTTACCGCGCTGCTCGGCGTACCCCTGTTCCTGCTGCTGCTGAACCGGGCGAGGGTCAGGCAATGAGCCTGCTGCGTAGCGAAAACCTACACGTTCGGATCGGCGGAATCCGCGTGGTCGAGAACCTTGACCTGGCCGTCGGGCCGGGGGAGTTCTGGGGCCTGCTTGGCCCGAACGGCATCGGAAAAACCACCCTGCTCAAATGTCTGGCAGGACTCGACGAGCCGGCCGCCGGCCAGGTATTGCTGGGCGACCAACCAATCGGCGCCCTGCCACGGAAATTGCTGGCCCGTCACCTGGGCATGCTTCAACAACACACGGTCTATGTTTTTGATTCCAGCGTGATACAGACCGCGCTGACGGGTCGACATCCCCACCTGGGTTACTGGGAGCGCGAGGGCCCGCACGACGTGGAGAAAGCGCAGAGCGCCCTCGCCGCCGTCGACCTCGAAGGCTTCGCCGGGCGCAGCGTGACCGGGCTTTCGGGAGGTGAGGCTCGGCGCCTGGCGTTTGCAACTCTGCTGGTTCAGGAACCGGATCTGATGCTGCTGGACGAGCCGACCAACCACCTGGACCTGCGCCACCAGCTCAGAATCATGCGCATGATCCGGGTGCACGCCGGCGATACGAATCGCTCCGCCTTTTGCGCGCTGCACGATGTCAACCTCGCGGCGCGTTACTGCAGCCACGTGCTGATGCTCTTCGGCGATGGCGAATGGTGTGCCGGGCCCTGCGCTGACATGCTGAGCGAAACCAGCCTCGAGCGGCTTTATGATTGCCCGGTCGAACGCCTGGAGAGCGCAACCGGGCCACGCTTCCACCCGCTTGGAAGTTAACCCCCTGGCTTGTCCTTCGTCGCGGCGCGAAAACGATTGTAGATCGTGCCCAGGCGCCACGCGCCAAAACCCCACAGGCCCAGTACCGGCACGTAGAGCCACGCGATCTGCGAAAGCCCGAAACCGGCCGTCGTCAGTCCCTTGAAAAGCCAGCTCGCGGTGACGTCACTGCCTCGATAGACGACCGTGTCGATAAAGTTCTTGCTCTTGTAGCGAGTTTCCCGGTCAACGACCGTGAACAGCATTTCCTTGGCGGGACCGATCACGCCGTAATTCATCGACCGCTGCGCCACCTGCACCGCCGCGAAAAGAACCAAGCCCATCGAGCTGCCCAGTAGCACGAAACCACCCGCCAGCAGCACGGGCACCAGCGCCAGCGTGCGCGGCATACCCAGGTGGTTCACCAGCCGGGACGTGAGGAAAAACTGGAAAGCGAACGCAATGACCTGCACGACCTGGTCCAAGGTGCTGAACAGGGTGGTCCGCTCGGCAAACCCCGTGATCTCGCGATCCACGAGAACCGCCATACCGTTGAACAGGAAGGTCGACGTGAGGTTGTGCAACAGCATCAGGAGGCACGCGTAGAGCAGGTACTCGGAGCGGAACACGCGGACGGCGCCCTCCCAGATACTGCCCCCGATGACCGGTGCATGGTGGTTGTGTCGTTCCTGCCTCACGAACCGGCCCAGCACCACGGCCATTGCCGTGGCTCCGGCCAGGGCCGAGGCCGCCGTCAACATGACCCCGGTGGCGCCATGATCGACAACGACCAGCCGTGTGACCATCGGGGCCAGGATCGCTCCGATGCTGCCGCCCGCCATAATGAAACCGAACAGCCGCGTCGCCTGCCCCGGGCGAAAAATATCGGCCATGAAACTCCAGAAGATCGACACCACGAACAGGTTGAACACGCTCAGCCAGACATAGAACGTCCGCTGAATCCACTGCGGCGTTGCCTCGTCTTCGAACCCCATCGCAAAAAGCAGCAGGGTGCCGATAAACACCGCGTAGATGCCGGGAACAAACTGCCCGCGCCTGAACCGGGAAACGAGGAATCCGAAGAGCGGCACGATCGCCACCATGGTGAGAAAGGTAGCCGTATAGAGCCAGTGGAGGATGTCGCTGTTGTTGGCTGCCACCGTGCCGCGCAGGGGACGCAGCATGAAATAACCGCCAAGCAAAAGAAAAAAGTAGGTGAAGGCCAGCGCGAGTTTCGGCCATTCGCCGTGTTCGACGCGAACCAGTCGCTCGACGAGGTTCCGCGAGGCGGCCTCGTTCATCAGCTGTCCATGATTTGCACAGCCTGCCCGGGTTGCAGACGCTCGTTGCCCCTGACGACGACCCGCTCTCCAGCAGAGATTTCTCCGGAAATCTCGATGTCGTCGCCCTGGCCTATGCCCGGTATGACCGATACCTGCCTGGCGGTATCGTCGTCGGCAATGACGAAGACACTGGCGCCGGTCGATCGTAGCACCAGCGCGTCTCTCGGTACGGTCAGCACTTGGCGCGTATTCGAAACCGGAATGGACACCCTCAGCGTCTGGCCGACTGGGAACGGCTGACCTTCCAGGTCGAGCCTGAGTTCGAACTGGTGCGTGTTTCGATCCCCTATCGCCACTACGGTTCGCACCGTTCCGGGCACCGTGCGCCCTGGCGTGCTGAGCTCGAGGGCCTGGCCACGCTGAACGTACGCGTAATACTCGAGCGGGGCCCGCGCGATGACCTCGAGGTCCGCGGGATCGACCAGCCGAACCACCATGCTGCCGACGACCACCCGCTCGCCTCGCATCATCAATCGTTCGACTACGACGCCACCGTAGGGGGCCCGGATGAGAGTCCGGTCGATTCGGTCCTCATTCTGCTCGAGCCTGGCGCGGGCCACCTCGAGGTCTCCCAGCGCCACGTCGCGATCTGAGCGTGTCTGCTCGAGTTGCGTCGCGGCGGCGAGGTTGGATTCGGCCAGGCGGGTGAACCGGTCTTCCTCGCGCTCCAGAAAACGCAGGCGCGCAGCGGCCCGGGTGACTTCAGCTTTGAGTTCGGTGTTGCGCAGGCGCAGCGCCGTGTCCTCGATTTGCGCGACGGCCTCCCCCGCTTTAACCCGTGTACCTACATCGGCAACCTCGGTCAGGCGACCCTCGACCTCGGCAGACAGACGCGCGTCGTGGCGACTGATGACCGTGCCCGGCACCATCGTCACCGGCGCAATGTCTTTTACCGTGGCAACAGCCACGCGCACCAGCGCCGGGCCGCCCATTTGCGCTGTTGCAGGCGCGGCCATGAACATTGAGACCAGCAGCAGGCTCCACGGAGAATAAAGAATTGCTTTCAGGTTCATCTTTCAAGCTGCCTCGGCTGCGGTACTGCCCACCTGGTCCGGCGCTTCGTTCATGCGCAGAAGGCTGGGCAAAAGAATCAGGGTAAAGAGGGTGCTCACCAGCATACCGCCGACGATGACGCAGGCCATGCCCCGGTAGAGTTCGGTGCCGGCGCCGGGCACCAGCATAAGCGGCAGCATGCCGAATACGCTCGTGGTCGTACTCATCAGGATGGGGCGCAATCGCAAACGGATTGCACTTTCCACTGCTTCGCGTCGATCCATGCCTTCCCGTTCCGCATCGCGTGCGCGGTAGACCAGCAGGATGGCGTTGTTCACCACCAGCCCCAGCAAAATGACAAACCCGATCATCGTCAGGAGATCCATGGCCTGGCCGCCAGTGCCCGAGAGCGCGAAGTCGACCAGGCGCAGTGACAGAATGCCGCCCACGGTGGCCATCGGTATCGTCAGGATCACCAGCAGGGAATCGCGGAAGGACCGGAACAGCGCGGAGATCAGCAGGTACAGAATCACCACCGCCAGGATGAAACTGCCCGTCATGCTGGTGAGTGCTTCGTCCAATGCCTCGGCAGTGCCTCGGTACTTCACCGTGCCGTCTTCGGGCATGCTATCGAGGATAACCGGGGCGACCTTGTCCTGGATGATCGACAGCGCCTCTTCCATGGACATTTCCGACGGGGGTGTGACCTGCAAGGTCAGGGTGCGCTTGCGGTCGATGCGACGAATGCTGGACGGCCCGGCGGTTCGATTGACGCGGACCAGTTCGCCAAGCGACTGCACGCCGCCCCCGGGGGTGTAAACCGGGATCGCCCCCAATTCCTCGGGTGAGTACCAGTTCTCGGCTCGCAGAACCACGTTATAACGGCGGGTCCCGTCGAAATACTCGCCCAGGAACGCACCGTCCCCCATTGCCCGAATGGCCGTGGACAGCATCGTGCGGTTCCAGCCGACTTCCGCGATCTTGCGGTCGTCGGGCAGCAGACGGATTTCGGGCTCGGCCAGCTCGAGGCCTGGCAACGGTTGGATCTGCGCCTCCGGCATCTCCTGCATCAGCACGTAGAACCCGGTGCGCCCGGCTGCCAGCAGGGATTCGAACGACTCGGCCGACAGGTCGATGTCGATTTTGCGTCCGCCGCGTGAACCGCCGAACACAGACGCCCGGCTGACAAAGCCGAAAGTATCGGGAAAGCCGCGCATGATCTCGCTGTTGAACACGCCCAGCAGCGCGCCCATATCGTCCGGATCGGTGGCCTCGCCACCCATGAACGTACCCCAGCCCCGCGCCGAACCCATGAAATACTGGCCAAGCTGAGGCTCTTTTTCGCCTGCGAGATAGGGCTCCAGACGCTCCGCGACCACACCCACCAATTCTTCCCGTGCCGTTTCCATGCCCATGCCTGGCGCGGTGATCATGACGCCGAAGAAAAAGTTGCGTTTGCCTTCTGGCAGGTAGTCCGCCGGGGGAATAAGCGTGACGGCCAAAGCCACCGGGATCAACGTCAATGCCGTTACCCAAATCCAGCGGCGGCGCTGCGTGTCGGTCCAGGTCATGATGTGGTTGGTGACCCAGCGCCACCAGTGCTTGTGGTGATCGTCGATCGCCTCGCCCTTGATCCAGTTGGACGCCGCCGTGGGCAATACGGTGATGGCCACCAGCAGTGACGCCACGACCGCGGCGGAGATTGTGACCGCGAGATCACTGAACAATTGGCCAGCTTCGTTTTCGAGGAATATCACGGGCATGAAAATTGCCACCGTGGTGGCGGTCGACGCCAGCAGGGCGCCCCAGACCTGGCTGACACCACGCATCGAGGCCTCGTCACCAGTCAGGCCTGCCTCGCGCTGACGGAAAATATTTTCCAGCACAACGATGGCGGCATCCAACACCATGCCGGTTGCAAAAGCCAATCCCGCCAGTGAAATGATGTTCAGTGACCGTCCGGCAAAATCGAGCACCATGAAGGCGATCAGGCCGCAAAAGGGAATCGCCAGGGCCACGATCAGGGTGGCGCGGAACTTGCGCAGGAACCACCAGAGCACACCGATCGCCAGCGAGACGCCCAGCAACAGGTTGTTGCGGACCATTCCGACGGAGGCCGTGATGTAAACGGTATTATCGGAGCTCTGGTATACGTCGAGGCCGGCCCGCTCAAGTTCGTTTGCCTTCAGGTCGGCGACCACCGCCTTGACTCCGTCCATCACGTCATAAACGTTGACGCCGGTCTCCGGGATCACGTAAAACGCGATTGATGGGTTGCCATTGCGCGTCAGCATGTTGCTGACGTCCACCATTTCCATGCCGACCTCGGCCACGTCGCGCAAGAACACCGGCTTACCGTCGCGCCACTCGAGCACCAGGCCGCCCAATTCCTCCACGTCGTACTTGCCGCTGAAACGGACCGTGTAATCCCGGCGGCCCACCTCGTTGAGCCCCGCCGACACGTCTGCATTAGCGCCCAGTTGGGATTGAACCTCGGTGAGGTCGACGCCTATGTTGGCTGCCTTGAACGGATCGAAGGTGATGCGCACCTCGTGCGGACGGCCACCGAAGGATCCGGCGCTCGACACCCCCGGCACCCGCTCTATCCGGGTAATGACGCTGTCGTCCACGAAATCCTGGTAACTGGAGATATCCCGGCTGTTACCGGGCTTGGTCGCGAGCGTGAACCACGCGATGACCCGGTCGAAGTCGCTGCCGCCCACGCTGATCACGGGCTCAAAAGCATCGACCGGATAACGTGGAACCTGGTTGAGACGGTTCATGACCTCGATCAGGGCCCGGTTCATGTCGGTACCGATGACGAACTCCAGGTTGATCGAACCGCGGCCGAAATTGGCCGAGGACTGCATGCGCAGCAGGCCCGGCGTGCTGCGGAGCACGTCCTCCTGCTGCTCGATGATTTCCGATTCGATTTCGTTGGGCGCAGCCGCCCGCCAGGCCGTCTCAATTGAAATCTGCGGTCGCGAGATATCAGGCGTCATCTGGATCGGCAGGCGATCGAGGCTGATCATGCCGAAAATCGCGACCAGGATGCAGGCCACGACAACCGCAACCGGGTTTGACAGTGATATGCGCGTCAGTGGCACCGCTGAGTTCCTACAAGCTACCGGGCCGGCAATTATACCGTGTATTGACCTGGGCCACGCGAGCGTCAAAGACCTGACGTTTCGTCTTTCCGCGAGCGACCAACCGGGGTATCGTTGGAGTCATGAAAACATCACGAGGATCTCAACGCCAGGTGTCGTTCGATTACATCATCGTCGGCGCTGGCTCCGCGGGCTGCGTGCTGGCCAACCGGCTGTCCGAAGACCCCAATAATCGCGTCCTGCTGTTGGAAGCAGGCGGGCCGGACCGACATCCTTTTATCCACATGCCCGCCGGTTTCGCCAAACTCGCCACCTCTGACAGCGTCAACTGGTGCTACGAGACCGAGCCTGTGCCGCAAATGAACGGCCGGCGCATGTTCTGGCCGCGCGGCAAGGTGTTGGGCGGCTCCAGCTCGATCAACGCCATGTGCTACTGCCGCGGCCATCGCAAGGACTATGACAGCTGGGCGGAGAACGGCGCATCCGGTTGGGCTTACGATGACGTACTGCCTTATTTCCTGTCCTCGGAGGACCACGAGGACGGCGCCTCGGAGTACCACGGCTCGGGTGGCCCGCTGAGCGTGAGCCGACTGCGCCACACCAATCCGCTGTCCGGCGTTTTCATCGAGGCGGCCGTCGAAGCCGGCCATCCGCGAACCCGTGATTTCAACGGGCCCCATCAGCGCGGTGTCGACTATTACGAAGTCACGCAGCGTAACGGTCGCCGCTGCAGCGCCGCGGTCGGCTACCTTCGACCGGCGATGCAGCGCCCCAACCTGAAAGTGCTGACCAGGGCCCAGACCACCCGCGTGCTGATGGACGGCCTGCGCGCGGTGGGGGTCGAGTACCAGCACTCCGGCAAGAGAAGCGAGGCTCACGGCGGCCGGGTCATCCTGTCGAGCGGAGCCATCAACTCGCCCCAACTGCTGATGCTGTCGGGCATCGGGCCCGCACCGTTACTGGCGGAAGCCGGATGCGACGTAGTTCACGATCTCCCGGGTGTTGGAGAAAACCTGCAGGACCACCTGGACGTGTGCACCCTGGTGCATTGCAACGACGACATCACCTACGACGGACTGAACGAGGTGATGGCCGGCGTGCGCTACCTGTTTACCCGCAAGGGCCCGGCGGCCTCGAATATCGCCGAGGCAGGTGCCTTTATTGCGAGCCGCGTGGCCATCGACGACCGTCCGGACATCCAGTTGCACTTCATTCCGGCCTTCCTGGACGATCACGGGCGCAACACGCTGCCGGGCAACGGCATGACCATCCACGCCTGCACCTTGCGTCCCGAGGCCCGTGGCACCATTCGACTGAAATCAGCCGACCCGCTGACGGCGCCGGCCATCCAGCCCGACTACCTCAGCCGGGAATACGACCGGCGGATCATGATCGAATGCGCCCGCCTGTCACGCCAGATTTTTGCCCAGAAAGCGTTTGAGCCGTATGTCGGCGCAGAGGTCTACCCCGGCGCAGAATGCAAGACAGACGAGGACCTGCTCGAATTCATCCGGCGAAAGGCAGAGACGGTGTACCACCCCGTGGGCACCTGCAAGATGGGCAGCGATGAAATGGCGGTCGTGAACCCGGAGCTCGACGAGCGGGGCCTCGAGGGGCTCTTTGTGGTCGACGCCTCGGTGATGCCCACGCTGGTGTCGGGCAACACCAACGCACCGACCATCATGATCGCGGAGAAATTCGCCGCGACTCAGTAAGCAGGGGCAAAGGCACGTGGATCAGGTCACAGACCACGCGCAGTAATTCCAGCTCCGCGGGCGCCATGTTGCCGTCGTGCATCACGACGGCCGCCATCGCGCGGACGAGCCGTTCTTTTTCACTCGGTTTCAAAGCATCCAGTACGGGCAGCGCACGATCGAGTTCACTTACCCAATCCGAGCGCCGGGGCATTTCCGCTTGCCCGCTGGATTCCAAGACGTCCGCACCGGCGGCGTAGGCGGCGTGGGCGGTCGCATCGTCCTGGTTGCCGTGCTGCGCCAGGATCGCCAGCAGGGTTGCCGCTTCGCTGGCCGACGACTCCAGCGTTGCATTGCCCGCGATCCGCACGCGCCCGGGGTTCTGCGAAGACCACAGGTGCGTGGTCAACGATCGGGCCAGCAGGTACTCGAACACCTCGGTGCGCCCATCAGCTTCGATTAGTTGATCCACGGTTTCCAGTACTTTCCGGATAAATTCCGGCGGTCTCTGTTTGAGTGTAGGGAACGCCAACTCGACCAGCGGCAGGCGCTGCTCGGCCGTAGCCGGCCCGGCGGAATCCAGCAGTTTCCTCACCCGGCCCTCGCTCTCGGCGCCCATTCCTTCTGCGATGATCATCATCTGACGCTGACGTACCGTTTCATCGGAATCCAGCAAGGTATAGAAAAGCGCTTCGGGTGCCCATTCGTTGGAGCGGACGGCCCGCGCCATGACCTCTGGAATAGCGGCCGCAAACGCTGCTGCGGTGATCATGCGCTCCCATGTTGGGGATCCTATGTCCTCGAGGATGGACTCCGCCGTGAACATGCCGCCATCGGCGCCGTCCTGCTTTTCAGTCGCCCTGCGACGTTTTTCGGCCCGTTTTTCGGCCCGTTCGCGTTCCCGGTTCAGCTCCACGGCCAGGCGGGTCAGGTCCTCGGGTCGAAAACCGGGATCGACGCGCGAGATGCGCTGCTCCAGCGGGGGATGTGTCGAGAAGAACCGCATCCTGCGACCGTCACCGAACAGCATGTGACTTACTTCCTCGGTATCCGCGTCCAGGTAAGACGAGTTGCCGTACACAGCGATTTTCTTCAACGCGCCGCTGATGCCGTCCGGATCCCGGGTGAACTGCACGGACGCGGCGTCGGCCAGGTACTCGCGCTGGCGAGATACCGCAGCCTTGATCCAACGGCCGAAAAACAGCCCGATATACCCGACGAGCATGATGCCGACAGCCAGGAGAATCACGACGGCACCGCCCTTGTCGCGGGAGCGTCCTACAAAATGGGAGTGCATCAGGATTCGGCGGCCGATCAGTGCCAGCAACAGGATGCCGAAGAGGGTCCCCATGAGCCGGATGTTGATTCGCATGTCACCGTTGAGGATGTGGCTGAACTCGTGTGCGATCACGCCCTGCAATTCGTTGCGGTCGAGCTTTTCGAGGGCTCCCCGCGTCACCGCGACCGCGGCATCGGAAGGTGTGAAACCCGCGGCAAAGGCATTGATGCCGGATTCCTGGTCCAGGACGTAGACTTCCGGTACCGGCACGCCGGAGGCCAGCGAAATTTCCTCCACCACGTTGTAGAGGCGCCGCTTGAGCCGATCCTGCGTACTGCTGTCCACCATGGTACCGCCCAACTGCCGGGCCACCTGGCCACCACCCGCGCGCAGGCTGGCCATCTTGAACAGGCTGGCGAGGAGGATAAACAACACGCTGATGACCGCGATGGTCAGGAACGTCGGCCACTTCTGCCTGACGAGTTCTGCGAAGGGAACGCTGGCCGTGCCGGCATCGAAAGACAGGAAGCCCAGGGCCAGCAACACCACGCCGTTGACCGCGACGACGATCGCCGCCACCGCCAACGTGAACAGTAGTAATAGCCAGCGTGACTGTCGCCGCGCAACGGCTTGCTGCTCAAAGAAGTTCAAAACCGGGTCCCCGTTTCAGGCGTGCCAAACGCTTCAGAAACTGACCTTGGGGGTTTCTCGCTTGGCCTCGTCCTCAATTTCGAGCAGTTCCGCCTGCTGGAAGTTGAAGCGCTCGGCGAACAGGTTGTTCGGAAACTGCTCGCAGGTGTTGTTGTAGTCCATCACGGAGTCATTGTAGGCCTGGCGCGCAAACGCGACCTTGTTCTCGGTGGTCGTCAATTCCTCCGACAACTGCATCATGTTCTCGTTTGCCTTGAGGTCGGGATAAGCCTCGGAAAGGGCAAAGAGCCGTCCAAGCGCGCCGGAAAGCCCCTGCTCCGCGGCCGCCAATTGCTTCATCGCCTCGGGGTTGGTGGGGTCCTGGTTGGCTGCTTTCAAACCCGCAACGGCCATGTTGCGGGCATTGATCACCGCCTCCAACGTCTCTCGCTCATGCTTCATGTAGCCCTTGGCGGTCTCGACCAGGTTGGGGATCAGGTCGTGACGCCGGGTCAGCTGCACGTCGATTTGTGCAAACGCGTTCTTGTACCGGTTGCGCGCAGTGACCAGACGATTGTAGATCGCGATCGCAAAAACAACGATCGCGGCAAGAATTGCCAGGATAATCCAACCACCCATGTTTGTTCTCCTCGTGGAATCCGAGGAAAAGTTTAGCAGACTATCGCCACTCACCGGGGGTGCAAGTAGTCACGCGCTGCCAAACCCGTTTGAAGCGACTATTTTCGGCGCTGCGCCATTTCTTTCTCGATTCGGGCCCAGGAATCGCGCAGCGTGACGATGCGGTTCAGTACCGGGCGGCCGGACTTCGAATCGACAAGGTCGTGGCAGAAATATCCGGTTCGTTCGAACTGGTAGAAGTCACCAGGCCCGCCTTCCGCCACCTCCGGTTCGACGATGACATGTTCCATAACGTCCATCGAATGCGGGTTCAGGAACTCACGGAAGTCATGGTCCTTCTCCCCCAACGGGTTGGGCACGGTGAACAGGCGGTCGCACAGGCGCACCTCTACCGGCACCCCGTGCTCAGCGGAAACCCAGTGGATCGTTCCCTTGACCTTGCGACTGGCGCCCGGCATTCCGCTGCGGGTGTCCGGGTCGAATTCGCAGTGCAACTCGGCGACGTTGCCGGATCCGTCCTTGATCACGTTGGTGCATTGCACGATGAACGCATTGCGCAAACGAACTTCGCCGCCCGGCTTGAGGCGGAAGAACTTGCGCGGCGGATCCTCCATGAAATCGCTGCGCTCAATCCAGATTTCCCGCGTCAGGGCTACCCGGCGCGTGCCCATTTCCTCATTCTGTGGATGAAGTGGCGCTTCGAGCCACTCGGTTTCCCCTTCCGGCAAGTTGGTCAACACGACCTTGAGCGGGTCCATCACGGCCATCGTGCGCGGCGCACGGACGTTGAGATCGTTGCGTACGTAGTTTTCCAGTACACCCATGGATATGATGCTGTTCGATTTCGACACGCCGAGGTCTGACCAGAAGGCCCGGATGGCCTCCGGTGTGAAACCGCGGCGACGCAAGCCGGCCAGCGTCGGCAACCGCGGATCGTCCCAACCCTTGACGTGCCCCTCTTCGACCAACTCTCGCAGACGCCGCTTGCTCATCACGGTGTAATCCAGGTTGCCACGCGAGAATTCGATCTGCCTTGGCATACTGGGCGTGGGGATATTTTCCAGGAACCATTCGTACAGGGGCCGATGCTCTTCGAATTCCAGCGTGCACAGGGAATGCGTGATGCCCTCGATGGCGTCCGAGATACCGTGCGCCCAGTCGTACATCGGGTAAATGTGCCACTCGTCCCCGGTTCGATGATGACGGGCGTTCCGAATGCGGTACATGACCGGGTCGCGCATGAAGCGGTCGGGCGAATTCATGTCGATCTTGGCCCGCAGCACGTACTTGCCGTCCTCGAATTCACCGTTTTTCATCCGCTCGAACAGGTCCAGGCTTTCCTCGACCGGGCGATTGCGCCAAGGACTTTCGCGACCTGGCTCGTTGTTCATCCAGTCACCCCGATAATCGAGCATTTCATCCGCGCTGAGTTCTTCCACATACGCTTTTTCGGTGCGGATCAAATGCACCGCAAAGTCGTAAAGCTGGCCGAAATAGTCTGAGGCATGGAACAGGTTGTCCCACTCGAATCCGAGCCAGCGCACGTCGTCCATGATCGCGTTCATGAAGTCCTCGTTCTCTTTGAGGGGATTCGTGTCGTCGAACCGCAGGTTGGTCCGGCCGCCGAACTCGTCCGCGATTCCGAAGTTGAGGCAAATCGACTTTGCGTGCCCGATGTGCAGGTGCCCGTTCGGTTCCGGCGGGAAACGCGTGACGATCTCCTGGTGCTTGCCCGATTCCAGGTCCTCGATGACGATGTTCCGAATAAAATTTGTGGGCACGGCGGGGGCGTCGCTGCTCATGGCTCGGTTCCTGTTCGGTTACGTGGTGCGATAGACAAGCGTCGGATTTTACCGCAATTTCTTGCAAACTAGCCAATACCCTCAAAAACACGCCAACCGGGGTTTCGATAAAAAAAGCCCCGGAAACTCCGGGGCTTTAAAGGCGTATCGCATAAGGCATAGAAGTGTGGGGACTGCCTGTCTAGAGGGGCGATACGCTAGGCACAGTCAACTTACACATCCAGCATAACCACCCGGCGTTAAAAAAAAGTAAATCGATCGTTTTGAATTCGTGATTTGCGATCGCAACAGAACGGGTATTGATTCAGGCCACGCGTGGCCGTGTTTTTTTGAGATGAATCAACACAAGGGAGACCGCTGCAGGGGTCATCCCCGGAATCCGGGATGCCTGCCCGATGGTGAAAGGCCGCACTTGCTCGAGCTTTTCGCGTACCTCGGAGGACAAACCCCGTACATGACCATATTCGAAACCATCTGGGATGGCCATGTCCTCGTGCCGACGACGGCGCTCGATGTCATCGCGCTGGCGCCCGAGGTATCCTGCGTAGCGCACCTGGATCTCAATTTGCTCGGCCACGCGTGGGTCGGGGACGCCCGGGCCGAAACCGTCGGCGGACACCAGTTTCCCGTAGCTCATCTCGGGGCGGCGCAACAGGTCCAGGGCGCGCGCCTCGCGGCTGACGACCAGGCCGTGGGCCGCTTCAAGCGCTTTCGCATAAAGACCCCCGGGCGCTACCCAGATCGCCTCGAGCCGGGCGCGTTCCGCTTCGATCGCGTCGCGCTTTTTGCAAAACGCCTGCCAGCGTGTGTCGTCGACCAGGCCCATTTCGCGCCCGGTTTCCGTCAGCCGCAGGTCCGCGTTGTCCTCGCGCAGCTGCAACCGGTATTCGGCGCGACTCGTGAACATCCGGTAAGGCTCCCGGGTTCCCTGTGTTACGAGGTCGTCGATCATGACGCCCATGTACGCTTCTTCCCTTCGCGGCGTCCACGGTGACTCGCCCCGCACCCTGCGCGCGGCGTTGATACCTGCCACCAGGCCCTGGGCAGCAGCCTCTTCGTACCCGGTCGTGCCGTTGATCTGCCCGGCGAAAAACAGCCCCGATACGTGCTTGGTTTCGAGCCAGGTGTGCAATTCGCGGGGATCGAAGAAATCGTACTCGATGGCGTAACCGGGCCGGGTCACGTGCGCGCTCTCGAATCCGCGGATCGAATGCACGACGTCCAGCTGAACATCGAACGGCAGGCTGGTCGAAATACCGTTGGGATAGAGTTCCCGGGTCTCGAGGCCCTCCGGCTCCACGAAAATCTGGTGACTGTCACGATCGGCAAATCGAACGACTTTGTCTTCGATCGACGGGCAATAGCGTGGACCGACTCCTTCGATGGTCCCCGCGAACAACGGTGACCGATGCAGCGCACGGCGAATGATGTCGTGGGTTTTTTCCGAGGTGTGAGTGATCCAGCAGCATACCTGCGAGGGATGATGCTCGGGGTTGCCCAGGTAGGAGAAAACCGGGCGAGGCCGATCGCCTGGCTGTTCCTTCATAACGCTGAAATCGACGGTTTTTCCATCGATTCTCGGTGGCGTGCCAGTTTTCAGACGCGCCACCGTGAAAGGCATCTCGCGCAAGCGCTCCGCCAGTGCGATCGCGGGCGGGTCGCCAGCGCGACCTCCCGAGGTCTGTTCCTCTCCCACGTGTATTTTTCCACCCAGGAAGGTACCGGTCGTCAGCACCACCGCGGGTGCATGGAATTCCACGCCCCCCGCCGTGCGGCAGCCGATGACGCGATCGCCCTCTAGCAGCAGATCGTCGACCGCCGACTGGAACAGCGTCAGCTTATCCTGATTTTCAACGATGGCGCGGACGTGTCCCCGGTAAAGGCTTCGGTCACACTGAGCGCGCGTGGCGCGCACCGCGGGACCCTTGCGCAAATTGAGTGTGCGCATCTGGATTCCTGCCGCATCGGCGGCTTGCGCCATCAAGCCACCCATTGCGTCGATTTCCTTGACCAGGTGTCCTTTGCCAATGCCGCCAATGGCGGGGTTGCAGCTCATTTGGCCCACGGTCTCGATGTTGTGCGTCACCAGCAGAACACGCGCGCCGCTGCGAGCCGCGGCCAGCGAGGCCTCGGTTCCGGCGTGGCCACCACCGATCACGATCACGTCATAGTTGTGGGGATAACGCATCAATTACAGAAACCGTGTTGCAGGGGACCGCGTATTTTACTGAAAACTTGAGGAAATGTCCCCAGCAGCTAGTCGGGCACACCAAAGCGGCCAGGCAGACGTCTTATTTGACGATGATTCGCTGTTACTGCTTGTGGATTTTTACGCTGCTGCTGGCGGACGACCGTGCCCGGGGCGCTGGCGCACTCCGCGGTGCGGCCCGCGCCGATGACGACGATTGTCTCGGGGCGCTGCTGTGGGAACGCGGGGCCGGGCTCGTGGAACGGCTTGACGGTTTGTTTGACCCGTAGCCCTTTGCCGCCATGCGCTGTTTCATTGCCGGGGTGGAATACCGGTAGGGATATCGGCTCTTGTTGTAGCGCAGCGGCTCGATGGTCGCCGCACGAAAATCCATCGGCGTCAAGGAAGGTGTCAGGTCGGATGGGGTTCTGCTTGCGCGTCTCTCGTACAGCCAATCACCGCGAGGTACATACGACTGCGCGACGCGAGCGTTCGGGCCAGTGAAGGGATGGCACCAATAGCAGTGCGGCCGGTACCAGCTGTAATGAGGTCCCGCGATCGGCGCGTGCCAGATGGGGTAATACCACGACCAGGAGTACGGCCCGTAATACGGGAAACCGAAATACGTGTCGACATAACGGTAGACGGGCGGTGAGGCCGCATAATAAACACCGTCCCCGCCGTCTTTCACCTCGTAGGGGTAGGTCGTGCAGCCGGCAAGAAAAACCGCCAGCATCAGGCTGTAAAACCGCTTCGTCACATCAGTTAGGATAGCATATCGTTACGGCGTCGATCTCCCGGTGCGACAGGATCACAGCCGCCAACCTTCATCTCGATGGGAGTCGCAAGCACATGGCATCATGCATTTACGAACTTCAGGGCTACTCCGTCGTGTTGCACCGGATCGCATTCATCACCCGGGTGTTCGAGGCCGACGAGGGAGAGGGCTTCCAGTTCAACGTCCGGTTTTCAGGTGACCTGCGACTGTCCCCCCGGTTCCCAACCCGCCACGAAGCCGACCTGCAACGCAGCCTGTTGCTACAGGCGCTGGACCAGGCGCTTCAGGGCTGAACCAGGGTCGCACCGGCCTGCCCGGGTGCAAACACCTCGATCTGCAGCCAGAACACGGAGCCTTGAGCAGCCGCTTCGGGCGGCTCGACCGTAAAGGGCTCGGTGCTGTGTGGCGCAGCGTGTTCCGACCAGCGGACCTGAATCGCGTTTCCCGTATACCGCTGCACCGGAAACGACGTTTGGCACTTGCTGCGTGGCAGGATGTTGCCGCAACCCGCAAAGCGGCCGCTTGCCGGCACTTCGATCATCACGTCCCTGACCGCGTAATTGAGGCGATTCCAGATCACGATACCCTCGATATTGAATTCAACGGAAGGTGATTCCGTTACCCTCGGCTTGCTCGAACAGGCGGTTAGCAGCAGAACGGCAAGCAGTGCCAGGGCGAGAACCTGTTTCACCCTGATCGATGAGTTATGGGCGCACGGCACCCGGGACTTTCCCAGCGACAGCATGGAATGAGTCTCGCTTCCCTGCTCCCGCCTTTGGCGCAAGACCGTGCGAAGGCGTCCGGAGAAAGGACGTTGTCGCCGACAATCATCACGCCTCGTCCGGATTGGAGAGGCTCAGCGCGTTGCCGACGATCTCAGCGGTGTTGGGCGAGAGCCGGCCAGAACCCGCGAGCCGCTCCAGTTGGGCCCGCATACGGCGTCTTCGATCGGCGTCGTAACGAGTCCATCGATTGAATGCACCGGCCAAGCGGGCCGCAACCTGGGGGTTGAGTTCGTCGAGCGCGAGGATCTGGTCCGCCAGCAGTCGATAGCCTGCTCCATTGCCGGCGTGAAAGGCGGTGGGGTTGCTGTGGCTCAGCACGCCCAGCACGGCGCGTACCCGGTTTGGATTACGCAGGTTAAAGGTCGGGTGGCCCATCAGGCCGGCAACCCGGTTTACGGTTTCCCGGCCGGGCGTGGCAGCCTGTATCGAGTACCACTTGTCCAGCACCAGGGGATCGTTGATCCAGCGTTGTTCGAACGCGGCCAGCGATGCCTCGGCCGAAGGCGTCCCTTTCCACACGAGCCCCTGCAGGGCGGCCAGCGTATCCGTCATGTTATCGCTTGCAGCCAGTTGGGCATCCGCGAGCGCCATGCCCGCGGGTGTCTCCATCAGGTACGCGAGAACCACGTTACGAAGGCTGCGCCTGGCGATTTCCGAAGACGCGTTGTCATAGGGCCCGGTCGGCGTCAACGACTCGTAGCGTTCCAGCAACAGCGCCTTGAAACGATTCGCAAGACCCGAGCGAAGAAAGTTTCTCGCCTCGTGGATGCCCTCGACATCGACTTCCCGCATGGCTTCGGCAAGGTAGGCCTCATCGGGCAGCATCATGGCCTGGGCAAGCAGGGCGGGATCGGCGGAATCATCCCGCAGCAGCGCCAGGAAAGCCGTTTCAAGCACTTCGTTCGCGCGCATTTCGACACCTTTCGCCCGCCGTGCCACGTTATCCAGGATGGTTCGCTGGGCGAGTCGCTGGGCTGCCTCCCAGCGAACGAAATCGTTGCTGTCGTGGCCCATCAAGACGGCAAGCTCTTCGTCCCGGTAGGGATAGTCGAGTTCGATCGGTGCGGAGAAATCCCTCAGCAAAGACGGAACGGGCGCCTCGTCGATGTTTCGAAAGACATAAATCTCGCTCACGGACTCCAACAGTAACAGCGCGGAATCGTCCACGATCTGCCCACCTCGCTCAAGGTCAAGCGTCAATGCGCGTCCATCCTGCCCCAAAAGACCCATCTTGAACGGAATCATGACCGCGGTTTTGTCCGACTGGTCCGGCGTGGGCGGCACGTGCTGCGACAGGCTGAGGGTGTAACACCGCGAGGCCTCGTCGTACTCTCCGCGAGCCGTCACTACCGGGGTGCCCGACTGCCCGTACCAGTGCCCCAGTCCGGACAGATCGCAACCGTTTGCGTCGGCCATGGCCGCGAGAAAATCATCGCAGGTGACGGCCTGGCCGTCGTGGCGCTCGAAATACAGCCGCATGCCTCGCTGAAAACCCTCCTCTCCGAGCAAGGCGTGGTACATCCGGATGATCTCCGCGCCCTTCTGATAAACCGTCATCGTGTAAAAGTTATTGATTTCCTTGTATTTATCTGGCCGAATCGGGTGTGCCATGGGACCGGCGTCTTCCGGAAACTGCTGGCTTCGCAGGAAGCGGACATCCTGAATGCGCTTGACTGCCCGCGACTGCATGTCGGAAGTAAATTCCTGGTCACGAAAAACCGTCAGACCCTCCTTGAGGGTCAATTGGAACCAGTCGCGGCAGGTGACGCGATTGCCGGTCCAGTTATGAAAATACTCGTGACCAATCACGCTCTCGATGCCCTGGTAATTGGCATCGGTGGCCGTTTCGGGACTCGCCAAGACGTAAATCGAGTTGAAAATATTGAGCGACTTGTTCTCCATTGCGCCCATGTTGAAGTCGTTGGTAGCGACGACGTGGTACACGTCCAGGTCGTACTCCAGCCCGAACCGATCCTCGTCCCACTTCATCGCTTTTATCAGCGACTGAACGGCATGCGCACACTTCCCGGCGTTGTCCGGTTCCACGTAGAAACGAATCGCCACGTCGCGACCATTCCGAGTTTCGAAACGATCCTCGATACAGGCGAGATCGCCCGCCACCAGTGCGAACAGATAACTGGGTTTCGCGAACGGATCGACCCAGCGTACCCAGTGCCGCCCGTCATCGCCCTCGCCGGATTCCACCGCGTTGCCGTTGGACAGCAACACCGGGTAGCGATGGCGATCGGCTTCCACGGTCACGTCGAAACGCGTCATGACATCGGGACGGTCGGGAAAATACGTGATCTGGCGAAAGCCCTCCGCCTCGCACTGGGTCAGTAGAAAATCTCCCGAACGGTACAGGCCCTGCAAGGCGGTATTCTCATCCGGACGGATGCGAACCTCGATGTCGACCCGGCAGGGGCCGCCCGGGTATGGCAAGTCGAGCCCGTCGGGACGAAGATCGTACGCCCCATCATCGAGCCTCTGACCGTCGATGGCCACGGATACCAATTCGAGATCGCGGCCGTCCAGCGAGATCTTCTGGTCTTCACCCTGACCCCCGCGGGGTACGAGGTTCAGTGTGGATTGCACCCGCGTGCACTCGTCGTCGATGAAAAACTTGAACGTTGCTTCTTCCAGCGCCCATGGATAGGGCTGGTAGTCCTTGCGGAAGACCGCCGTGTCAGACAGTTCTTTGCTCATGGATTATCCCGGCTGTTTCAGGCAGCCCGCCGTTTTGGGGGCTGGTGTCATTGATGGAACGGCCCGTATTATAGGGCCTGGAATCCCATCGAGTCGCCCAGCATGACCGTTGACCCTCTGCAGGACATACCCGACATCGCCGATATCCACCTGGCGCATGCCCGAATACGCCTCCAGATTCGGCAGACGCCGGTCCTCAATGACCCGGGACTGGACGAGGAACTGGGATGTCGCCTGTATTGCAAATGCGAGAACCTGCAGCGCACCGGTGCGTTCAAGTTTCGCGGAGCCAGTAACGCGGTCTTGCGCCTGGAGGAGGAAGGCATCGACGGCAACCTGGCCACCCACTCCTCGGGAAATCACGGCGCCGCGCTGGCCCTAGCCGCTAATCTCGCCGGGCGCACCGCGCACGTGGTGATGCCCGACAATTCTTCGAAGATGAAAATCGACGCCGTGCGGAGCTTTGGCGGCGTGGTCCATTTTTGCGAACCGACCCACGAATCGCGCAAAGCGGGCCTCGACGCGTTGGCCCGGGAGGGCATGATTGCCGTCCATCCCTACGATGAATCATCCATCATCGCCGGTCAGGGCACGGCCGCGCTTGAGCTGGAGCAAAGCGTGCCCCAATTGGAACAGGTCATCACACCGCTCGGCGGAGGCGGGCTGATCGGCGGCACGGTAATCGCGACCCGGGCGTGGGGTGTCGAGGTGTTCGGCGTCGAGCCCGCCGGCGCGGCCGATACGGTTCTGAGCCTCGAGAGGGGACGGATCGTGGATGATTATCGGCCCGACACCATCGCCGACGGTTTGCGAGCCATCGTTGGCCAGCGCAACTTCTATCTCGTTCAAAAGCACGTGAAGCAGGTATTGACCGTCAGCGACGACGATATCCGTCGCGCCATGGCCCTGTTCTGGCGCAAATTGAAAATGCTGATCGAACCGTCGTCCGCCACCGTCATCGCAGCCGTTCGCAATCACCCGGAGCTGTTTGCCGGTAAAAGGGTCGGAGCGATTCTCAGCGGCGGCAACATCCACCCGTCGGGCTGGAACGAGCTGACGGCGGACGCATCGACGGGCTGACCCGTTAGAGGGGTCCTTTATCTCAGGGCTTACTCAACCGCGATCCGCGGGTTTCCGGGGGGTGCCCAGTGACCGGACGTAAATCTCCGCTATCTGTCGAAGCATCCGTTCGTCTCCTTTCCCGAACCGGCCCGGTACCGGACTGTCGATATCGAGCACCCCCAGCAATTCATCGCCACGCAGCAAGGGAATGACGATCTCCGAACGGGTCGCGGCATCACAGGCGATATGCCCTTCGAACGCGTCCACATCAGCCACCCGCAGTACCCGCCGCGTGACTGCCGCGGTGCCGCACACGCCCTTGCCCAGGGGAATCTCCACGCAGGCCGGCTGGCCCTGGAAGGGTCCCACCAATAAACGCCCCTCCTTGAGGAAATAAAAACCGGCCCAGTTCACGTCCGGCAGGGAAAGAAACAGCAACGCTGACAGGTTGGCTGCGTTGGCCACCCTGTCCGTTTGGCCAGCCAGCAATGCTTCTGCCTGCTGGATCAGCCGGCCGGGCTCTGCAAGCCAATCGGTATCTGTTATCTGCTCAAACATGGGGCGTTAGACTAAAACAAACGCCCGGGCGATGCCCGGGCGTTTGCCTTCGTTGATAAATAGGTGCGAACGTTACATTGTCGTCGTGTCTTCGATGATCGTCGGCGTCACGAAGATCAGCAACTCGCGCTTCTTGGTCTCGTTGGAACGACGGCGGAACAGGGCGCCCATCACGGGGATGTCACCCAGCCACGGCACCTTGTCCTCGTTCGAGGACGTTTCATCCTGGAAAATACCGCCCAGGACGACCGTGTCGCCGTTGCCGACCAGCACCGTGGTCTGAAGTTCGCGCGTGTCGATGGACGGGATTTCCGCGCCCAGCGCGCCGATGAAAATCTCACCCACGGTATCCTGGCGGACTTCGAGATCCATCTGGATGCGCTGGTCAGGCGTGATTAGCGGAACGACCTTCAGTTCGAGCACCGCTTCCTTGAACTGCACGTTGGTCGCGCCCGAGGAGGAAGCCTGCTGATACGGAATTTCCACGCCCTGCTGGATAAACGCCTCGGCCTGGTTGGCCGTGATCACGCGCGGGGTGGAAATAACTTCACCCTCGCCCTCGGATTCCAGTGCGGACAGCTCGAGGTCCAAAATGACGTCGCCCGACAGGAACGACAACCCGAGCGATGAGGCTCCAGGGTCGGTTGCCGGCAGGTTGACCTGGTACCGGCCAGGATAGGACGGAATATCGAGCAGGCCGTCGTCGCGCGGGTTGATCGCCGGGTTCACGGTGTCAGCCGCGAAGCCATCGGCCGCAAGGATACCGATGTTGCTGCCCAGGTGCAGCGCGGTCACGCCGAAACGCACACCCAGTTCGTGAGCAAAATCGGACTGCGCGATCACGATCCGGGATTCGATCTGAACCTGCTGCACCGCGTAATCCAGCTTGGTGACCAACTCTCGAACCTCGAGTATACGGTCCGCCGTATCGGTAATCAGCAAGGTATTGGTGCGCGCGTCGACCGAGACGGAACCGCGTTCTGACAGCAGGCCGTACTCGCTTTCGACATTGCTGGTGGAGTCCACGATCAGGTTTCTGAGTTCCTCGGCGCTGGCGTAGCTGACCGGTATCAACACGGTCTGCAGCGGTTCGAGGATGCGGCGGTCCATCTGGGCCTGCAGCAGCTGCTGCTCGCGCGCCGCGATTTCAGCCGTCGGAGCGATCCACAGCACGTTGCCGTTCTTGCGCATGTCCAGGTTGCGGGCATCCATAACGATGTCCAGCGCCTGATCCCAGGGAACGTTGGTCAGCCGAAGGGTCAGGTTACCGCCCACGCTGTCCGCTACCACGATGTTGAGGTCGGACACATCGGCAATCAGCTGCAGAACGGAGCGAACCGGAATGTCCTGGAAGTTGAAGGTTACGCGTGAACCCTCGTAGCTCTTGTCCTCAAAGAACTCCACGATCTCTTCTTCGGCCACCTGGCTAGCTCGGGCAAGCTCGCTGACTTCGATGATGTAATCGTTTCCGGACTCGTAGGCCAGGTGCTCGTAGAGTCCACCGGTCGTCAATTCGAGCCGCACACCGGAATTCACGCCATAGCTGTCGATGAACTGAACGGGCGTGGCGAAGTCCATCACGTCGAGGCGTTGGTCGAGGGACTCCGGAAGCGTTGCGCCGAACAGGTCGACCGTCAGGCTGCCCGGGTTTTCACGCACCGAGAGGCTGGCGCCGGGTTTGTCGGTGCTGATGATCACGCGGGCCTGCCCGTCTTCTCCCAAGCGGAAGTCGACATTGGTGACGGCCGGGCCGTAACCGCTGCTGGCCGGGGCTGCGGATGAACCGGAGGCTCCGGCCGCGACCGTCAGCACGACCTGGCTGTTCTCGCTGCTGTAATCGTAGGCTGCCGGGCTGGACAGATCGACCACGAGCCGCGTGCGTCCACCCGCGGTGACAGCCGAGTACTGCTGCACGACACCCTGGCCCACATGGACCTTGTCCGCGCCGACGGAACTCTCCGTATCGGCCATGTCGAGGACGATCCGCGCCGGGCTCTCGGTCGCGAACACGGTGACATCAGGTGCGTCGCCGCTCGTCTTAAGATAGAGCTTGACGTCGCCGTTGGCCGTCCGCACGTATTCCACGCCTGTCAGGCTGGTATTGGCGAGTGCCGCCAGCGGCATCACGATCAAGGCCAGTCCAACCAGCCTCAGAATTCCATTTCCTAAATTTCGCATACTGCGCCCTCTCCCACGGGGTTGCGTTTGAGTCGTAGAGCGTTCCATGTCGCTATTCATAGCACTTGCCTCTCAAGAATGACCGCGCGATAACGCCGGTCTTAACTGCCGCCCAGGGCGATCGAAGCGTCCCTGACCAGCCAGCCACCGGCGCCGTCGGCGATAAACTCGCTCAACAGCACTTCGTCGTTAGTGATCGCGCTGACCTTGCCGTGGTTCTGACCCATGTAGTTACTGACCGAGACTCGATGAACGGTGCCATCGGGGTCCTGGATCAGCGCCCACTCGTTGCTGTCCTTGTTGAACGTACCCACCATGACCAGCGTGTCGAGATCGAACCGCTCGAGGTACTCGCGCGGCCGCTGCAGGTCGGGGCGTGGCCCCGAGCCGCTGTTCGACTGGGCGACCTGCTCGGCACCGTCCGTCGTGGACTGGCGGAACGGGTCGCGACCGGTGAGGCCCTCGTACTTGTAGGGCGTGTACGTCCGCACCGGCGGAATCGGCGGAATCGGTGTGGCCGGCCGCTCCTTCACTTCCGCTATGTAGCGGTTCAGATCGTCCTGCCTGCTCCCGCAAGCCGTCAGCATCGCGGTGAAGGCGATCAACAAAACCAGGCCGATCAGTTTCAGATGCCTACTGTTTCTCATGGCGCACCTGCCTCGGCCGCACGTTCTGCAGCCTCGTCTTCGTCGATGTAGCGATAGGTCTTGACGGTGCCTTCCAGGACCAGTCGGCCGTCGCCGGCGTTGGCGCCGATGTCGCGCTCGTTCGCGCGGCGCAAGGCAATATCGTGCATCGTCAGGATCACCACGCGCGGCAGGGAAGCCACGCCACTGACAAACTCGCCGAACTGGTGATAATCCCCCAACATGCGCACCGAAATCGGCCGCTCGGCGTAAAAGTCATGGTATGCCTCGGCGTTGGGCTGGAACAGCTGCACGTCGATACCGGAGCCCAACGCGGTCTGGGACACGTCGACCAGCAACTTGTCCATTTCCGTACGGCTGGGCAGCTGGCGGAACATCGTTTCGAGCAATTCCTGCATTTCGGCCAGCTGGGCCTCGTACGCTTCGAGGTTGGCGGCCTTCGACTGTTTCTGCTCGAATTCGGCCCGCAGGTTGTTTTCCAATCCCTGCACCATTTTGAGCTGCTCGGTCTTGTCCTTGACCAGCAGGAAATAACCGATCGCCAGGATAATCACCAGCAAAAAGCCCAGGATGACGTAGCGGACCGAAGTCGGGGCACTGCCGATATCGTTGAAATCGAGATCTCTGAGTTCGTTTAGCATCAGCCTGCACCCCCCATGTCGTCCCCAAATTCATCTTCGTCATCCGCGCCCCGGGCATTGTCCAGTTTCACCCGAATCGCAAACTCGTACGTTTCGTAGCGATTTGGCGGGTTCTGGGCGGCCCGAACGTATTGCAGTTCGGGGTTTGTGAAGAGATCCATGCCTTCCAGGCTCTGCAGATACGCGGAAACTCGGGCATTGGACTGGCTGGTGCCGATGAGGGTCAGGATGAGCCCCTGCTGCCGCACGTCGGTCAACGTGACGCCAACGGGTATCGTCTTGGCCAATTTGTCCAGCAGCTCCACGGTAAGGGAACGGCTGGCCTGAAGCGACTCGATGATCTGCTTGCGCGCCACCAGGCGCGTCCGCGTCTCTTCGAGCTCCGCAATCCGCTGGATGCGCTGCTCGAGGCGATTGATCTCGACCTGAATCTTCTGGTTTCGCGCTTCCTGGTCGCTGATCTGCTGGTCATAAAGCATGCCGACGATGAGCACCAGGATCGCACCCAGCACCAGTGTCGCGATCAGGGAATAGAGGAACTGGCGCTGGCGTTCCCTGCGCGCTTCCTCACGCCACGGTAGGAGATTGATTCTGGCCATCAGTCAAACCCCCTTAAAGCGAGTCCCGTCGCAACCATCAGGTTGGGCGCGTTCCGGTTGAGTGCCGAGACGGCCACCGAGGGCGCGATCTCCAGGCCCTGCAGCGGATCGGCGATCGACGTCTTGATTCCAAGCTCCTGCTCGACCACATCGGCCAGGCCCTTGATGGAGGCCATCGTGCCTGACAGGTAGATCGTGCGGATGTTGGAGAATTCAGCGCTGGAGCTGTAGAACTGCAGGGCGCGGCTGATCTGGTGCACCACGTTAAGCATGAACGGCTCGAGCACTTCGTCTTCGAAATTCTCGGGACCCGGCTCACCGCGCATGAAGAAACTCGCCTGTTCCGGGGTCATGTCGTATCGTCGCATGATTTCCTCGGTCAGCTGGTTTCCGCCGAACGGATGGTCGCGCGTATAAACGACCCGCCCGTTGCGAAGTATCAACAGGGTCGACAGATCGAACCCGATATCGAAGATACCGACGGTCTCGGTGCTGCGGATGCCGTCGCGCTCGCGGATCAACTCAAAAGCATTTGCAATCGCGAACGATTCGACGTCCACGACTTTTGCCTTGAGACCCAGCGACTCGAGCGCATCCTGGCGACTTTCGACGTTCTCGTTCTTGCTCGCCGCCAGCAGAATGTCGAGCATGTCGGCATTGCGGGGCGAGGGACCCAGAACTTCAAAATCCAGGCTGATCTCGTCAAGCGGGTACGGGATGTACTGGTTGGCCTCGATCTGCACCTGGCTTTCAATGTCGGCTTCGGCCAGGTTGGCAGGCAGGCTGATCGTCTTCGTGAATACCGCTGAGCCCGAGACCGCAACCGAGCAGTACTTTGAATTCGAACCCGAATTCCGTACCGCCGACTGGATCGCATCGGATATGGCCTCGATGTCCTGCACCGACTTCTCAACGATCACGCCCGAAGGTAAAGGCTCGATCGCGAAGTGGTCGATGCGGTACGAGGATCCGTGCCGGGAAAGCTGTAATAAGCGGATGCTTGAAGACCCGATATCCAACCCCATTACGGGTGGTGATTTGGTGCCGAATAGTTTCAAATTGCCCTCAATCCTTTGCTCGACAATGGTTTATTGACACTTCCTGAACTAGTTTTTAACAGATATTGAACTGCATCTCAATGCCGGAGTGAAACTTTTTCATACATGCAAGAGACCAATCCACCGAAAAAACCACTACTGGAGTCTAACTGCGTGTCAGGGAAAACCAAGTTTCAATGCGCCCTCGAGGGGCGATTTGATCGGACGGCTGCTTCCCTGCATGCCATTGAGTCGGTATCGTTAGAGCCCGGTACCGGAAGCTCCCTCTTCCCGAGTAAGCATAGCAGGATTTTTTTGTGAAGAAACTCTTTCGTTGGCTACTGATTCTTGCGCTGGTTTCTTCGGTTGCGGGAATTTCGGCCGTAGGCATCGCCTACCTGGTCTTCGCCCCGGACTTGCCCGAGGTGGAATCCTTGCGCGATGTCCAGATGCAGGTTCCGCTGCGCGTGTTCAGCGAAGACGGCAAACTGCTTGGGATTTTTGGAGAAAAACGCCGTATTCCCCTGGCGATTGACGAGACGCCGGCCTGCCTGAAAGAAGCCTTCCTGGCCGGCGAGGATGCGCGGTTCTACGAGCACCCGGGTCTCGATTATCAAGGCATCAGTCGGGCCGTCTGGTCGCTCGCCACGACCGGGGAGCGAAGTATCGGCGGAAGTACGATTACGCAACAGCTCGCACGCAACTTTTATCTTACGAACGAAAAAACATTCACCCGCAAGATCAAGGAAGCTTTCCTGGCGCTGAAAATCGAGCGCGAGCTGGACAAGGGCAAAATCCTCGAACTCTATCTCAACAAGATTTTCCTCGGTCACCGCGCCTACGGGGTCGGGGCGGCGGCCGAGGTTTACTACGGTAAATCTCCCGGGCAGCTGTCGCTTGCCCAATGCGCCATGATCGCCGCACTGCCCAAAGCGCCGTCTCGCATCAACCCGATAACCTCGCCTGAGCGCGCGGTGGAGCGTCGCAACTACGTGTTGGGCCGCATGCAGGAACTGGGTTACATAGACCGGACGGCCCACGACCGGGCCGTGAAGGAAACCGACCGGGCGTTCTATCACGGTGCGATCGCGGAGATCTCGGCACCGTATGTCGCGGAGATGGTACGCGTCCGTTCACTGCGCATGCTGGGCTCCGAGGCGTACATCGGCGGTTACAAGGTCGTCACGACCATCGACAGCCGCCTTCAAAGCGCCGCCAACCTCGCGGTTTCGAACGGGCTCGAAGAATACGACCAACGCCACGGCTACCGGGGCCCGGAAGCCCAGATTGACCTGACCGGAATGACCGCAACGTCTGACTGGCTGCAAGCCCTGGATCCGTATCGCCCGATCTCGGACCTGGAGCCCGGCCTGGTGATCGAGGCGGAGGACGACTTGGCCGTGGTCTACCTGCGCAATGGCCAGACCGTCGCCCTGGCCATGGAGGACATGCAGTGGGCTGCACCCTTCGTCGCGCGCGATCGAAAAGGACAGGCACCCGAGACCGTATCGGACATCATGGCGCCGGGCGACATCATTCGGGCCCGTCTGCATGATGACGGCGAGTGGCGGCTGGGCCAGATGCCCGAGGTCGAAGCCGCGCTGGTGTCCCTGGACCCGGGCACCGGTAACATCAAGGCGCTCGTGGGCGGCTACGACTTTGCACGCAGCAAGTACAACCGAGTCACGCAAAGCCGCCGGCAACCGGGCTCGAGCTTCAAACCCTTCGTTTACTCTGCTGCCCTCGAAAATGGGTTTACCGTGGCCTCGCTGGTCAATGACGCGCCTATCGTTCTCGAGGACAGCGAACTCGAGCGCACCTGGAAGCCAGAGAATTTCAGCGAACGCTTCTATGGTCCGACCCGGCTGCGCGAAGCTATGGTGAAATCGCGCAACCTCGTGTCCATCCGACTGTTGCAGGCGATAGGAATCGCCGACGCCAGGGAGTACATCACGCGTTTCGGCTTCGATAAGGACGAGTTGCCCGCCAACCTGACCATGGCGCTCGGCAGCGCTTCGCTGACCCCTCTTTCCATGGCCCGCGCCTATGGCGTGTTCGCCAACGGCGGCTACCTGGTTGAGCCCCGGTACATTCGCCGGATCACCGACATGGATGGTAACGTCGTCTACGAGACCCACCCCGCGATCCTGTGCGACGACTGCAAGCCCGGGGAACCCGGTGAGCTGGACAGCACGGTCGAGGAGCGCGCCGAACCCGCCTTTCGCCCCCTGAGCGTGGACAGCGAATCCGCCGACGTCAGCGGCAGTATCGAAAGCACCGACCGTTCGCTTGAACGGTTCGAGATCGATTATGCCGAGCGAGCGATCAGCCCGCAGAACGCCTACCTGGTGCGTTCGATGATGATGGACGTCGTTCGCCGAGGCACCGGCGTCAGGGCGATGGAACTGGGCCGCAACGACCTGGCAGGCAAGACAGGCACCACCAACGAACAACGCGACGCGTGGTTTTCTGGATACAACAACGATCTAGTGACCACGGTCTGGGTGGGCTTCGACAATTTCGACCCCCTCGGCCGTCGTGAACAGGGTGGCAGGGCCGCCCTACCGGTTTGGATCGACTACATGGGCACGGCCCTGGCTGGCATTGCGGACTCCCCGCCCGAGGTGCCCGAGGGGTTGGCGCGGGCGCGCATCGATCCCGAAAGCGGTTTGGTCGTGACGCTTGCAAACGAGGGGACGATCATGGAAATTTTCCAGGCCGGGCGATTACCGCCGGTGCAGGAGTCAAGCCAAGGAGCGGAACCTGATGCCCCAGTCCAGGAAGACCCGTACGAGATCTACTGAACGCGCCTCGCCGCGACACCTAAGTCGTGTCCAGCACATCCGGATGGAGCTGGCGGCCGAGGCTGCGCGCATCATCGCCACCGAAGGGCAACACAATTACCACCTTGCCAAGAAAAAAGCCGCCGAGCGAATCGGGGTCAGCGAGCGCCTGGCGCTACCCAGCAATCTCGAAGTCAAAGAGGCGCTGAAGCGCTATCAGCAGCTGTATGGCGGCCCCGCCCACGAGGAAACCGTTCATCGTATGCGTAGCGTCGCCGCGAACGCGATGAGCAGGCTAGGAGAGTTCCAGCCCCGGCTGGTTGGAGCGGTTCTCGACGGAACGGCTGACGAGCATTCGCGTATCGCCTTGCACGTGTTTGCGGAGTCGCCGGAGTCCGTCGTTTTGTTCTTCATCGAACGTAATATCGATTTTCGTCAGGAACAGCGCCAGATTCGATGGTTCGACGGAGAGCACCGAACGATTCCCCTGGTGGTTTCAGAATTCGATGACCAGGAAGTAGAATTGTCTGTATTCGAACAAATTAATTTACGCCAGGCACCGCCCAGCCCGATCGACGGCAAGCCGCAGGCTCGGGCCACGCTTAACGAGGTAGAAGAACTGCTGATCGGGCGCCAGACTTCGTCTGAAATCCGTTTCTGACCTCTGACCGACCCCGGTCCGGTAGGCCGGGAAGCCCCGGTTTACTGGCGGCGGTGGAGCGCTCGATAGCGACGCTCGGTCGGCCCAGCGTAGACCTGGCGTGGGCGGCCGATCTTGGTTGGCGTCTCGCACTGCTCCAGCCACTGGGAAACCCAACCTACCGTTCGCGCGATCGCGAACATCACGGTAAACATGCTTACCGGAATGCCCAGCGCCTTGTAAATGATGCCGGAATAGAAATCGACGTTCGGATAGAGTTTTTTCTCGATGAAGTACTCATCCTCCAAAGCGATGCGTTCAAGTTCCATTGCCAGATCCATCATCGGGTCGTCCTGACCCAGTTCGTCCAGCACCTCGTAGCAGGCAGCTCGGATTATGGTCGCGCGCGGGTCGTAGTGTTTGTAAACCCGGTGGCCAAAACCCATCAGGCGGAACGGATCGTTCTTGTCCTTGGCGCGCTCGATGTACTCGGGAACCTTTGAGACGTCGCCGATCTCGGCCAACATGGCCAGCACGGCCTCGTTGGCGCCGCCGTGGGCCGGCCCCCACAGTGCAGAGATACCGGCCGCGACGCAGGCGTAGGGATTGGCGCCGGTGGAACCGACCAGGCGCACCGTCGACGTGCTGGCGTTCTGCTCGTGGTCCGCGTGCAGGATAAACAACAGGTCCAGCGCCCTGGCCGCCACTTCACTGACCTCGTACTCTTCCGAGGGCATCGAGAACATCATGTGGAGGAAGCGTTCGGTGAAACGCAGGTTGTTTTGCGGGTAGACCATCGGCCAACCCATGTGGTGCCGATAGCAGGCAGCGGCAATGGTCGGCATTTTTGCGATCATGCGCTCAGCCGCCAGCATACGTTGCTCCGGATCGTTGACGTTGAACCGTTCATGGTAGAAAGCGGCCAGCGACCCGACCACGCCCGCCATCATGGCCATCGGGTGCGCATCGTAATGAAAGCCGGAAATAAAGGTGTAAAGCTGCTCGTGCACCATCGTGTGGTACTTCACGTTGTCGCGAAAAGCGTTCAGCTTGGATTCGGTCGGCAACTCGCCGTTCAAAAGCAGGTAGGCCACTTCCACGAAGGTGCTGCGCTCGGCCAATTGTTCGATCGGGTAGCCGCGGTAGCGCAGGATGCCCTTGCCGCCGTCGATGAAGGTGATCTGGCTGGTGCAGGCCGCGGTGGCGGCAAAACCCGGGTCGTAGGTGAAATACCCCAGGCCGGAAGGCAGTCCCTTGATGTCCAGTGTCGGTTCGCCCTCGGTGCCGCGGACGACCGGTAGTTCGATTTGTTGGCCCGATGCTTTGTCGCTGATCAACACTTTTTTATTGGACATCGATTTCTCCTGCAATACGGCATGTTTGTTCGGCACTCGGAAGGTGCCCCGGACACCGGGGTGGCGGGCGGCCCGGCAGCGAGCTGTCGAACGCGACGCCGTCCTGACTATATCATAGCTTCATAAACATCGTCTAATATTAGGAATGCTAATATAAACAGGCATTTTCGTAATAATCCGGGCATAAAAAAGCCCCGCGTCGGGCTGGCCGTCGCGGGGCTTTTTTTGGATAACGTCTGTCCGTCAGGACTTGCGATAACGCTTCTTGAAGCGATCGACGCGACCACCGGAATCGAGCACCTTGTGTTTTCCGGTGTAAAACGGGTGGGACGCGCTGGAGACTTCAACCTTAATCAGGGGATACTCGTTTCCGTCTTCCCACTTGATGGTTTCCTTGCTGCCCATCGTGGAACGGGTCAGGATAGCGAAGTCAGAGGACATGTCCTGGAACACCACTTCTCTGTACTTGGGATGAATGCCGGCTTTCATGATATTTCCTTATCCAAACGGGTTTCACGCGCATGCGAAAGACCCGCCAGTTTAATACCCAATGGCCCTCTTTGCAATACCCCTCAGGGCAGGAACAACTGCTGGATTTCGTTGACGAAGCGCCATCCTGACTCGGTCGGAACCAACAGGTCTTCCCGCTCGTCGAGCAAGCCGCGCCGAACGGCTTCTTCGACCCGTTCGGATACCGCCAGCCAGGGGAGTCCCGTCCGGTTCGAAAAATCGGCTTTGCGAATCCCGTGGCGCAAGCGAAGTTGGTTCAGGAAGAACTCGAAAACGCGATCCTGTGGGTTGATTTCACGTTCCTGGGCGAGCGGCATGCCGTGCTCGGCGCTTTCCATCCAATTCCGTGGATGACGAATGCGGATGCGCCGCCTGACGGTTTGCGCCGAGGCCTCGGTCAGTTTGCCGTGCGCGCCCGCGCCGATGCCCATGAAATCCCCATATCGCCAATAGTTCAGATTGTGGCGGCATTCCCGGCCGGGGCCCGACCAGGCGGATATTTCGTAGTTGACCATCCCGGCCGCCTCAAGATGATCGGCGCAGGCGCCCTGCATCTCCCAGGATTCGTCGTCTGCGGGCAGCGACGGCGGCCGGGCGTGAAAGCAGGTGTTGGGCTCCAGCGTCAGTTGGTAATGCGACAGGTGGGGCGGAGAATAGGCAAGGGCCGTTTGCACGTCGGCCACGGCCGTCTCGAGGGACTGCCCCGGCAAGCCGAACATCAAGTCGAGGTTGAAAGACTCCATGCCGGCGCCGGCCAGGGACTCGGCGGCCTGCCGCGCTTCCGCACGTCCGTGGATGCGGCCGATCGCCTCCAGCATTCGGTCATCGAAACTCTGCACGCCCAGCGAAACCCGGTTGACACCGGCGTCGCGGTACCCCGAGAAGCTGTCACGCTCCACCGTCCCCGGGTTCGCCTCCAGCGTGACCTCGGCACCGGGAACGATATCCAGAAGGCCTCGAAAGCCGCTCAACATCCGCTCTACCTGCGCAGCCGAAAAAAGGCTGGGCGTGCCCCCGCCGAAGAAGACCGACTGAACCGGGCGGCCCCAGACCAGCGGCAACTCCACCTCCAGGTCGCGCATTAGCGCGTCGATGTACCGCTCGGCGGGCATCTCGTTTTTCAAGGCATGGGAATTGAAATCGCAATAGGGGCACTTGCGAACACACCACGGCAAGTGCACGTAAAGCGACAGGGGCGGGGGCGTCAGCGTGGCCCCCTCAGTCGCTGAGTTCATCCCGCATCATCCGGACCATGTCCCGCAGCGCCTGCCCACGGTGGCTGAGCCGGTTTTTTTCCGCGGTCGGCAGTTCAGCCGAGGTGCAATCGCGGCCGTCGATCAAGAACAGGGGATCATAACCGAAACCGCCGCCGCCGCTCGGTCGATGCGTGATCTTGCCGTCCCAGCGGCCGATGGCGACCAGCGGCGCCGGATCCTCTTCATGGCGCACCAGGGCCATCGCGCAGTAGAAATGGGCTCCGCGTTTCTCATCCGGAATCCCCTGCAGGGCTTCGAGCAACTTGAGATTATTGGCCTCGTCTCCCTGATCATCCGCATAGCGCGCAGAGTAGATTCCGGGCGCTCCTTCCAATGCATCAACCGACAGGCCGGAATCGTCAGCCAGCGCGGCATGACCGGTCAGGCGCGACGCATGACGGGCCTTGATCAGCGCGTTCTCGATGAAACTCAGCCCGTTCTCCACGGCTTCCGGGATACCCCAATCTCCCTGCGGACGCACAGCCCAGCCCAGTGGTGACAACAGGTCGGAGATCTCCCGCAACTTTCCCCGGTTGCCACTGGCCACGACCAGCAAAGGGTCTTTGTGGCCGATGTCATTCACCGAGGGCTTTCCGTTGCAGGGCCATCAATTCTCCGATGCCCTTATCGGCCAGGCCCAGCATGGCGTCGAGCTCGTCTCGACGGAACGCATGGCCCTCGGCGGTTCCCTGCACCTCGATGAAGGCGCCACCGTCGTTCATCACGACGTTCATGTCGGTCTCGGCGGTGGAGTCTTCGGCGTAATCGAGGTCCAGTACCGGCGTATCGCCTGCGATACCGACCGACACGGCCGCCACTTGTCCGATCACGGGGTGCTTCCGGACGCGTTTGTTATCTACCAGCCAGCGGCAGGCATCCACCAGCGCCACATAAGCCCCCGTGATCGCAGCCGTTCGAGTGCCTCCGTCTGCCTGGATTACGTCGCAGTCCAACGTGATGCTGCGCTCGCCGAGCGCCTGACGGTTCACCACGGCGCGCAGGGAACGCCCTATCAGGCGCTGGATTTCCAGGGTGCGCCCGCCCTGCTTGCCGCGCGCCGCTTCACGCCCCATGCGGCTTCCGGTCGAGCGCGGCAACATGCCGTATTCGGCCGTCACCCAGCCCTCGCCCTTGCCGCGCAGAAATATCGGTACCCGTTCCTCGACCGAAGCCGTGCACAGCACCTTGGTATTACCGCAGCTCATCAACACGGAGCCCTCTGCGTGGCAGGTGTAGTCTCTTTCGATGCGGGTCCTTCTCAGTTCGTCTGGCGCTCGGCCACTCGGTCTCATTTTGTTTATCCCGTATTGTTGCCAAAAATTGCTTTCAGCCCGTATCGGCCGCTGACGTGCCCCCCGTTTCCCGTTAACATTGTGCCAACCAAGCCGGCAGGCAACAATGCCGGGCCACATTCATCCAAACGGAAGAACCTATGATCCGCAGCATGACGGGATTCGCCAGCGTTGAGCGCCTTCACGATTTCGGTCGATTGACCTGGGAGCTCAGGTCGGTCAACCACCGCTACCTGGAAATCGGCTTTCGAGTGCCCGAAGAGTTTCGAAGCCTCGAGCCGGATATCCGGCGCATCCTCGGTCAACACCTGAGCCGCGGCAAGGTGGATGCCAACCTGAAATATGCGCCGTCGGCCGATGCCGCCAGCTCGAGTCTGGTCGTCAACCGAAAATTGCTGGATCGGCTGTTCGAACTGCACGGTGAGATGTGCCAGGCAGGTGGCGTCGACCAGGAGGCGGACACGCAGTCCCTGATGCGATGGCCGGGCGTTATCGAGGAATCGGCCCCAGACCCCCAACCGCTGCACGCAGCAGCCCTGCACCTGCTCGGCGAGGCGGCTACCGGCCTGCAATCGGCCCGCGGCCGCGAGGGCAAAGAGATGGACGCGGCAATCCGGGAACGGCTGGACACGATAGAAGCCCGGGTTGGCCAGGTGCGTGAATGGCTGCCGGAAATCCGCGACGGGTTGCGCCAGAAACTGCTCAATCGCGTAGCCGATCTCAAACAACCCCTAGAACCAGGCCGGCTGGAACAGGAAGTGGCCTTCCTGGCCCAGAAGATCGACGTGGACGAGGAGCTTGATCGCCTGGCGGCGCACGTTAAGGAAGCACGCCTCGTGCTGGAACGCGACGAGCCAGTCGGCCGCCGCCTGGATTTCCTGATGCAGGAATTCAACCGCGAGTCCAACACGCTCAGCTCCAAGTCGGTGGACAACCGCACCACCCAGGTCGCCGTGGAATTGAAAGTCGCCATCGAACAAATGCGTGAACAGGTCCAAAACATTGAGTAGCGGCCCGGGCCTGTTCATCGTCGCTTCGCCCTCGGGGGGCGGCAAATCGAGCCTGATCCGCGCCCTGCTGCAGCGTGACGACGGCGTTCGGTTGTCGGTGTCGCACACCACGCGTGAGCCCCGTACCGGTGAAAAGGAAGGCATCCACTATCACTTCGTCAGCCGCGAAGCCTTTCTCGAACTGGTGGCCAACGATGCGTTCCTTGAGCATGCCTGCGTTTTTGATCACTACTACGGCACGGGCCGCGAGCAGGTCGAGCGAAAACTGGCCGCCGGGCACGACGTGCTGCTGGATATCGACTGGCAGGGTGCGCGCCAGGTAAGGCAGGCATTTCCGGGCGCGCGGGGTATTTTCATCCTGCCGCCGTCCATGGCCGAGTTGCGGGCAAGGCTGACGGGGCGCGGTCAGGACAGCGAGGCCGTCATCGAGCGGCGGATGCGCGACGCCCGCGCCGAGATGTCTCACTGGAACGAGTTCGACCACGTGGTCGTCAACGACGATTTCAGCGCGGCCCTGGCCGACTTGCAGGCCATCGTTCGTCACAGCGCGCCGCTGCGCGCCGGGCAGCAGGGACGGGTCAAGGAAATTCTGGCGGATTTTCTGGGAGTTGGATAAAATGACAGTTTCAACTTGGGCAGATGTCTTTGCCCAAGCAACATAGAATTTAGCAGGAATTTGATATATGGCACGTATTACAGTCGAGGACTGCCTCAACAACATCAACAATCGTTTCGAGATGGTTTTGACCGCCACCAAGCGGGCGCGGCAGATTGCCCATGGCGCCGACCCCCTGGTGGAAGAGGAAAATGACAAACCGACCGTCATCGCCCTGCGAGAGATCGCCGATGGTCTCGTCGACCCAGAACGGGTGGACATGATCCAGGCGGAGATCGAGGCCGCGGAGGCCTTTGAGGCACCACTCGAGGACGACGACTTCGCACCCTGACGCCAGAGGTACAGGAAAAAGCAGGTTCCGGAGCACAGTCAATGCACGCCCAACGCGACATCCCGGAACCTGTGCTGGAACTGCAGAACGAACTCGAGACCTACCTCAAAGCTGAAAACGTCGCCCTCATCCTGAGGGCCTACGAAGTCGCCGAAAAAGCCCACAGGGGCCAAACCCGCAAGACCGGTGAACCGTACATTTTTCACCCCGTCGCGGTCGCTCGCATACTCGCCAACCTTCACATGGACCACGAAAGCGTTGTAGCAGCCCTGCTGCACGACACCATCGAGGACACCCCTCTGGACTGGCAGGATATCGAGCAGCAGTTCGGCCGCGAGGTGGCCGACCTGGTGGAGGGCGTCACCAAGCTCGATAAGATGAAATTCCGCACTCGAGTCGAGGCCGACGCGGAGAGCTTTCGAAAGCTGATGCTCGCGATGTCGCGCGACCTGCGGGTGATTTTCATCAAGCTGGCCGACCGCCTGCACAACGTCCGCACCCTGGGCAGCATGTCGCCTGACGCTCGCCGCCGGATCGCCCGCGAGACGCTGGAAATTTACGCCCCCATCGCCGACCGCCTGGGGATGAACAGCATGCAGCACGAACTCGAGGACATCGGTTTTCGCAATTTGCATTCCTGGCGGCACAAGACGATCACCGAGCACCTCGAGGCCAACGCGGGCAACCGCAAGGAAGTGGTGGAGACCATCCTCGCGACGCTGCGGGCAAAAATGGCGCAAACCGGCATACCGTGCCGAGTCAGTGGCCGCCAGATCGCCCCGTACAGCATCTACAAGCGGATGCAGCGCAAAGAGCAGTCTTTCACCGAACTGACCAATTTTTATGCGTTCCGTATCGTCAGCGACACGGAATCACACTGCTATCTCGCACTGGGCGCCGTACACAGCCTGTACCAACCCAAGCCGGGGGGCTTCAAGGACTACATCGCGCTTCCCAAGGCCAATGGCTACCAGTCGCTGCACACCATGCTGAACAGCCCGTATGACTTGCCGATCCAGATCCAGATTCGCACCGAGGAGATGGACCTGATGGCGCGCAAGGGTGCCGCCGCGCACTGGCAAAGCCGCGACGTCGTGCCCGGTGGCGCCGACCTCAAGGGCTCGGCCGAGGTGCGCGCCCGCGAGTGGCTGATGCGCCTGATGGACGTGCAGCGCCACACCGGTGACTCGCTGGAATTCCTCGACCACGCCAAGTCAGACCTGTTCCCCGACGAGATCTTCGTGTTCACGCCCAAGGGAAAGATCATCGACCTGCGCCAGAATTCGACGGTGCTGGATTTCGCCTACTCGATTCACACGGACGTCGGCAACCACACCGCCCGAGCGCTCGTCGACGGCGTCGAAGTACCCCTGGCAACGCGCCTGGAAAACGGGCAGACCGTGACCATCGAAACGGAGACCGAGGTTCAGCCGCGGCCCGAGTGGCTCGAGTTCACCGCCACCGCGCGGGCACGATCGGCCATCCGTCATTACCTGAAGAGCCTGGGCCAGGAGGACACGGTGGCGCTGGGCATGAGGCTCCTGGAGAAAGCCCTGAACGTGCGGGATTGCTCGATCGAGCATATTCCTGAAAAACGCTGGCGGCGTTACCTGAAAAAGAACAACTACCGCGACCAGGACGGCCTGTACCGGGACCTGGCGCTGGGACGCACGCTGGCGCACATCGTCGCCGCGAAGCTCGCGCCGGATGCCAATTTCCTGCCAGGCGACCGTCGGCGCAGCGAAGCCCTGACCATTGCCGGCACCGAGGGCAGTGCATTGAGCTTCGGTGCCTGCTGCCGGCCAGTGCCGGGCGACAACATCATGGCTTACGTGTCGGCCGACCACGGGCTGGTCGTCCACCGTGTCAGCTGCGCCAACGTGCGCGAGTTCCGCAAACACCCGGATCGCTGCATCGCCGTCAACTGGGCGCCGATCACGCAGGGCATGTTTCCGGTCGCCCTGCGCATCGACGCTCGAAACACGCCGGGCGTGCTGGCCAGTATTTCCACCAGTATCGGTCAAGCAGGCAGTAACATCGAAACCGTCGCGCAACCCGAGTCCAACCCTGAGGTATCGACGCTGCTGTTTACCATCAGCGTACGAGACCGTGATCAAATGGCCATCGTGCTGCGGCGCCTGCGCCGCAACCCCAACGTCCTGCGCGTTCACCGCGTGACCTGATCCACGGGCGCGGGGGATAGCGTCGGCTTCGGCTACGAGGAACTTCCATGAGCAAGCAAACGATTCATACAGAGAGCGCGCCCGCCGCGATTGGTCCTTATTCCCAAGCCGTCCGGCACGGCAACCTGGTCTTTCTCTCGGGCCAGATTCCGCTGGACCCTGCCACGATGCAGGTCGTGCACGGCGATGTCCGGGCCAGGGCGCACCGCGTATTCCGAAACCTGCGAGCGGTATGCGAGGCGGCCGGTGGAAGCCTGGATGGCATCGTCAAGTTGAATCTCTACCTGACCGACATGGGCGACTTCCCTGCCGTCAACGAGGTCATGAAGGAATACTTTGACGAGCCCTACCCGGCCCGCGCGGCCGTCGGCGTCGCCGCACTGCCAATGGGCGTGGACGTCGAGGCGGAAGCGGTTCTTGGCCTCTGAACTCCGGTCTTTTCACGGCGTCGGCCCGCGGCTTGAGCAGACGCTGACCGAACTCGGAATTCGTACCGCGCAAGACCTCCTGTTTCACCTCCCGTTTCGATACGAGGACCGCACTCGCGTGTATCCGATCGGCGGGCTCTATCCTGGCGCAACGGTGCAGGTCGAGGGCGAAGTCGAACACGCGGCCATTGTCCGGGGTCGGCGCCCGATGCTGGTGGTCGTGCTGGCGGACGGCACCGGGTTGATCACCCTGCGGTTCTTCCATTTCAGGCACAGCCAGAAACAGCAACTCGCCCGCGGCACCCGCTTGCGCTGCTACGGAGAGGTCCGCAGCGGTTTTCGCGGCTTCGAAATGATCCATCCCAGCTATCGCCGCCTGTTCGGCCGCGACGACGACGCCTTGTCAGACCGCTTGACACCGGTCTACCCGGCGCCCGGCAAGATCGGGCAAGCCACCTGGTTGAAACTGACAGAGCAGGCGCTGGAACGGCTGAGTCGGGGCGACCTGGCGCTGGATGAACTGCTGCCCTCGGGCCTCATCGACAGCGACGGGATACCCTCCCTGGCGGACGCGCTGCAATACATCCATCGTCCGCCGGCCGGTGCCGACGTGGCCGCGCTGGTCGAGCGACGTCATCCCGCGCAGCAACGCCTGGCGATGGAAGAGTTACTGGCCCACAACCTCAGCATGCAGCAACTACACCGGCGCCAACGCACGTTCCGCGCCCATCCGATGCCGAGCGGCAGCGCTTTGGAATCGGACTTCCGTCAGCGCCTTTCCTTTCAGCTGACCGACGCGCAGGAACGGGTCAGCGTTGAAATCCACCGCGACATGGCCCGGGATCACCCGATGCAGCGCCTGGTGCAGGGCGACGTGGGATCCGGTAAGACCGTGGTGGCGGCACTGGCCGCACTGCGGGCGATCGGAAGCGGTTTCCAGGTGGCGTTGATGGCGCCGACCGAACTGCTGGCGGAACAGCACTTGCGCAGCTTCAGCACCTGGTTGGCGCCGCTCGGCATCGAACCCGTGTGGCTCAGCAGCAAGGTGACGGGCCGAAAACGCCAGGCCGCGCTGGACGCCATCGCTGGCGACGCGCCGCTCGCCATCGGCACGCATGCCCTGATGCAGGAAGGGGTGGAGTTTGCCCGGCTGGGACTCGCCATCGTCGACGAACAGCACCGTTTCGGCGTACACCAGCGGCTGGCGCTGATGGACAAGGCCGGTGGGGAGGCCACCCACGCGCACCAGCTGGTGATGACCGCCACGCCGATCCCGCGAACACTCGCGATGACCGCGTACGCCGGCCTCGACACGTCCGTGATCGACCAGCTACCCCCGGGGCGCAAGCCGGTCACCACGGTGGTCATCTCGGGCGAGCGTCGGCAAGACGTCACCGCCCGCGTGGAAGCCGCCTGCCGCGAGGGCCGGCAAGCCTACTGGGTATGCACCCTGATCGAGGAATCCGACGCCGTGCAGGCGCAGGCGGCCGAGGACGTGGCGCGCGATCTTCAGGCCTCGCTGCGCGGGGTTACCGTGGGGCTGGTTCACGGCCGCATGAAACCGGCTGAAAAGCAGGCGATGATGGACCGGTTCAAGCAAGGGGCTATCGGCTTGCTGGTCGCCACCACCGTCATCGAGGTGGGCGTTGACGTGCCGAACGCCTCGCTGATGATCATCGACAACGCGGAGCGTTTGGGGCTGGCGCAGCTGCACCAGTTACGTGGCCGTGTCGGACGCGGCGCCGAGCAGTCATCCTGCGTGCTGCTTTACGGCGACCCGGTCGGCCAACTGGCCAAGCAGCGCCTGAACATCCTGCGCGAGACCAATGATGGATTCAGGATTGCGGAAAAAGATCTCGAACTGAGGGGACCCGGGGAAGTGCTGGGCACGCGTCAAACGGGGATGCTGCAATTCCGTGTGGCGGATTTGGCGCGCGACCAGGGCCTGCTCGACCGCATCCCGGCCGTGGCTGAACGCCTGCTGGCAGACGACCCGGAACTCGTTCAGCGATTACTCAACCGATGGATCGGAGAAGCCGACCGATTTGCGTCCGTATAAAGTTCTGATCAGAACGTCGACAGGGCGAGAGCGCGAATTTCGGCCAGGGCCTGGCCCAGGTCATCGCTGACACGTTCCCGGAGCAACGTAAATTCCGGACTCCCGCGCAGCGGGTCGAGCCGACCGTCGATCTCCAGCACCCAATCCTCGCGGAAACCACGCTGGTAAGCCTGTTGCAGCTTCTGCAGTGCGCCGTCCTGGTCGCCGCGCAAGGCCAATACAACGCCTTCCGAATAGTAAATACCGGGATCGTCCACACCCTGCAAGCGGGCGCGGCGGATGATCCGCTCGGCGGAGGCCAGAAGGGCCTGTGCCTGCTCCGGGTCACCGGTGCGGCGGTGCGCCTCTGATCCCAACGTCAGGATCATCACCTCGTCCCCGCTCCACGCCGGTGCTTCCTCGCGGCTCATCGCGGCGTTGAGGAAATCCCGGGCCGCCGCATAGTCCCTGCGTATCATCGCCAGCAGACCCAGGCGGAAGCTGAAATGGCGTCCCATGTATTCGGGCACGTCCTCGCCGAACTCGGCCCGGAAGTCTTTTACCAACCGCTCGGCTTTCTCGAACCGCTTGGAGACCACCAACAGCATCCAGTAGGCCTCTTTGAGGCTCATATTGTTCGGTGAGGCCTCGATACCATCGACCAACAGTTGCTCGGCGGCGGCGATATCGCCCAGCAATATCCACGTCCGGGCCATCGAGGCAATGTCCTCGGGGTTATAAGGCTGTAACTGGTAAGCACGGTCGGCCAGTTTCCAGCCTTCGACGAGATTGCCGTTGTGGAGTTCCAGCTTGGACATGAAGCGAAGCAGGATGGTCGAATCGGGGCGCAAAGCCAGCAATTCCGACATCAGGTCCCGTCCGCGCTGCCATTGGCCTCGGGTGGACAGGTTACCGGTGTAGTTCACCAACAGCAGTTCATTGAGCGGGTCGCGCACCATGGCCTGTTCGAGCACCAGGCTCTGCTCCGGGTAACGGCCCAACTCACCGAGCACGCCGGCCAGCCACAACTGCGCGGGAATATAGTCCTCGTTAAGACCCTTTGCATGGCGCAGGGCCGATTCCGCGGCGTCCATCTGGCCAATCTCCCAGCGCGCGAGGCCGAGGGCGGCGAAGGCTTCAGCCGACTCCGGATCCAACTCCAGGGCCTTTTCGATCATCACCTGCGCCTTCTTGGTAGCCTTGACCTTGCTGATATCGCCATACTGCCCGAGCAGTAACCAGGTGTCCGCCATCGCGGCGTAGGCCGGTGCGAAGCGGGCATCGTACTCCAGCGCGTTGGCGAACAGCTCGATGGCACGCTGCAGTTCCTCGGGAGTCCGCCGCCACCAATGCAGTCGGCCGGTGCGGTAGGCCTGAGAGGCGGCCAGGCTGTCGCTGCGAGTCTGGGAACGTATGTCCAGGCCGTCAAAAGACTCGACCAGGGCCGAGGCGATCTGGCTGGCCACCTCGTCCTGGATGTCAAGAATATCGGTCAGCTCGCTGTCGTAGTACTTCGACCAGATGTGGAAACCGTCCTGGACGTTGATCAACTGCGCGGTCAGCCGCATACGGTCACCCGATGTCCGGATACTGCCCTCCAGAATCGTTCGCACGCCCAACAGGCGGCCGATCTCGCGGATGTCCTCATTGCTGTCCCGGAACGCGAACGACGAGGTGCGTGCCGCCACGTTCAGGCCATTGACCTGCGCCAGCAGGTTTAGGATCTCCTCGGAAACACCGTCGGCCAGGTAGGCCTGGTCACCCTGTGCGGAGAGGTCGGCAAACGGCAAAACGGCAATTGAATTTTCCGGAGCTGAGAAATCCCGCGACGGCTCCTGGGCCGCCACCGGGAGCTGAGGTTCGAACAGATCGGCGTAGTACCCGTGAAATCCCCAGGCCAGACCCATCATCGCCACCAGGGTGAAACTGAACAGCAGCGTGGTTTGGGCCCGGCTGAGCAATCCTGCCGTGCTGGTGCGCCGGATGCCTTCCGGACCGACGTCGAAGAACCAGGCCAGCAGGAACACCATGGGAAACCCGAGAATCGCAATCAGCACGACCACCGTGGGCAACCAGGAAGGCAGCAACAACGGCTCGACCGCGGCGTCCATCAACTGGAGCAGAACGAACACGGCCACGGCGTACGCACCCATCGTGCGCAACACCTTGCGGCGGTTCAGTTCCCCCAGCGTCGCGGAAAGAAAAGAATGGCGCTCACTCATCGATTGCAAACCCTGCCGTTTTTCCCTCTGGTTTCAAGTTATAGACGGTGCAAACCCCTGTTTGGTTTCTTTTAATCTTATCGGCTCGTCGCGCAAATCGCTCAAAGCGCCTTGTCGCCCTCCTCGCCGGTGCGAATGCGAATTGCCTGGTCCAGTGACTGAACGAAAATCTTGCCGTCCCCGATACGCCCCGAGGCTGCAGAATCGGCAATCGCCTCGACCACGGCCTCGACCCGGTCGTCCGGGACGGCCACCTCCAGCTTCAGCTTGGGCAGGAAGTCCACAACGTACTCGGCACCGCGGTACAGCTCAGTATGCCCTTTCTGACGGCCGAATCCACGTACCTCGGTCACTGTCATGCCCTGAATGCCGGTTTCGGCGATTGCATCGCGCACATCGTCCAGCTTGAAAGGCTTGATGATCGCGGTAATCATTTTCATCTTTCGAATCCTTTGTTATATGGAATAATGGCCTGACACGACTCTAAGCCCTGCCTTGCCGGGCCGCAAGTCACCGACACACGGGAATTGAGAGCACCATGATCGACCTGCGCACCATCGACGAAGTCACCCGCAAGCTGGCCGACTCCCTACCGCCTGGGCTGACCCAGAGAAAGGAGGAGATGGAACGGCAATTCCGCCAGGTGCTCACCGGCGCATTCGAGCGCATGGACCTGGTCGGTCGGGAGGAATTCGACGCCAAGTGTGCGCTGCTCGAGGAAACCCGTGCCCGTCTCGAGGCGCTGGAAGTGAGGCTGGCGGCACTGGGCGACGACCCGGGTAAATAGCCTACACAATCCAGCGCGTTTGACCCCCTTTCGGCGGAGCCCCGCCGTGACATCCTTGGAGCATGAGTCTCGCCAGGGTGTTCAGCCGTGCCGCGGTCGGTGTCGATGCGCCGCAGGTAACCGTCGAGGTGCACGCCGGCGGGGGGCTCCCTCGGATCAGCATGGTGGGCCTGCCCCAGACCGCGGTTCGCGAATCGAAAGACCGGGTCAAGGCGGCGCTGAACAACGCCGGCTTCCAGTTTCCAGACGGGCTGCTGACCATCTCGCTTGCACCGGCCGACCTGCCAAAAGAGGGCGGACGTTTCGACCTGCCCATCGCCCTGGGTATCCTCGCGGTGACGGGCCAGGTCAACGACGCGCGCTTTGAAGACATCGAATTCATCGGCGAGTTGTCCCTCGGTGGCGGCCTCAATCCAGTCCACGGTCTGCTGCCGGCTGCAATCCAGGCGGGCCGCTCCGGGCGACAACTGATCGTTCCGTCGGCCAACGGCTCCGAGGCTGCTCTCGCCCGTGATACGACCTGCCACTGCGCCGACAGCCTGCTGGCCGTGGTGGCCTGGCTGGATGGCCGCGATTTGCTCGCGGCAGCCCAGCGCCCTGAGCCACCTTTACAACCGGGCTGTAAGGACCTCGAGGAGGTGTACGGCCAACAGCGCGCCCGCCGTGCCCTGGAAATCGCCGCGGCCGGCATGCACAACCTGCTGTTTCGTGGTCCGCCCGGCACCGGGAAAACGATGCTGGCTTCGCGCCTTCCGGGAATTCTGCCGCCACTCGAGGAGGACGAGGCACTGGACGCGGCCGCCGTCGCTTCGGTCAGCCAGGCCGGGTTGGACCTATCGCACTGGGGCCAGCGGGCCTTTCGTGCGCCGCACCACACCGCCAGCAGCGCGGCCCTGGTCGGCGGTGGATCGCAACCCCGCCCTGGAGAAGTCTCCCTGGCCCATCACGGCGTGCTGTTTCTCGATGAGTTACCGGAATTCAACCGCAATGTGCTCGAGGTGCTGCGCGAACCGATGGAATCAGGTCGCATCGTCATTTCGCGCGCCGCGAACCACGCCGAGTTCCCGGCACGATTCCAGTTGATCTCCGCGATGAACCCCTGTCACTGTGGCTTCCATGGTGACAGGAGCGGGCGCTGCCGGTGCACGGCTGACCAGGTGAAGCGTTATCGGGGAAAGATCTCGGGCCCGCTACTGGACCGCATCGACCTGCACGTGGAGGTCAATCGCCCCTCACGAGCCATCATCAACGGTCACGGCCCCAAACCGGAGGACAGCGCCACGGTAAGAAAACGGGTCATCGACGCCCACCTGCGTCAAATGCAGCGAAACGGCGTGCCAAACGCCCAGATGAGCAACACCCAGGTGCGTCAATTCTGCCAGCTGACCCCATCCCTGGAAGGGTTTCTGGAAACTCTTGCCGAAAAACTCCACCTCTCACCCAGGGCTTGCCAGCGCATCCTCAAGGTATCCCGCACTCTTGCCGACATGGACGAATGCGATGCGATCGGTGAAGAACACCTCACCGAGGCCGTGGCGTACCGAGGTCTGGACGGCCCCACTTCCCATTAGAACGGCGGTTTTGACCGATCTGCTCAACCGGTCAGCCAGGGTCTATCGGCCTGGGTGCTCGCTCAGTATTGAAGCTGGAATGCAACCTCCAACACCGGGATTCCCTTGTGACTGCAACGAACCATGCGTGCCTCGGGTGGGTTAGTCGTTTCCATCAGCTGATACATCGGAACGACCATGTGTCCTTCAGCTGACGGAATCACGACCGTACGAGGAACCGAGGCCGGTCCGGTGTACTGATTTCCAATGCTCTGAGACTTGATCGGGTTGCCGTGTTCATCCATCGGCGTCACTGTAATTCGAACGTCTTCCGGCGTGTCGGCGCTTTTGAGAATCTGCTGGAACATGCCCACCAGCTCAGCCATGCCGTCCTCTCCGCTGCCATCGCCCTGTTGAGGAATCATGTCGGCGCCCTTTTTGAGCATGTTGCCGACAAAATCGCCACCGCCCGTGACTTCACCGGTGCATTCCAGCGGCATCGAGGGGTCGGCGTTCTCGAAATCGAATTCCACGCCGTAGCGTGTGCAGGGCCCGCGCTCACAAGTGTCACGTCCGGAAACCTGAATCAAGGTGGTCTGCTGGCACACCGATTCACCGCATAAGTGACCCGACCTGAACCCCGCAATCCGCATCGCGCCCGGGTCGGCCGACGGATAAGAATCGAATACCGGTTCGATATCACCTGCGCCAGCGATAATGCAGCTTCCCTTTTTACGGGCGCAATGGACTTTGGAACCCTCGGGACAGCGAAAGGCCGGCTCGGGCATATCGGGGGCCTCGTGGGTGTATTGAAAGAAGATCGGCGGACCGTCCGTAGGGCCACCGCCGGCGGCCCAGGCCACGGCGTTTTCGACTCCATAGGTCTCAACTGCCTCGCTGTGACAGTAAGCACCGCAATCCAGCCCTTCGATGCCGCGTTTTTCACAGGCATCGAGGCAATCGTCATGTTCACGGCATCCCTGATGGGTGCTGCAGATATACGATTTCACCCTTATCAACCGGTCGGAATCCAGGCACTCGTAACTGACCCGGGTTTTACAACTGCTGGGACACCCCAGGCCACAGGCCCCGCGGCACATGGATGCGGATTCACCCTTCAGGGGCCCGAAACCGTTTCTCACGGTTTCGCCGGGTTTCGCAGCCCATTGCGCCGAGGCCACTGCGGGCAGCATCAGCGTCAGCAGAAGCGGGACGAAGACATGCCTTGAGAAAGTCGTCATCGCGCGCACCACTATTGGCTCTTGTCGACTTCGGCAGATAATGCGCCGAGAACTTGCGGTGAAACTTCACCCGTTATTTTCATGCCCTTGGAAGCCTGAAA
>JABDPF010000067.1 GCA_013042915.1 Lysobacterales bacterium
CTGAAGTACTTGATGTTGTCGGACCAGCCCTGACGTTCCTCGTCGTCGGTAAAGGTGTAGCGGGCGCCTTTCAATTCGAACTCGAATTCCCTGAGTCCGTTCTGACTGCTGACCCGGACGGTTTTGATCTTGTACCACTCATCCTCGTCGATGAAGGGGTCCAGTGACTGGGTCACGGTGCTGCGGAAATGAATTTTGTAAAGCCCCCACAGGTGATGGGAAATATCGGTTTCCAGCGCCAGCCGTTTCCGCTCTTCAATGACCGCTTTCAGTCGCTTCAGCTCGGCCTGGCTGTCCGCCTCCGAGATCAACTCCCTGGTCCCGGCTTTGCTGCCGGTGGGCGCCTTTGAATGAGACGAGCGTCGCCCGGCCGTACGTGCGGTGTTGAGCCGGTTCAGGATCGCGCCCGCGATGCTCCGTGGGTTCCTGCCCACGTGCACGGCGGCCCCTATCAGGCCGGCGAGGGCCACGACCCCCACGATCACGAGCACAAAGATGTGTTCACTGGTCACTTCGGTACTGTTCGCAATTGCCTGGGGTATCTGTCCTACCTGTCAACCCATCATAGACGACCGGGCAGGCGTTGAAGGTGGGTTGGATCAACAAAGTGCCCGGTGGCTGATCCGTTTGCGTTACTGATAACATGTCCGGCCAATTGAGCCCCAACGATGACGTGAGGGTGCATGGCCCGCGTTGGGTGTCGAGCAAGAGAGGAAGAAGAATGACTAACGAAAGCAATAAAGCCAGCCTTTCCATGCGTTTCCTCGCCATGGTCGAGCGCGTCGGTAACAAGCTGCCGGACCCGGCCGTCCTTTTCATCGGGCTGCTTCTCCTGACCTGGCTCCTGTCGTGGTTGCTGTCCTATTTCAGCTTCGACGTGGTCGATCCGCGTACGGGCAGCACCCTGGTCATCAACAACCTGCTGTCCGGGACGGCGCTGACGCAGTTCCTGTCCGACATGGTCACCAATTTCTCGCACTTCCACCCGGTGGGCGTCGTGCTGGTGGCGATGCTGGGTATCGGCGTGGCCGATCACACCGGTTTCATCAACGCGGCGATACGTTCTCTGCTCAACCTCACCCCAAAGTTCTTGTTGACCCCGATGGTCATCCTGGTGGGAATCGTCAGTCACTCGGCCGTCGATGCCGGCTACGTGCTGGTGATTCCGCTGGGTGGGGTGATTTTTTATGCCGCGGGTCGTCATCCGTTGGCCGGCATCGCGGCGGCCTTCGCCGGCGTTTCGGGCGGATTTTCCGCCAACTTCGTGCCGTCATCGCTCGATCCGCTGCTGCAGGGTTTGAGCCAGGAGGGCGCCCGCTTGCTGGACCCCGCAATCGTCCTCAACCCGCTCAACAATTACTTTTTCACCACGGCGTCGTCCGTCCTGATCGTGGGGCTTGGCTGGTGGCTGACTGACCGCGTGGTCGAACCGCGGCTGGCGGCCACGGAGGTGGACGGCAAGGCGGAAGACCTGCCGAAGATGCGATCGCTGTCGAAGAAGGAAAGGAAGGGCCTGCGCTGGTCGTTATTCGCGATGGTGGCGGGCCTGGTGCTGTTGTTCGCGACGGTCTATCCGGAGAGCTCGGCGTGGAGAAATGAAGCAGGAGAAATCACCAAGAGCGACGCCCCGCTGATGGCGTCCATCGTTTCGCTGATTTTTCTCCTGTTCCTGATCCCCGGTTTGGTTTACGGGGCGGTTTCCGGCTCCCTGAAGTCGTCGAAAGACGTGATCGTCGGAATGACCAAGGCCATGGACAGCATGTCGTATTACCTCGTCATCATGTTTTTCATCGCGCAGTTCGTCTACGCCTTCGGCCAATCGAACCTCGGCGTGTTGCTGGCCCTGAAAGGGGCGTCTGCGCTGCAAATGCTGGGAATGCCGGCGCCGGGCACCATTGTCGGCATCGTGCTCCTGACGGCGTTCGTGAACGTTTTCATCGGGTCGGCATCCGGAAAATGGGGGTTGCTGGCGCCGATCTTCGTGCCGATGCTGATGCAGCTCGGCATTTCCCCGGATCTGACCCAGGCGGCCTACCGCGTCGGGGATTCCAGCACTAACATCATCACGCCGTTGATGCCCTATTTCCCCCTCGTCGTGGTGTACTGCCAGCGCTACGTCAAGAACACGGGCATCGGCACGCTGACCGCAATGATGCTGCCATTCTCGATGTGGTTCCTGGCCACGTGGACCCTGTTCCTGCTCGGCTACGCCATGCTCGGACTTCCGCTGGGGATCGACGCGCACTACGCCTACCCGCCATAGCCTTCGTGACCATGCCGTAGCGAGTGAAGTTTCGGGACAAGCAGGCGGTTGAACGGCTCGCCGGCGATGGCATTGCTCGAATAGCCGGGCTGTTTATGTGCGATAGTTAGCGCCCAATGCAAAGGCTGGAACATCGATGACTGGATCAATTTTGAACATCAGCGACGACTTTTGGAACTTCCGGGGTTCCTACAAGATCGGTGGCTTGCTGGACGTCGGCACCCACTGCTCGCTGGTGCGCCGCAACAGTGGCAAATGGGTGATGCTGGACTCCTACAGCCTCGGCCGAAGGGCGCTTCAGCAGGTAGCCACGCTGACGGACGACGGGAACGACATCGAGGCGATACTGAACGTTCATCCCTTTCACACCGTGCACGTTGAACGGATGCACGAGCTGTATCCGAAGGCTGCGCTGTACGGTACGGCCCGGCACCACGCGCGTTTTCCCGATCTGCCCTGGAAAAAGGCCAGGACCGAGGACGATGAGCTTCACGAAAAATATTCTGCGGATCTCGAATTCTCGGTGCCCAGGGGCGTCGACTTCATCCCCGAGGATGAAAACCTTCATTTTTCCTCGGTGATGGTGTTCCACCCGGCTTCCAGTACCCTGCATGTCGACGATACCCTGAACTATCTGCGCCTGCCTTTGCTGATGCGCGCCGTCGGCCTGGGTGATTCGGTCGCGTTTCATCCAACGCTGGCCAAGGTTTTGGAGCGGCGCGCGGGTGCGGCGCAAGAATTCAAGCAGTGGGCGCAAAACCTGATCGAGCGCTGGCAAACGGCCGAGAACCTTTGCGCTGCCCACACCTCCGCGTTGCTGGCCCACGACAACGCGGGGGCCTCCTTGCACGAACGCTGGCAAAAGGCACTGGATAAAGTCGAAAGTACGCTCGAAGCGCACCAAAAGAAATACGGATGAGGATGGCTTGAGATCCACTTACCCGCCGAAGGCCTTCCGGCGCCGCCTGGAACCAACATCGAGCGGATGAAGGATTCAATTGTGAAATCCTGTAGGTATACTGGCGCCTTGATTCGAGGCAAGGCGATTCCGGCTTGAAAAGACCGTTTCCAGCATATCGGGGCAGCGACCCCTTCGTGTTCGTGTGCTACGCGCACAGCGACGCGGAGACGGTTTATTCCGACCTGGTGGAGTTGGACGGGCGCGGCATCAAAATCTGGTACGACGAGGGCATACCGGCCGGGTCGTCGTGGCGGGCTGAAATCGCCGCCGCCATCAAGGGTGCCGGAAAGCTGCTTTATTTCATTTCCGAGGCGTCGCTTCATTCCACGCACTGCCTTCGCGAAGTCGACTATGCACTCTCCCACGACATCGAGATCATCCCGGTCTATCTCGAAGAAGTTGATTTGCCCGGAGAACTCGAACTGGTCCTGAACCGTGTCCATGGCCTGTTCCGCGAAAAGGATTCGATGTACATGGACCACCTCGTGGATGCGCTTCAGGGTGGTTCCGGCTTCGCGGCGATACGGCCTCGAGGCAAGAAGAACACATTCCGAACCTGGCCCTACGCGGCGGCGGTTTTGCTGGTGGTTGCTTTATTCGTTGCCTGGTACGAGTGGAATGGCTCCAGGACGACCCCCGGGACGCCATCCGCGTCGACGTCAACTCCCAGTTCGTACGACAGCTATCTCGAGGGCCTGGAACGCCTGGAACGTTGGGACAAGGATGACAACCTGGAACGGGCGGTCGAGCTCTTTCGGGAGGCCGCCCGGCTCGACCCCGGGTTTGCGTTGGCATATGCCCGGTTGGCCGAAGGGTTGAGAATGCGCTACGCCCTCTCCGGCGAGGAAGATTTCCTGGAAGAGGCCGCTTCGGTGATCAACGAGGCGGTGCGCCTCGGTCCGGATCTGGGCCCGGTGCAGGTTGCGCTGGGTCGTCTGCATGCGACCAGAGGCAATTTCGATCTTGCCACGGCTGCCCTCGAGCGTGCATTGGACATCGATCCGAACGACGCGGTCGCCAACCAGGCGATTGCAGGTGTCTACAAGCGCCTCGGCAGACCCGATGACGCGGAATCTTACTATCGCAGGGCGGTCGCCCTGGATCCCGACAATCCGACGAGCCACGACGCTTACGCGAATTTCCTGTTTGACCAGGGTCGCCTGCAGGACGCTATCGGCGAATGGCAGTTGGTCATTCGCCTCGCGCCTGATCACTACGCGGCCCGCGTTAACATGGGTTCCGTTCTGGCGGATATGGGCCGGCTGCCGGAAGCCATCACGATGTACCAGCAGGCCAACGAGATTCGGCCGAGTTACATGGCGTGGTCCAACATGGGTACCGCGTACTCGCGTGCCGAACGTTATCAGGAGGCCATCGACGCCTACCGTGCGGCCTTGAAACTCAACGACTCCGACTGGTTGGCCTGGGGGAATCTCGCCTACGTCTACTCGTGGATGGGGGGTAAGGAGCAGGAGGCCAGGGAAACCTTCGAGAAAGCCATAGAATTGGCCGAGGCCGCAAAGCTGAATGACCCTCGGGATCCTTATATCCACAGCGACCTGGGCCTGTACTACGCGAAAACCGGAAGCGCCGACCTGGCGCTCCAGCACCAGGAAACCGCGTTGGTGTTGGCGCCGGAGTCGGGTGAAATACTGGCTGCTGCGTCGGAAGGCCGGGAGATTCTCGGACAGCGCGACAAGGCGGTCGAGTTGGCCAGGAAGTCGCTTGCAGCGGGCTACAAGCGGCAAAACCTTCAGCGCAATCCTGAGTTTGCATCGCTGTTGCAGGACCCGCGGATGGAATCCTCCCGCGACTGAAATCCACCTCCACGTGAGAGCCTGCGCGGACGATCGATCAACGACGTGGCAATCACGTTTGTTTCGACTATGCTGGAATGGTCCGGCAACTGCCGGCACACAATTTAAATCAACGAATACAAGGAGAGCATTTCATGCCTACGCTTACACTGGGCCCCAACGGCCCCACGCCCAATCCGCTAACCGTTCAGCAAAACGACCGCCAGATCAGCATCGTCAACGGCCTCGGCCAGGCCGTCGTTCTTGAACTGGACCCGGCGGGATTCCTGAACCCCTCCAGCGGTGCTTCCCTGACGGTCCCGGTCGCCGGTTGGGACGGTACGGTGGGCGCAAACGGGGGGTCTTATTCCTATATCGATCCCACGACGGAAAAGCGGGCGCCGCGAAGCGGCAGGATCGACGTCAGCTGACGGGAGACGAACCGGGGCGCGCAGGGACTACCCTGCGCAAACCCGTTTACGGGATTTGAAGTTTTCCAGTAGCTCGCGTAGCGTGTTGCGAATCTCGGGGTGTCGAACAATCGCGTTCGGGTTGTTTCGCGGCCTTTCGGGAAGTCAAACACAAAGAGGAGTCACACCATGAGTCGCAGGGATCGCCTGTTCCGTACCTTACTGATTTTCACCACTTCCGCCTGTATTTCGGTCAGCGCCCTGGCGGCGCCCAAGCAGATGGGGATGCGAGTGGACAACCGAACCGTCGATCGCGAGGCCATGAAATCAGAGCGCAAGGCTTACCATCAATGGCTCGTGTCCGAGCGGGTGGCTGCGGCGGGTGCCAACCGGCTCGTGGTCAAACCTTCGGCTGCCGAAATCGCCATGGTGGACAACGCGCCGCAGCAGTTTCCCGAAATCGCGGGGTTCACGCAGGACGTGAATGTCGACGTTTCTTTCCGCAAGATCAACCTTTCAAAGCTGAAGGGCCGCGCGCACCGCATGCAGCACGGTGCGCTCGAGCAGACTGCTGATGGCGGCTACGTCTACACGACCGAAATCTCCTCGCCGGGCGCCGTCGCCCTGCGCGTACAGTTCGCGGGTTTCAGCCTGCCGGCGGGTACCGCGATGTACCTGTACAACGGTGAAGGCCAGGTATTTGGGCCCTACTCGGGCCGCGGACCGCTCGGTAACGGTGAATTCGATTCGAACACCTTGTCCGGTGACACCGTGACTCTGCAATTGCGTCACACGGGCCCCGCCAGCGAGGGTGCTTTGCGCGACACGCGCTTCCGCATCGTGGCGCTGGGCCATATTCGCCCGCGATTCATGGCGGGCGAATGCGGCTATAACGCCGACTGCGTAACGAACGCGAAATGCGATTCCGACAACGCGGTGGCCGATGCCGAGAATGCCGTAGCGCACATGCTCTACCGCTCGGGTCGGGGCTATTACATCTGTTCCGGCGGCCTCATCAACGATAGCGACGAAACGAACAGTCTGCCCCTGTTCCTGACCGCCAACCATTGCATCAGCCGTGGTCGGGAAGCCAGCAGCCTGGAAGCCTTTTTCAAGTTTGCCGCCTCAGGCTGCGGTGACACATCTTTGTGCCAGGCTTCATACGACAGCCTGCGCTCCAACTTCGATCGAACCTTGGGCGCCTCCATCGTTTCCACCGGCAGCGCAGCCGACTACACTTTGCTGCGCTTGTCCGAAGCCGCCCCGGCCGGCAGCGCTTTTTTGGGCTGGAATGCCGAGGACGTGGCGTTCAGCAACGGGGCCATGCTGCATCGCATCAGCCATCCGCAGGGGGCGCCGCAGTCCTATTCGAGCCACGTCGTCGACACCAGCGCGGGCCAATGCCAAAGCTGGCCGCGCGGAGACCGTATCTACAGCCGAGACGTCGTGGGGGCTACCGAGGGCGGAAGCAGCGGCTCACCGGTCGTGAACTCGGCCGGGGAGATCGTCGGCCAGCTATCGGGCGCTTGCGGAACCAATCTCAATGACAACTGCGACGCGCAGAATAACGCCACGGTTGACGGCGCGTTCGCCGCCTATTTCGGCGAAGTCGAGTCTTTTCTCGCTCCTGGTGGCGGTGGTGGATGTAACGTCACCGAAGTCATCGAGACCAGCTGTTCCGACGGCCAGGACAACGATTGCGACGGCGACACTGATGCCGCCGATAGCGACTGCGCGACCGGCGGAGGGGCACCGGGCACTGCCTGCCAGGTCAACAGCGATTGCGCCTCCAACAAGTGCAAGGGCAAGCCGGGCGCCATGACCTGTCGCTGATCCGGGTCCGAACGGAGCGAACGACGGGGCCGAAGGTTACCTTCGGCCCCGTCGTAGTATCACCGCGGTCAACCAGAGTGTTTCAGCCGGGTCGTCGTGCGCGGGCGGCGACGAAATACCCGGTGAAGTATCGGCCGGGCCAGGTTTCGAGACGTTCCCAGCGGCCCAGTCTTTCCAGGTAACGTGACTGGCGGTCGATGTCTCCCAGACGCTGCAACTTAGCGCAGCGCGCGACGGCCACGGCGCGCGGGCAGTGCACCACGGCCGTCGTGTTCGTGACCTGGAAGCCGGCCTGCTCGAGTCCTCTTGCCAGTCCGCGCCGGGTCAGCGTTTCACCTACGAAATAGGGAATCAGGCCTACTTTCTGTAACAGCCGTTGCGGCAGGTGGTTGCGCAGCCAGACCATGGGGTTTTGCAGGTTGTCCATGGTGATTACGAGGAGACCGCCCGGGCGAATCACCCGGAACAGCTCCCCCATGGCCTGATCCACGTCGGACGCCTCCGTGAAGTGATCCAGCGACGAGTTCGAGACCACGCAATCGAAGGTCGGCTCGGTGAAGGGTAGTGCACGCAGGTCAGCGCAATGGGTTTCCAGCGCCGGGTACTTGTTTGAAGCAGCCAGTACCGCGCGTTTCGAAATATCGACACCACGGACCTGCGTGAACCTCTGAGCCAGGAAGGGATAGAGGCCCTCGCTCACGGCCTCGTCGAACAGGTCGGTTTTCAGCACGCTTCCGGAGGAAGACGGAGGCAGCCACGCATCGAGCAGGCGCTTGTTGATGCGGTCGCTGTGACGCCGCCACAGGTCCTGTGCGCCCGATTGGCCGAATCGGTCGGCGATATCGTCCCAGTAGGCCTGTTTCGTATCCTGTTTCACCACGTCCTGAGTGCTTGGGCTGTTCGGGCGAGACTAATCGATCCATCCGGGTAACGCCATACCTGCCGGCTATCCGCTGAGTTATAGTCCTCCCCTGGTCCTGTCACATCAGCAGGTTCGTCGTTTGCTGGAATCATTGCACACACTGGGGTTCACGCTCTCCGCCTTCGCTCGCCCACAGCTGGGCCGTTCACGGTTGAAGCGTTATCAGTGGCGCAAGCTGCAGGAGATCGTTCGATACGCTGCGGCTGAAATCCCGTTTTACCGGGACTGCTTCCGACGCCACGGGTTTGACCCCGCGTCGCTTCAGAACCCCGAGGATATCCGGAACATTCCGATCCTGGACAAGCGCGGAATGACAGAGCTGCGTGAATCGTTCTCCCGAGAGGAAATTGCCCGCCGTCACCTTGTCGAGCACAAGACCAGCGGATCCACCGGCGCTCCGATACGCATCCTGCGCTCGCCCGCCGAGGAGCGGCGGCTCAACATGCTGCGCTGGCGCATGCAGATGATGCTGGGCTTGCGGCCTGGCGACCGCCTGGCCAAGGTCAAGACCACTTGGGAGCCGCTGTCGAAGCAATACGATCGCTTGCAGAGGCTTGCAGGCAAGGTGGGTTTTCTGGATGCGCGGATATTCGACTGCTTCGAAAATCCCGCAGAGAGCCACCGGCAGTTGCTCGATTTTCAGCCGCACGTGCTCTCGGGCTACCCGGGTGCGCTGGTTCGTATCGCGCTCACCCACATCGAACAGGGCCGGGAGTTGAAATGCCTGCGGCGGGTCGGTTCTGGCGGAGAAAGCCTGTTGCCCAACCAACGGCAGATTCTGGAAGAAGCGTTCGGCGTGCCCGTCTACGATGTGTACGGCAGCTCGGAATGTAACCTCGCGGCCTGGCAGTGTGACGAAACGGACCACTACCACGTCAACGACGACGGAATCCTGCTCGAGGTGTGCCGCAACGGTGTTCCAGTAGCCTCGGGAGAGACCGGCGAAGTCGTGATCACCTCGCTGCATTCACGCACCATGCCGATCATTCGTTACCGCCTGGGAGACCTGGCCGAGGCCGGTCCTTTACAATGCCCCTGCGGAAGTCCTTTCTCGACCATCAGGCGGCTGCAGGGGCGCATTGCCGATCTGTTTGACCTGCCCGATGGGCGCGTCATTCACCCTTTCGAGGTGCTGAACGAAATCGTGGTCGAGGCCAGCGACTGGATCGCGGAGTACCAACTGGTTCAAACGGCCCCGGGCTGTTTCTTCCTGGAGTGCGTACCCCGCCGGCCGGCGGGTGAAGAGCGCCTGGCAAGGCTTCGCGCCGCTGTTCTGGCTGTCCTGGGGCCGACCACGACCCTGGTTATCAAGTTGACTGACCGTATCGCGCGCAGCGAGAGCGGAAAGCTGCACTTCTGCCGCGCACTGCGCTAGGCCATTCCCCATCGCCGGTAGAATGCCCGAGTGCGTGGATCCTTCAGCAGCGGCTCGTGAATCTGCATGATGGACAGGCCCTGGCTGGTGTTGGCCTCGATGATGCTGAAGCCATCGTCCTGCAGCACCACGTCCCAGCCGATGGATGGACAGAATGGGAAACGGCTGGCGACTTCAAGCATGGCGGTCAGGCATGCGCGCAGTCCGGGAATCTCGACGCCTTCGATAAGCGCACCGCTATCGGGGTGACGAGACATCCAACTCAATTTTCCGTCTTCGGACAACGAGACTGCCGGGCCCATTTTGCCGGTTTCCCGGTCGACGGCGGCGCACACGCCGCCACGGCCCTGGTGCCAGTGATCGGTCAAGCCGGATCGCTCTGAGCCAAAGCGATGAACGAGTGCCGCGACGAAAGGACTGTCGATTTTCTCGTCCCACAGAGTCAGAATTCGAAGCGTGTTGGTGGAGCCATCAAAGATCTGTCGGGCATAGGCTGCCTGCTGCACGTATTCGGTGCCGAGGTAACCGTTGAGATCCGCCAGCAGGTGACAGACCTCGTTAGCCGATGTCTTACTCGCGTTGAGGATCAGGTTTGAGCCGTCGTGACGCAGGAAAAAGATGCCCTCACCGTTGCCGGCGAGCGCCGGCCGGTAGACCTGCTGCGGGTATCGTTCGAGAGAGCGTTGCAGGGTCTCGACCGGGTCCGGGTCGGAATTACCGTCTGCGTCATACAAACGGCCGTTAACCACCATTGCGACGACCGCCGGATGGGGTGCGCCCAGGGCCGAAAGCAGTCGAGAGAGCAGCAACTTGTTAGCCAATACGGGGTTGTAGAAGCCGTTGACGTGGTAACCACGCCAGACGGCTTTCAGGTCGGCTAGGTAGAGTGAGGGGTCGTTGTCGTCGAGCCGGCAAAGCTTCCACGCGCGGGAACTGAATCCTAACCGCAGCGCCCGGAACCGTGTCTTGAATGGCAGGCCGGTACCTGACCTGAATTCGGACCGCAGGGCATCGTAGTATCGTGAGAGGCTCCTCAGCCTGAACTCGCGCTCACCGCTCCGACGCACAGTGGGTGCGACCGCGAACCTCTCGAAGGCATCCTTGCGGTTCACTACGAAGCTTCCTTTTTCGCGGCTCCACGCAGATTCGATTCACTTTCGTCAATAAGGCGACTGACCTTTCCGCTGCGTGTGCGCGGCAACTGACCGGTCATCTCCAGTTCCACCGTGATACCGGGTAAGGCGTCGCGCAGTTGATGGTGGATCTGTTCCAGTGATTCCGCGGTGTCGCCTTGCGGTTCATACCGCAGGACCAGGTGGTTATCGGCGCGTCGAACGAACTGGAACTGCCGAATGGCGCGGGATTTCCCGACAATGGTGGCCAGATTGGTGATGGGCACATGGCGGCTGCCTGACAGCGAAACGACATCGCTGCTCCTTCCCTGGTGAAGCACGATACGGGGCCACCACAGACCGCAGCGGCACTCCCCCGGCACCCAGGTGGCCAAATCACCCAGCTCGTAGCGAATGATCGGCATGACCGTGTTGATGAGCGAAGTGATATAGACCGAGCCCGGTTGGCCTGCCTCGACAGACTGTCCCCCGGCGAGTATCTCGACGTGGACGCCGTCCAGGCGCACGTGCAGGCCGGCGTGTTCACGGCATTCGAACGCGAGCCGGCCACCCTCGACCGCGCCGTACATCGAAAGTGGCGCCACGCCAAACACGTCGTGTGTCAGCGGCGCGAGTTCCTCGGGACACAGCTCTCCTCCCACGGACAAGACCCGGGGCAACCATTGAAGGGGGCCGCGTTCCCGCGCCTGGAAGCAGAACTCCCGCAAGGCGCTGGGATATGCGTGCAGTGCCTGCGGTCTCACCCGGTCATAATCTTCCAGCCATTCGCTCACGGGGCGGGTCGGATCCACCCAGTGCCAACGGCTGAAGCCGAGCCGCTGCAGGCGGTGATCGCGAGGCAATGCCTGGCTGCCGAGCGCCATGCCGCGATGCCAGGGTCGCCAACCATAAAGCGACATGCAGTGCAGGCTGATGGCGTGTTTTCGAAGCCGGTCCTCGAAGCTGAATGCAAGGGTCAGCGGCTTGTCGGTGCTTCCCGACGTGGAGGCCAACGTTCTTCGTGAGTGAGGTACGTCAGTCGCCCAGGCGCGCTCCCCGGCTTCGCGTAGCATTCGGCGGGTGACAAGGGGTAGGCGCTCGAGGTCCTGGAAGCCGCCTATCGAACGGGGATTCACATTGTGTTGTTGAAGTAGTTCTTTGTAGAATGGAATATGCTTTGCTGCGTGACGCACCAGCCAGCCCACCCGCCGGTCTCTCAATGCGCCGAGGCGGGCGCGGGATGCGCGGTGACGAAACGGTACGCCCGCTAGATAGGGCAAACCCCAGTCACCTTTCATGCGAATCTTCCACAGCCGGTCCGTCCATGAATTGGTTCCACCACGTACAAAAATGGCAGAGTGACCAAAGTTGCGCCGCGCGCGTGCCCGGACGGGCCGCGGATTGATTGACCCATACCTCGAGGCGCGGATGGTCGAACAGGCCGCTGTCGATTGACGTTTCCAGGATGATCTCCCGGTAATGGTCTCTGAGCGCCACTGAGCTGAAGACCCTCGAAGGCACGTGAAGCCCTTGTTTGGGACGCGTCGCCACATCGGCCGGCAAGTCGGCGGCCAATGGCGCAAGGACGGCTTTCATTTGATCCCCGCTTATCTTGAGGCGGGAGGGCAGCCGATGCGCGAATTCTACGATACCCATGTCCAGAAATGGCATTCTCACCTCCAATGAATGCGCCATGGCGGTCTTGTCGTGTGCAAACAGTATCCCATCCGCCAGCCGGCCGGTGAGGTCGAGAGCCAATTTTCGGTCCAGGTCGTCCCGAAATGTGTTCCTGGTCGATTGCGTCAGGCCCAGGGGCTCCTGTCCCAGCTGAATATCAAGGGGATACTCGGATTTCAGGAACCGGGAAATGCGTCGGGGCGAAGAGGAGGATCGTAATGAGAGCTGTGCGTGCTCTTCGTCGGGCGCAGCCGCAAAGCGCAGGGCGCGCGCCAGGCGGGGGCCGATAGGCACTGGCAACGAGGCCGGAATCAGGCGAGAGGGCAAGCTGCGCAGTATTCGCTGGGCACGGCTGGGCCGGAACCAGTCGTATCCGGCAAACAGCTCGTCGGCCCCCTCGCCGCCCAGCGCGAGTTTCGAACCACGAGCGGTGGCCTGGGACAGCAGGAACGAGAGCGTCGTGGGACAGGAGCCATTGGGCTCTTCAAGCGCGTGAACGGTGGGTTCGAGCGCGTCGCGGATGTCGGTGTCGCGTACCTCGATTTCCTGGCTGTTGGTTCCCGCCTGCGAGGCAACCTGTCGAAAATAATGCGATTCATCGGCACCTGCGTCATCTGGAAAACGCAAGGAATAACTGTTTAACGCAACCCCGGTGATGCGGCTGGCATAAAGTGCGATCAGGGACGAGTCCCAGCCCCCGCTGAGCAACAGCCCGGGAGGAAAATCGGCCTGCAGGTGCGAGTCCACGGCGTTGTCGAGCAGCCCCCTGAGTTCCTCGGCATAGCTCTCGTCTGTGCGGTTGGGGTCCGGTTCCCGGTAGCGTGGAACCCAGTAGCGGCCCTCCCGGGACCGTTCCTCGCCGAACTCGACAAAGCTTCCCGGGCGTAGCCGGTGCAGGCCCGCGTAGGCGGTGTGGGGCGATTGTATCCATCCTACGGAGAAGAACGCGCCCAGGCTGGACCAGTCCGGCCGGGGGTCGACCAGGCCCGCGGCGAACAGGGAACGGGCTTCCGAGGCGAAGACGATCCCATGCGGCGTGCTTCCCCAATAAAGATGCTTCATGCCGACCGGATCACGGGCAATCAGCAGCGTGTGGCGCTTCATGTCCAGCACGGCGAGCGCGAACATCCCGTTGAGACGCCGCAGGAAATCGACGCCCTGTTCCTCGTAAAGGTGGGGCAGCACGGCGCAGTCAGAGCCGCTGGTGATGCGGTGTCCGCGGGCTTCGAGGTCGCGGCGCAGATCCCGGTGGTTGTAAATTTCGCCGTTGCAAACAACGGCGACGGTTCGGTCCTCGTTGAACAGGGGCTGCGACCCGTTCTCCGGATCGACGATGCTGAGGCGGCGAACCGCCAGGCCGGCCCGCAGAGACGACCGGACCAGCGTACCTGACTCGTCCGGGCCCCGGTGCACCATGGCGCGGTTCATCACGGCCAGCCGTTCGGCCAGCTCCTCCTGCCCTCCGCTGAATCCAAAAATCCCTGCGATGCCACACATATCGGCGCTCAGGTGATCCTTACCGTGAGTTGCTCGTTCACCCGCCGGACGAGTTCGGGGTTACGGAAATCACGGCAGTCATCGCAGACCATGGTCCGCTTGCACTGCGAGACGGTGCATCGAACCTCTTCAAGCAGGCTGTAGAACACGCGTGTCAGCTGATTGTTGCGTGTGCCTTTGAGCAGCACCAGGTCGCCGGGTCCGAGCAGTGGTTGCAAAAAGTCCGACGCCCCGGTGTAATCGGCGAACGCCCGTGCCTGCCTCTCGGACAAACCCGCCTTTACCGCGCCGCTGACACCATGGTGCGCGCGTTCACCGATAAACACGACCTGGTCGAACAGCTCCGCGGCCTGGCGACCTATGCGGGCCAGGCGCACCCGTGGGCTTCGGGAGGTCTCGGACTCGTCGCAGAACAGCAGGAACTTTCGCTGTGCCGTTGCTTTTCGAACCTCGGCGAACGCTGCCTCGATCGTGTGCGCCGACCCCTTCATCTCATCGCGAATGACAACGGCGCCGCCCGGTAGCTGAACGACCTGCATGCGGGCCGGGTAGGGCGACACCTTTTCGATGGCCTTCGCCACCTCGTCGAGGGGAAGGCCCAGTTCGTGTGCCACGGCAATACAGGACAGAATGCATCCGACCCAATGGGTTCCGAGCAGGCGGGTTCGTATTTCAAGCCGCTGCCCGCCCACAACCGCGGTGAAGCGCAACAGTTGAGGCCAGGCGGAGACCGCGTTTTCGAAACGGACCTCGTTTTCCTCGCCGGAGCCGTATCGAATGGTGCGGCACCCGGCCGGTACGTGCATGCCGGCCACCCGATGATCGTCGCTGTTGAGCACGGCAACCCCCTTGCCCGACAATGACTTCAAAAGTTCCGCCTTTTCACGTGCCACCGTCTCGAGGTTCTTGGCCGCTGCCCTGTGTTCGAGAAACACGGACAGCACCACGGCTATATCCGGACGGACCAGGCTCGCGGCCTGGGCAACAGAGCCCGGCGTTCCGTAACCAACCTCGAACACCGCGTAGCGGGTTTTCCAGGGGTTGCAGAACGCGATGGTCTCGGTGATGCCAGCCGGTCCGTTGCGACTCAGTCGTGTCCACTGGGTGGGGGCATGGGCGGACAGGATGGCGGCGAGATAGCGAGTTGCCGTTGTTTTGCCGTTACTGCCGGTGATCGCGATGAAGGTGGTTTTCAACAGCATTCGGCGCATCAGGGACGCGACCCACCAGCGAGGTTTTCTCAGGACGGGCTGTAAGGAGTTCCAAAGCTGGAAAATGGGTTCTTTCACGGCACCCGGGAAATGCCCTCAGAAGGAGAGTCCATCCTACCAGAGCCCGAGGTCGTCAACCCTGTTCGAGTGAAACCCATTTGACGTTCGATCTGATCTAAACTGCCTACCCTATGCGGGCAAGACTCCACACGATACTGTTCCTGGTCTGGCTGCCCATGCTGGCAGCCTGCGGCCCGCCAGAGGACAGCGGCTACCGCGGAAGCCTCTATTTCATCCAGGGCTCTTACCTGATGCGCTACAACTTGCGCGACGGAGGCCTGTCGGCCGTGACCAACCTGGGTAACAAGCAGATCAGGGAAATCAGCCCGTTCGGCGAGGATCGGCTGCTGATTTCCGAGACCGCTTCGGTTAACCGCAAGCGGGTGGCGCAGATTTCGTGGATGGACCTCGACACCGGCCAGACCGAAGCCCTTTACCCGGGAGTGCGCGCCCGCTACCTGCCCGGCGCAGGCGCGATTGTGTACGACGACGGCCGCCGGCTGTATTCCATTTCGGTGGTCGATGGTACCGAGGTCAACACGCTGTTGCTGGCGCACAGGCTCAACGAAGTTACCGCCATGGTGGCGATTCCCGGTGACCGCCTGCTACTGGGGATCCGCCAGGCGGGGGTGGCGGAGATCCAACTCTTCGATCTTCAGACTAACCAAATCGACAGGCTGGACGGGCTGACCCGGGTCTGCCGGCTGGATGGGGCGGCCTGGATTGGCGAAGAGGGGCGGCTCGCCTGCCCCATTCGTGCGTCGAGGAACGGGGAGGCATCTTACGTGCTCGCTGACCTGGCGGGTGTCGTCGACCGCAAACTGAACTTACCGGAAGGTAAATCGTTCGCCGCGTTGACCTTCCTCGAAGGGCAGGGTGCGCTGATCCTGAAAGAGCGTTGGAAAAGCCGATTCAACGAGCAGAAAAGAGCCGCCCTCTGGGCGCACGATATTTCCAGCGGCGAAAACGTACGGCTTTCCGAGTACAAAAACCTGGGGTCTTCCGTCGTCTACGATGAGCACTGAGCGAAATGAGCCCCGCTTCCCTGCTCCGGCCTGCGGCCTCGAACTACTCGTCGGTTTTTCCTTGACTGGCCGCGCGGCGCCCGGATCGTCGATCCCTGATGCTGTTGAATTCCATGACGGTAAGGATCACCGCGATCGACATCAGGCCGAACACGCTGATTCCGGTAATCAGGAGCACTGTGTCATTCATCGTTACTTGCCCCCATCACCATGAGCTTGAAATAGATTCCAAATCCGAGGATTGCAGGAACCCAGATTGCGGTGAAGATACCCTCCATCCGCTGGCCGCTGAACCATAAGAATCCCGAAACGAAAAACGAGATCATTACGGCCAGCAGGAAAAATATGTCAGATTTTTTGAACATTCATTTTCTCCATTGATTTCAGTCCTCCGTATCGACGGCCTACTCGTTGCCGTAGCCCACTGCCGCTACCAGGCAGCCGAGTATCGCGGCGCCGGCAACCATTCGAAGGTTATTCCAAGCGAGGGGCTCCGTCGCCAACGGCAGCACGCCTACAACGCCGCCCAACAGGTACATGCCGGCCACGGTAAACAGCGTAATGCCGATGCGGATCATCCATGTTCTTGCAGGATGTCGTTCTGGACCGGTGCGCTTCCAACGGATCATTTTGCGCCATCCGTGCGTGCCGCCATCAGCATGTAGTTCACCCGGGTGCTGCGGGTCAGTCCAAAAGTCCGGTTCAGCGGGTTGACTGCTACTCCGGCACGGGCCTGAACCGTGAAGCCGTCGAGTCCGAGCAGTGCTTCCATTTCGTCCGGTCGGCGAAATTCCCGCCAGCGGTGCGTGCCCCTGGGAAGCCAGCGAAGAACATACTCCGCACCCACGATTGCGAAAAGCCAGGCCAGCCAGGTCCGATTAATCGTTGCGATAAACATCGCGCCCCCCGGTGAGGTGACGCGGTTGCAGGAGGCCATGAACGCATCGAGATCTGCGACGTGCTCAACCACTTCCATGTTCAGCACGAGGTCGTAGCGCTCGCCTGCTTCGGCGAGATTGGCGACCGTGTCGTGCCGGTAGTCGATGTCCAGGCCGGATTGCCGCCCATGCAGTGCAGCGATTCGAATATTTTTCTCAACGACATCCACTCCGATGACCCGGGCGCCCAGGCGCGCGATCGATTCGGCCAGGATTCCCCCGCCGCATCCGATGTCGAGCGCCGTTAGGCCCCGCAGGGGTTGCGGCTGGTCGGCATCCCGACCGAGGCGTTGACACACTTTGCGCTTGATCCAGTCCACGCGTAGCTCATTGAGCGTGTGCAGCGGCCAGAATGGACCACTGCGATCCCACCAGAATGCGGCGAGATTCTCATAATGGGCCACTTCGCGGGCATCAATAGTAGTGTCGTGAATCATCAAATATGTGTACAAATCGCCTAAACTGCGGTTACTCTACCACTTTACTTATACATAAGCTATACAAAATGACCATCAAACAGCAGCACCACATACCGGGCGGCGCCAGGCTACTGGGGTACCTGGGCGTCGTTCCGTTTGCCGGCATGTCGCTCGCGGCATTGTTATGGCACGAGCCGACAGTGTCCTGGATGGTTCGTGGATTCACGGTTTATGCGGCCATTATTCTTTCCTTCCTGGGCGGCATACGATGGGGTGTGGAAACGCGTTTCCACCCTTCATCCGTCGGCGCACTGACGGTGTCGGTTCTACCAAGCCTGTGGGCATTCGGCTGCTTGTTGCTTACCGATCCGGTGCACATCGTGCTGGGGATGACCACGGGATTTGTCGCGATGGGCCTTGTGGACTGGAGCGCTCCCGCCAGGGGAAGCGCACCATGGATGCGCTCGTTGCGCGCACAGCTGACGCTGGCCGTCGTTTATTGCCATGGATTGATGCTGGTGGCCTTGGCGAAAGGGTGAGTAAATAGTACGGGGAGCCACAAATCCGGGTCACGGCATCTTGGTTCCTTGAAAGCCCTTACATTTTTTCACATTTTGGGTTGACGCCCGCCATCGCTTGGGCTACTTTAAAAGAAAGCGCTTACATGAGTCTTCAATTCAGACGGGTTTTGTAACGCAAACTACTCGCGCTAAGTCAGCTACATCCAAACATTTTCGGGGATTTAAATCGTGAAGAAACGCATGATCAGCAGGACTCCTTTATCTACCAGCATTGCCGTGGCGCTTGGCGCTTTCCTGGCACAGCCCGTTTTTGGCCAGGACGCCGACACCGACTCCGACACCGACGACAATGAGGTCATGTACATGGAAGAGGTGATGGTTACCGGCGTGCGCCGCAGCCTGATCGCCTCCATGGACCGCAAGCGCTCGGCCTCCGGCATCCTCGACGCGATCACCGCGGAAGACATCGGTAAATTCCCGGACACCAACCTCGCTGAAGCGCTTCAGCGTATTCCCGGTGTGTCCATCGACCGTTTCAACGGCGAGGGCTCACAGATCACCGTGCGAGGATTCGGACCGGGTTTCAACCTGACGCTCCTCAACGGACGCCAGATGCCCACGGCCGGCGGACGCTCGTTTGACTTCCTCGACATCGCGACGGAAGGCATCCAGGCCGTCGAAGTCTACAAGACGACCCGCGCGGGCCTCCCGACCGGCGGTATCGGCGCCACCGTCAACATACTGACCGCGCGCCCGCTCGACAATCCCGGCCTGCGCGCTTTCGTCACGGCCAAGGCGCACCACGAGTCGTCCACTTCGGACGCGCAGGATCTGGACGAGTGGACGCCCGAAGTGTCCGGCCTCTACAGCCAGAGCTTCGCGGACGATACCTTCGGCGTGTCGGTCTCTGCCTCCTACTCCGAGCGGCAAAACCGCGAGGAATACGCCAATGTGAACCAGTGGTTCGAAAACGGCTACACCGGCAACTACAACAACGTAACGGACAACAGCCAGCGTTCGGACGGCCGCGAGTGGTATCCGCAGGACGCGGGTTACGGCTGGGCCGAGAATAAGCGTGAGCGCACCAACGCGCAGATCGCGCTGCAGTGGGCGCCGACCGACACCATCATGACGACGCTCGATTACACCTACTCGCAGACCGAGTTCACCAAGAACGCCAACGGGTTTGGAATTTGGTTCACGGGCGGCACGGGCGGCGGCGCGAACGTAGGCGGCGCCATCAACGAGCGTGGCGTGTGGACGGAAGTAACGGAGGCCGGCGGTGACTACGCGACGGGCATCAGCCGAGACCACACCAAGAAGAAGAACGAGTCACTCGGCTTCAACGTCGACTGGCAGGCAACCGACAACCTCACCCTGAATCTCGACTTCCACGATTCCACCTCTACGCTGAAGGGCGCCGGCCTGGGTAGTCTTCCGGGCAATACCGCCAACTTGATCATCGGTAACTCTTTCGACGGAGCATGGTGCGCATTTGATTCGGCCTACCCGGCGGATTGCGCGGCGGCCAACATCACGACCAAGACGGCCAACTACTTCGTTGGCGGAATTCCGCGCTTCGACATGGGCTTCCAGGCAGCCAACGGTGGGCCGCTGCAGGAAGAGCTGTTTGCCAGCGACATCGGGTCACTGTTCGGCCAGGCATTCGACACGTTTACCGAGAACGACGTCCAGCAACTGCAGCTCAGCGGAAGCTGGGATGGAGATGGCGGCGCTCTGCAGAGCATCGATTTCGGATTCTCACGGGTCAAGCAGGACTACCGCTCCCAGGACGCTTACTCCGGCCAGTTGCCGGCCGGCTTCTGGCTGACCTCCGCCGGTTGGTGGGACGACAGCACGTTCACGCGTGAGACGTTCTCCGGCCTGCTGAGCGACTTCAACAACTCCGGCGCCTACCCGGTGGACTGGTACTGGACCGCGCCGTTTGACGCGGTGGTGGACGGCTACGAAACCGTAGGTGCCAACGACCCCGCCCTCGCGGGATGCTGCTACTGGCCGTCCTGGGGTGAAGACTTCCAGGACGACGGCCGTGGCCGCTTCTGGCCCGGTCCGCTCACCGGCGATTCCGTCCTTTCGGAGACCATCACCTCGGTCTACATGCAGGCCAATTTCTCTGAAGATTTCAACGGCATACCGGTTAACGTTGTCGCGGGTATCCGATACGAGGAAGCCAAGGTCGATGCAAGCGGCAGTGAGACGGTGCCGTCGTCCATTGTCTGGATCGGTGGTAACGAGTTCATCTACGAATTCCAGGATGAGAAGCGACAGTCGTCTGGTGGCGCAACGAACGAGTACTTCTTGCCGAACCTCGACGTCGATATGACGTTCAGGGACGATCTCATCGGTCGTTTCTCTTACAGCAGGTCAATCGCCCGTCCGCCCATTGGTCTGATGGGCTCTACCCGAGAATTCCCGGGCAACCCGAAGGTCGGAAGCCGCTTTGCTAATGCCGGTAACCCGCAGTTGGAACCCTATATTTCGGACAACTTTGACCTCTCGCTGGAATGGTATTACAGCGAAGGTAGCTATGTTTCTGTCGGCTATTACCGCAAGCTGGTCGACAACTTCATCGTGTCTTCCACGGTCGACGCCACCTTCCCGGAGCTGGGCCTGACCGATCCGTATAATGGTCCGACCGCCAACGAGGCGCGTGCACAATTGGTCGCCGAAGGCATCACGGTTACTGATCCGATCCTGTTTGCCCGGATCAACGAGAACCTCGGCAACCCGCCGAACACGTTCCTCAGCAATCTGCCGGGTGACCCCCTGGCGGCGTACCGCGTGTCCACCTTCTCCAATGGTGAAAAGGGCACGCTTTACGGCTGGGAATTCCAGGTTCAGCACCTGTTCGGTGACACCGGGTTCGGCGTGGTGGCCAACGCCACGATCGTCGACGGCGACGTGGACGTGGATCGGGAAGTCGAGGGCGAGTTCTTCGCACTGGGTGGCCTGAGCGACAGCGCCAACCTGTCGGTGTTCTACGAGAACGATTTCATCTCTACGCGAATCTCGTACAACTGGCGCGACGAGTTCTTCAATGGCGGCGTCAACAACGGCTCGCCCGTGTTCACCGAAGAGTATTCCCAGATCGACGCAAACCTGTCCTGGCTCATCAACGACCAGTGGACAGTGTTCTTCGAGGGTTACAACCTGACCAACGAGACCCAGCGCACCTACGCCCGCTACGAAGAGATGTTCCTGCGCGGCAACCAGTGGGGCGCCCGTTACAGCATCGGAGCCAGCTTCCGCTTCTAAAAGCGGCGCCAGACCGGTACATTAAAGCCGCTGCTTTTGCAGCGGCTTTTTTTTCCAGCGAAACAAGGAACAATGGATCATTCCGTTAAAAAGATCGTCATCGTCGGCGGCGGCAGCGCCGGCTGGCTGACCGCGGGTCTGCTGGCCAGCGAGTTGCGGGGCGATGATCGGCTGCCGGTCGATATCACATTGGTTGAATCCCCCGATGTCAAAACCATAGGGGTGGGCGAGGGAACCTGGCCGACGATGCGCGAGACGCTGCGCAAAATCGGGCTTTCGGAAGTAGAATTCCTGCGTCGTTGCACGGCATCGTTCAAGCAGGGTACGCAGTTCCTCGGCTGGGTGAGCGGGGCAGACGATGACCGGTACTATCATCCGTTCAGCGCACCGGTAGGCTATGGCGAACTGAACGTCGTGCCTCACTGGCAGGAACAGCGCGACCGGGTGAGTTTCACCGATGCCGTTAGCGTCCAGGGCTATTTGTGCGACCGCGACCTGGCCCCCAAGCAGCAAGCCACGCCCGAATATGCTTTCGTCGCAAACTACGGCTATCACCTCGATGCCGGAAAGTTTGCCGAATTACTGCAGGAGCATTGCACGCGCAACCTGGGCGTCGTGCACGTGCGCGACCACGTGACCGGCGTCAACGGTGAGCCGGATGGCGACATCGTCTCGGTCACTACGGCGAGGACGGGCGATCTCGCCGGCGACCTGTTTATTGACTGCACCGGCCTCAAGGCTCTTCTGTTGGGCGAGCATTTTGGCGTTCCGTTCGTCAGTCGGGGCGATGCGCTGTTCAACGACTCGGCCCTGGCGGTGCAGGTTCCCTACGCATCGTCGGACAGCCCGATCGCGTCCCAGACCAATTCGACGGCCCAATCGGCCGGCTGGATCTGGGATATCGGGCTGCAAAAACGGCGCGGTGTCGGCTACACCTACTCCAGTGCGCACACCAGCGACGCCGAGGCGGAACAGGTTCTCAGGGCGTACGTGACGGCAACGGGCGAAGCGGATGCAGATGCCCTGGAGCCTCGCAAGATCGCGTTCGAATCCGGCCATCGCCAAAGCTTCTGGCATCGCAACTGCGTGGCGGTAGGCATGTCGGCCGGTTTTCTCGAGCCCCTGGAGGCCAGCGCCCTGGTCATGATCGAGTTGGCTGGAAAGATGATCGGCGAGGAATTTCCGGCCCGTCGAAGCGCGATGGACATCGTGGCCCGGCGTTACAATGAAGTGTTCACCTATCGCTGGAATCGGATCATAGATTTCCTGAAGCTGCACTACGTGCTGAGCAACAGGGACGACAGCGAATTCTGGCAAGAGAACCGAAGGTCCGAGAGCATTCCGGACAGCCTGGCGGAACTGCTCGATCTGTGGCGGAATCGACCACCCTGGTTGAACGACCTGGCCCGCCAGGACGAGGTTTTTTCGGCCGCCAGTTACCAGTACGTCCTCTACGGCATGGGGTTCGAGTCCGATGTAAGAAGGACGGCGCGCTACTTCGATGAATCCGAGGGCGCCCGGCGCCTGTTCGTGAAGAACAACCAGCAGGCCAACCAAATCATCCGCGGGCTACCCGGCAATCGGGAACTGCTCACCGCGCTGTGTGGTGAGGCGCATCCCGTGGATTCTGGAGGTAATGAAACATGACGAACCACGTCTTGCTCGACAACGTCACGCACAAAGGCCTGCGTATTGTTCCCGGATACGGCAGGGAACTGGGATTCGAGGTTGGCCTCACCCGAGTTTTTCCGATTGAATTTACCCAGCTGCAGATGGAATACCCGATCGTGTTCATGCGCAACAAGGAGACGGGTCACTTCGAGCCGGTGGTGCTGTTCGGCCTTGTGGAAAACGAGAACCTGTACCTGACGGACGCAGGCTGGGAGGCGCGCTACATTCCACTGACGATCCGGCGCCAGCCGTTCCTGATTGGATTTCAGGAGTCGCTCGAAGGCGGCATGCCGCAGAACACACCGGTGGTTCACGTCGACATGGACCATCCCAAGGTAAGCACCACCGAGGGTGAGCCGGTGTTTCTCGAACACGGTGGCGAGAGCCCGCTGCTGGAACAAATGACGTCCGTGCTGATGACGATCCACCAGGGCAAGGAAGCCAATGAAACCTTTTCACGCGTGCTGGTGGGCCTGGACCTGATCGAATCATCGACCCTGGAATTCGCCATGGACAACGGCGAGACCTTTACGCTGTCGGGGCTCCACATCATCAACGAAGAGAGATTGCGTGGGCTGAATGGCTCGGCGCTGGAAACTTTGCACCAGCATGGCCACCTGCGCGACCTCTACATGATGCTGGCCTCGATGCCGAACTTTCGAAAGCTGGTCGACCGAAAAAATAGCACCGTGAACTCGTCCGCCGCCTGATCTCAGCCTTGACGTCATGACCGCAAAGACCATCCTGGAACGGCTGCAAGCGATCGAAGAGCGCCAACTGGCGCCCGGCGAGAGCCTGCTGGATGCGGTCGCTGCCGCTCGGCAACCATTCGTCCTGCGCGGACTCGCTGCTTCCTGGGGCCTGGTCGAACAGGCCGGGCGTGGTGACCAGGCCGTAACCGATTACCTGCGCCGATTTGCCGGCGATAACCCGGTGCGCGCCTCGATGCTGCCGGGCAAGCACCAGGGCAGGGTGTTTTACAACGACGATCTGGGTGGCATGAATTTCGAGCAGATGGAAACCCGGCTCGAAGAGATTCTTGACCAGCTCGATGCGCTGACCGGTGGCGAAGACGATCCGACGATCTACCTGGGCTCGACGGCCATCGACTACTGCCTGCCCGGTTTTTCCGGGAAAAACGCGATTGACCTCGAGGGCGTGCAGGCCACGGTTCGCTTGTGGTTGGGTACGCGTCACCGCGTCGCGGCTCACTACGATGTGCTGGAGAATATCGCCGTGGTCGGCGCCGGCCGGCGCCGTTTCATCCTGTTGCCGCCCGAGCAGCTGGCAAACCTTTACGTCGGTCCGATCGATTTCACGCCGGCCGGCCAACCGGTCAGCATGGTGGACTTCGAGCAACCCGATCTGCAGCGATTTCCCCGTTTCGAAGCGGCGCTCGACGAGGCCCGGGGCACCGTGCTCGAGCCGGGCGACGCCATCTATGTCCCCAGCATGTGGTGGCATCACGTCGAGGGGCTGGAACGTATCAATATCCTGGTCAACCACTGGTGGTACCCGGGTCCCGAATACATGGCGGCGCCGCTGGATGCGCTGATGCACGCGATCCTGGCAATCAGGGAGCTTCCGGCTCCCCAACGCGACGCGTGGAAGGTATTTTTTGACCATTATGTGTTCAGCGCGACCCCGGAACGCGTTGCCGGCCATTTGCCCGAAGACCGGCGCGGCATCCTCGGGCCGATTGACGCCAATGCGGCGAGGCGGATTCGGATGATGTTGCGAAACAAGCTGAACAAGTGAACAAAGGAGAGATCGTGATCTGCTACTTAGGATTTCGGCGGTGAGCCGCGTTCGTCGAGTCGTCATCGTCGGCGGCGGAACGGCTGGCTGGATGACCGCCGCCGGGCTCTCAAAAAGCCTCGGCAGCAACATCGACATTACCCTGGTCGAATCCGACGAAATCGGCACGGTGGGCGTGGGCGAGGCCGTCATCCCGCTGATCAGGGCGTTCCATACCCTGCTCGAGTTGGACGAAGTCGAGTTCCTTCGGGCCGTCAACGGGACCTTCAAGCTGGGGATCGAATTCGAAAACTGGGGCCGCCTGGGTGAAAGCTATTTTCATCCATTCGGCAACCCCGGGGTGGAGACATGGGCCGCCCAGTTCCATCATTATTGGCTGAAAGCGAGGAAAAGGGGGGAGACCACTTCGCTGGAACAGTGCAGCCCGGAGGCCTCGATGGCCTACGCCGGCAAATTCACCCTCGAAACCGAACCGCAGCTGAACTATGCCTACCACTTCGACGCCAGCCGCTACGCGGCGATTCTGCGACAGCTGGCAGAGGGCATCGGGGTCAAGCGGGTCGAGGGAAAGGTCGTGGACGTCGCCAGCAACGGCGAAACCGGCTTCATCGAGTCGGTGCAGCTGGAATCGGGGGAAACGCTGGAAGGTGACCTGTTTGTCGATTGCACCGGTTTTCGCGGCTTGCTGATCGAACAGGTGATGGAAGCGGGGTGGGAGGACTGGTCCCACTGGCTGCGCAACGACCGCGCGGTGGCGATGCAGTCCGAACTGGTATCGAAACCGTTGCCGTACACCAAGTCCACTGCGCGCAGCGCGGGTTGGCAGTGGAAGATCCCGCTGCAGAACCGGATGGGCAACGGGCTCGTGTTTTGCAGCGACTACCTCGGCGAGGACGAGGCCGTGAAATACCTAACGGACAATGTCGAGGGCGCCCCCTTGAACGAGCCTCGAACCATCCGCTTCCGAACCGGTCGGCGCTCGGCCCAGTGGGTGAAAAATTGCGTCGCCGTCGGTCTGTCGAGCGGCTTCCTGGAACCGCTGGAATCGACCAGTATTCACCTGATTCAGAACAGCGTGCTGCGCCTGGTCAGGCTGTTTCCTGCCGACGGAATCGAGGCGGCCGAGGTTCGGCAGTTCAACCTGGAAACCGCTAAGGAAATCGAGCAGATAAGGGATTTCATCATCCTTCACTACAAGGTGACCCAGCGTCGCGATTCCCCCTACTGGGTCGATTGCAGCGAGATGTCGGTGCCTGATCACCTGGCCCACAAGATCGAGCTGTTCGAAACCAACGCGCGCGCCGTGCGCGATAACGCCGAGATGTTCCTCGAGCGGTCATGGGCGGCCGTGATGTTGGGCCAGGGCCTGGAACCGAAGAGGTATCACCCCTTCGTCGACAACTTGACCGATCAGCAGTTGGACGGCCTGATGACCAACGTGCGAACGAAGATTGCCGGCGTCGTGGCGAACAGCCCGACCCACGACGACTATCTGAAACAGCTCTGTGGCGGCGGAAGCCTTTGAAAAAATTCAGTTGAATCGCTAGAATGTAAACGCTTACATTTATAAAAAGAATGTCGTAAAAACGCGACAAGAGTATATCGGGGAGTCTGTGAATGAATCGGAGAAGCGAAGCGGCCCGGTCCGCAAGCGGCAGGATGCAGCCAGCCGGGTTCGAAACCGACGAGAGGTCGGGCTGAATGGCGACGATCTACGAAGTCTCCAAACTCGCCGGGGTATCTCTCGCGACGGTCTCGCGCGTCATGAACAACAGCGGCAAAGTCCGCGATGCAACTCGGCGCAAGGTTCTGGACGCCATGGAGCAGCTCGACTACCAGCCCAACTCCTTCGCGCAATCGCTCGCGTCCAACCGGTCCAATTGCGTCGGTGTCCTGGTGTCCGAGATGCACGGTCCTATTTTTGGCGAGATGCTGACCGCGATCGATACCGAGTTGCACCGATCAGGAAAATTCGCGCTCATCGCAGGCGGCCACAACGACGAGGAAAAGGAGGCCGAGGCCATCCGGTTTCTGTCCAGCCGCAACTGTGACGCGCTGATTCTGCACGTCGAGGCGCTGTCCAACGAATTCCTGCTATCAATGCTCGACCGGCTGCCGCCGTTTGTAATGATCAACCGCGAGATCGAAGGCATGGCGGATCGCTGCATCAGCCTCGACAACGAGCATGGCGGATACCTTGCAACCCACTCCCTGCTCGAGCAGGGGCATACCCACATTGCCTACATTTCCGGCCCGCAGGAATGGGCCGATGCAAGCGCCCGCCTGGCGGGGCACAATCGGGCGCTAACCGAGTTCGGTCTCGAGTTGGACGAACGGCTCGTGTTCGAGGGGGACTACCTCGTCCCCACGGGCAGCCGCCTTGCTGCAGCGATCCTGGACCTGGAGTTGCCGGTGACCGCCATCGTTTGCGCCAACGACGAAATGGCGGTGGGCGCGATGGAGGTTCTGCGCAGCAGGAAGCACGTCATCCCCTCGGACATCTCACTCGTGGGCTACGACAACGTGCGCTGGTCGAGTTTCCTGAACCCGAAGCTAACAACGGTAAATTACCCGGTTGCGGACATGAGCCGAATGGCGGTCAACTGGGTGCTCAAGCAGGCCTACGGTGAGGAGGGCCTGCCGGTCCGAAACGTCTTCGAACCGGAATTGATTCGGCGCGAGTCTTCCGGTCCCGCCCCGGTTGCCGATCGCATGGCAAATCTCTGAGATGCGCACGACCCGACACCGAACCTTCCCCATGACGGCCGGATCTGGCCTGAAATGGCCGGCTCAGTCTGCTCCGGACCGGTTTTCCAACCAACACTGAACGCCCCATAAAGGAACCCCCATGCAAAGAGAAACCCGCTATACCGTGAAAGTTGCCTTAATCGTAGCGCTCGGGGGCTTCCTGATGGGCTTCGATGCCTCGGTCATCTCCGGCGTCGTGACCTTCATCGAGCCGGAGTTCGCTCTGAGCAAGATCGAACTGGGCTGGGCCGTGGCCTCGCTGACCC
>JABDPF010000068.1 GCA_013042915.1 Lysobacterales bacterium
ATGGTTGCGCCACCGAACTCGTCACCGACGACCAGCGGCTCGGAGCACGAACCGTGGAACTGCACGGACTGCACGATCACGCCGGTATCCACATCGTAAAACTCGATCAGGATGTTCGGCGGGATGGTGCCGTTGGACCACCAGGGACCAATCAAGAACGATTCACCGATGGACAGGATCTCGTCCAGTTCGACCGTACGCTTACCGCCCGGCTTGTCGTAGACAACAGCGCGGATCGTGGAAGGCATTGGCCCGGTAATATCCGGATTAATGATGTCTGCCGCTCCCTGACTGTTATCCGTATCGAACGTTCCATCGTAGACCATCTTCAGATAGCTGGGCTTGCGACCCAGTTCACCGTCGGGTCCGTCACAAATCAGAACGGGTTCGTTGCACACCAGGGTCACCAGGTCGTCGTCTTCGACCGTTTGCGTGCTCTCGGCGGACTTGCCGGTCGCGGTCGCAGTGTTCGTGAAGATGGGACCCAAATCGCAGGCGTCAGCGACAAACAGCCCGGTATACTGACCGCTGGCCAGCACAACCGTCTCGTCAAGAGCCAAGTTGCCCACCGTCACGGAGAAGCTGAGCAACGGATCATTGACCTCAACGTTCTCGAGCGCAACGTTACCGACGTTCTCAACCGTGATCCGGTAATAGGCGTCTGATGGGGCCAGGGTCTCCAGTTCGACCGGCTGGTAAGTCCCTTCCTGTCCCGAGGTGCTGACTTCCTTGAGCACGCGGATAGCCGGAACACCGAAGCATTCCACAGTGGCCGAGTCAGTGTCCGTGTCGGAGGCTCCCGCATCGGACACGCCCGTCACGGTCGCGACGTTGGTGTGCTGACCCGGATCCGGGCAGATATTGTCGACTTGGAGTGCAGGGATGTCGGCGAAATACAGCTCGATCACCTCGTCCGGCTCGAGAATTCCGGGACCTGAAGCTCCCATCGGCACGTAAGCGGTCACGCCCAGGGTCGGGTCATTCACCTCGACACCGGTCAACCGCACATTGCCGATATTGGCCACGATCAGGCGGTACTCGGCCGGCACGTCGCCATCACCGTAAACGGCACTCGGGTAGTCGTCCGGTCCGTCGGCCGGCTCCCAAGGGCCGCCGTCGATGGAGACTTCCTTGAGAATGGAGATCATCGGATCACCGATGCACACCAGGTAGGCCTTGTCGGTGTCCTGGTCGGTGTCGTCGGCGTTTTCCACCGAGGTACCGACCGCCTCGGCCGAGTTCATGATCAGGCCGGGGCCGCTGCACACCGGCAGGTTATCGGTTTCCGGATCGGTATCGAACAGCAATCCGGGCCATTCCTGCTCGGTGACCGTCACGGTCTGTCCCACATCAAGCGCACCCACCGTGTACGGGCTGCCCGGAATCATGCCATCTTCAACGGTCACGCCGACCAGGTCGACATCTCCGCTGTTCGTCACGATCATCCGGTAGCTCGCACCACTGGGTGCCTGGACGGGGCCGGCCGCGTTCTCTGCGGTATCGGCGTCCTTCCATCCGTTACCCACGTCGATCTGCTTGACCAAGGTGATGTCGGGTGTGCCGACGCACTTCAGCCAGGCGTCGTCCTCGTCGCTGACCGAATTGCCTTCGGCCGTGGCGGTTACGGATGCGGTATTCCTGAAGGTACCGGACTCGTCACAGGCTTCGCTAACGAGAAGCGAGGAAAGTTGTCCGCTACCCACCACGGTTTCATCACCGGCGGCAATCGTTCCCACCGGGAAGTCATCGGCCAGGACCAGCCCTTCGAGCTCATCGCTCAGCAGCACATCGGTCAGCGCCACCAATCCCGTATTGCGGATGATGATGCGGTATTCCGCACCCGAGGGGTGCTTGCGAACGAGGGCATCAGCCGCTTCATCAGCATCTTCCCAGCCTGCCCCGTTCTTGATCTGCTTGAGCACGGCCAGGGACGGCTGCAGCGGGATGCGGCCGCAAGCCTCGTCAGAATCGACGACTTGGCCGTCGACCAGCACGTCGACGTGGTTGGTCAGACCGGTCTTTCCGCCCGCGTCATCGTCCGTCGCGCAGTTGGCGCCCTCGGCGGTCAGGTCATCCATGTTGATGCCGAAATTCAGCTTGAACACGAAGGACTCGTTGCGGTTGGCCGCAAGGTCTTCCCCGGTCACCAGCGTGGCACCCGTGACGAATTCACCGACGTCGGGTTGCAGGATGGTTCCAGTCTGGGAAGCTTCGGAACCGGGCACGTAGCTCGGAGCCTCGACCCAAGCCCACTGATCGGAAGGCAGGGCCTCGTCGACCAGCAGGATGTCAGACAGGTCATACGTACCACTTTGTGCACCGACATTCCTGACCGTTATCCGATACTGAACATCGAGGCTGCCATCGACCTTGGATTCAACCGACGAAACGCTCTTCTCGACCTGGATCACGGCTTTTGGCTGAGCGGCACATTCCTCGGAGGGAAGTGGGTATTGCAACGTTTGCCCGGTTGACGGACCGATCGTCAGGCGAAGCTCGAGTTCCGGCCTCGCCGGCGTTGGTGATTCGGTCCATTCACCGGTAACCGGGTCCTGGGTCCAGCCAGGCCATCCGGTGCCGATGGGCCACGCGGGATCGATAGGGCCTGCCGGCGGACTGAGGCCCGCGGGGCCCGAAGTCGTGGCGCCCGGCCAGATCAGGTAGCCGCTGATGGCGGAGAGAGCACCCTGTTCCAGAACGAGGTCCTGCCCAACGTTGATCCACGAATAGCTGACATCGCCGGGGGTTGCGTCCGGGAATCCGAACAATTCGTAGCTAAAGCTTGCCCACGGCGCGTCGTTGACGCAGAACGCCGCGAGGTCTGCCACGATGCCACGATAGTTCACGGTTTCGTCGTCCGGGTTCGAATCCACTTCGTTGCCGCCATCGGCCGCGTCGAAAGCAGTCGCCGTCGCTACGTTGGTCACGGAACGCGCGGTGATGTCGTCGGCGCCAATGGTGTAGGTCGCGACGCAGTTGATCGACGCGTCTGGAGCCAATTCCGCGGGTTGCGGACAGGTCACGGCCCCGTCTTCGATCTTGTTGTCACTCACGCTGTAGGGCGGATAAAGCGTCTGGTTCCCACTGTTGGTAACCAGGTAGGAATAGGAAATCTCGTCGCCTTCGTTCTCGTAGAACTCGGGGTCGGCACTCTTGATCAGGTTCAGGTCAAAGTCCGGCGTGGTGCGAACAATCGCCGAATCCTGGTCCGTCACTGTACTCTCGTCCGGCGCCAAGCCGGTCACGTCTGCCGTGTTTTCGACAAATTGACGGTCGACGTCGACTTGTCCGATCGGGTACGCGGCCGTGCACGTCATGTCTTCGCCGACATCCAGCGTGGTCTGCGGGCACTGCAAAGCCTGCAGGCCGTCCAGGTCATCGACGAGGGCCACGTCGGTCAACGGAACGCTGCCGTCATTGGTGACGACAAACGTGTAGCTGATCGTGTCCTCAGCCGTGAAAATCAGGGGTTCAGCCGTTTTGACCAGGTCGATCGATGGTGCCAATCCCAGGTAGTGGCTGGGATCGGTATCGCTGGCTCTCTTGCCGTTAACGGCCGTTGCCGTAACGGTTGCCATATTTTCGTACTGGCCGCCCAGGGCAACACCGGAAATCGCGTTGCAGTCGGTAGATTCGCCCGCACCGAGTTCAAGCGTGTCGCACGTTACCGCGCCTTCACGGTCGTCCAGAACGGATTCGATCGTCAGCGGCACTTCGCCGGTGTTGGTCACGACGTAGTCCCAGGTCACGGGGAGGCCCACAGCGATGCTGGGCCCGGGTGCCGTGTCGGCGTCATCACCGTTGGTAGATTTTTCGATGGTGATTTCCGGATCGACGTTCAGGTAGGGGTCGCAATCGATCACGGCGATGTCGGACGCCGTCGCGCTGACCGCCGAGACGCCTTCGCCGGCGGCCCGGCAGGAGCCGGTCACGCTGGCCGAATTGGTGAAGAAGGCCTGCTGACCTTCGTACCGGGCGCAGAGTTCAGCCTTGGTGAGGCCATTCTCAGAACCGGAGATGATCATTTCGCCACTATCGTTGAAGGCCGGCACTACCGATTGGTCGGTGATGTCGAGCGCCACGTCGTTGACGATGAGATTGCCCGTGAAATCAACTGAGCTATTGTTCTGAACTCGCAATCGGTAAAAGACGGTATCCCCGGGCCCTACCTTGGGCGCGGCGTCTTCACTGTTCGCGTCGAACCAGGTCTCGCCGTCGACGCTGACTTCTTTGACGACCCCGATATCGCAGCTTTCGACCCGGAAGCGGGCCTTGCCATAACCCGCAGCAAAAATTCCGTTGCTGCAGGTGCCTTCCATGTCGTCTGCGGGATCCGATGTGCGGTTGTCGAAAGGAACGCCCAGCGCCTGGGTCACCCAGTTGCTGCTCTCGTGCAGGCCGTTCACCTTGAAGGTCACGTCGATGTCACAGGTTCCGCCTTCACGGGTGGCTGGGTCGTAGTACTCGCGCACCACGCCGTTCAGAACCGGGATGGACACGATGTTGTCCGATTCGGGCAGGGGGAAGTCTGCCCCTTCACCGGGAACAGACGTCTCGCACGTCGTGCGGGAAACTCCGAGAAAGGCGATTTCGTGCCCGATATTGTTCGGTGGGAACGCGCCGAAACCGATCGGCTTGCAGTCGCTGAGGTTCTCCATCGTGCCGCCACCGCAGTCGATGCCGTAACCGATGCCGGTGAAGTCGATGAAAGGATTGGCGCCGCCCGGGGAGCCGGGCCGGTCGTTGTCGCGAATCAGGCCCGCGCCGATGGTCGCGTTTAGGGTGAGTTCGTCACCCACGAAAAACGGGGTGGGCCCGTCAACGCTGAAGATATTGATGGCGGCGTTGCAAACCTCGATCTCAGCCTGCGCCTGAAGCGGCATCAGGGCAAAGATGGCAGCGATCCATGTCGCTGGCTTGATGCCGTGGGCAGTAAGTCGGTTGTGGTGACGCATGTGCGTTCTCCCTGTCAAGTCGCCCCCTGGACCAACGGCCCGAGGGTTTTGAATTTCACACGTATAGATGAGAACCGCTTCTCGAAAGCGCATCCATGCTTGAGAAATCCCTTGACAGAACCGAACGCCTCCGCTTACTGCCCAATAAGCCCCCATGAGTGCGTTCGTTCAGAATATGTAGATTGTCAACCGGTCTTCTGCTTCCGTTCCTCTCAATGAATCAAAAACTGTTTTCACAATAGAAAACAGCGACATGCGCTCCCCTCTGGGAGCCAACATCCCTGTTGCCGTTTCTTACAAAAGTGTAATCCCTTACGCTATGTGACGAAGGCTTGACCTCTGCCAAACGCGACGCCTAAGCAATGGAGTAGATCCCCTTGCACGACAAATATAAGCGATTCGCGCGAAAAATACACACCGCGGCGCCGGTTTCGGACGGACGGACGCTTTGCGCCGCCGAGCGGTCGGTGATTTTTTGACTTGATTGGTCCGCCTCGGATATAAATAAAGTTGCTGGTGAAAGCTGCGTTCCAAGGCATTGATTTCCCGGCACCAAGGATCGATTGCTAAACGGACGGAAGCTGTCCGCCGCAGCAAGCGATCCAGGCTGACCGCTCTTCCCTTTCGGAAAGCGAGGCACAACGCGCTGCAGGAAGCGGCGCCACGACAAGGACGTCAGGACAATGCAAGGATTGCATGGACGCGTACTCATGGCTGTGGCCGTGGCCGGGATCGCCACCGGTGCCTCCGCTCAATACGCGGAAAAACCGAAAACACCAGTTTTTTACGGTTCGCTCTCACATCCCGTCACCCTGCGCGAGCAGCGAACCCGCTATGCGAATACACCCCTGCTGGCGCCGATCCGGCACCAGGTGGAGGGCGCCCGGTTTGTCAAGCTGCACTTCAGTCGCTTTGAACTGCCCCGCGGCGTCACGCTGGAAGTCAGCAATCCCCTGTCGACCGAAACCTGGCGGTACTCGGCAACGGTCCGCGATCCGTTCACCATCGATAAAGAGCGCGGCGACGACGGCCGCCAGGCATTCTGGGCGATGTCCATATCGGGCGATACCGCGATGGTCCGGTTGACGGGCGACCTGGCCGCCTTCGATCCGGAAATCCACGGATTCGAGATCGACACCTATCTGACCGACATCCCGACGACCAAACGCAAAAACCTCTCCAAAAATCTGCTCCCGGTCGATGAACTGGAAACCAATTGCGGTGAATCCGAGTTGTACGATGCCATTTGCTGGGCAGACAGCTACCCCGATCACTACGAACGCAGCCAGCCCGTCGCGATGATCATCTCCAGTTCAGGCAAGAAATGCACGGCCTGGCGAGTGGGTCGTGACAACCGGCTGTTCACCGCGCGCCACTGCATATCGAGCCAGGCGCAACTCGACGGTGCGGAAATCTGGTTCGACTACCAATCCTCCGTGTGTGGATCTGAAGACGCCGTCCCGGCTGTGAAAGTAACGGGTGACGAACTGCTGGCGGAACACTACAAGCTGGATTTCACCTTGTTTACCGTCAATGACTTCACCCGTATCCAAGGCTTCGGCAACATTGGGCTCGACCTTCGGGACGGAGATATCGGCGAGGAAATCTTCATTCCGCAGCATGGCCTCGGAAGACCCAAGCAAATCGCGATCGAGAGCGATATGAACGGCAGCGGGGTCTGCGAAATCGACGACAACGACATCGATGGATTTTACGAAGGCTCCGATATCGGCTACATGTGCGATACCACCACCAGCAGTTCCGGCGCGCCCGTCCTCTCCGGCGAGACCGGCCGCGCACTCGGCCTGCACCACTGGGGTGGCTGCGCCAACTCGGCCGTCAAGTTTTCCAGGATCTGGCCCGAGGTTTCGGAGTATTTCAACGGCGTGGTGCCGTCCGGAAACGCCAACGGCGATTGGGCCGAGCCAAACCGGGCACCGGTCGCCCGCATTTCGACCGAGTGCGAGGGCCTCTCCTGCGCGTTCGATGCCAGCGGCAGCTCGGACGTCGACGGGTCGATCGCCGAATGGCTCTGGTTGCTGGAAGGAGAAACGGTCATCGACGAGCGGTTCGAGCATGAATTCGACGTAGCCGGCGAGTACGAGATCGAACTGACCGTCATCGATGATGAGGGCGCGAGTACGTCGCGTCGGGAAACCGTGGCCGTGAGCGAACCCAACGAAGCACCCGAAGCACGGTTCTCCAGTACCTGCGTGCAGGATGCATGCACCTTTGACGCGGGCGGCAGCAGGGACAACGACGGCTCGATCGCAGAGTGGCAGTGGTCGCTGGGTGACGGCAACGAGGCGACGGGTGAAATCGTTGAGCACCGGTTCGACGAGGAAGGCGACTACTGGGTCTCCCTGACCGTCAGTGACAACGACGGCGCAGAAAACAGCACCGGCCATTCGGTCACAATCAGTATCCCGAACCAGGAACCCCGTGCGCGCATCGCGGTTTCCTGTGAAAAATTGTCCTGTTCCGTGGATGCCTCCGACAGCAGTGACCCGGACGGCGAAATTGTCGCCTGGACCTGGGATTTCGGCGACGGTGGGCAGGCCAGCGGTTCAAGCGCTCAGCACGAATACGGCGAGGCCGGAAGCTATCGAATCGAGTTGACCGTGGAAGACGATGAAGGTGCACTGGACAGCACGAGCTTCACCGTCGAAGCCTCGAACTCGAACGTCGAGCCCAGCGCCCGTTTCGAATGGGCTTGCAGCGAGGGGCGCTGCGTCTTCGACGCCACGGCCAGCAGCGACCCGGACGGGGAAATCGCATCTTGGAGCTGGTCATTCGGCGACGGCGAGCGGGCCTCAGGCGCCCAGGTCGAGCACAACTACGATGCCGACGGCGACTACCTGGTCACGCTGAGGATCACGGACAACGGCGGGATGGCCGATTCCAGCCGCAAGAGTCTCACGATCCGGTTACCCGAACCGGAGAACGAGCCCTTGGCCAGCTTTTCGGTGGATTGCGATGGTCGCGAGTGCCTCCTCGACGCCGGTTCGAGCACGGCGGCCGACGGCTCCATCACGTCCTACGACTGGTCATTCGGCGACGGCTCCACGGGAACCGGCAGCGCCGTGTCACATCGCTATGACGAGGACGGCAACTATACGGTTACGCTGAAGGTCACCGATGGCAAAAAAGACAGCGGCGTCAGCAGACGAATTGTCCGGGTTGAATCCGAGCGCGGCATGACTCTCAATGCCGAATGGGTCAGCACCAAGCGTCAGTTGACCGCTGTGTTGAACTGGACGGCTCGCGAAAGCGGCCGTATCGAGGTCTATCGAAACGACAGACTGTTGACCACTGTGATGAACCAGGGTTTTTACCAGGATCGTTATCTCAAGGCTGCGGGGACACTCGTCCGCTACCGGATCTGCGAGCCGACCTCCGGGCTCTGCTCACAAACCGTCAAGCTTCGATCTCCAAAGACTTAATCAAAGAGGGCAAGGCAAAAAAAACCGCGGACCCGAGCCGCGGTTTTTTTGTGCCTGTCAGCCGTTTCAGATGAAGCGTCTCATTCCGACGAAGCCGACTCCGAGCATCAGCAGGGCCAACAGGGCCATGCCGTAGCTGTTCAGGGTCGGTATGCCCTCGTAGAAAACGGTATTGACGATGGTGCAACTGGCGCCCGCTTCCACAGGAACGTTGGCGCAATCGCTGGCATCCGGCTCGACAAAGGACTCGACCAGGGGTTCGAAGACTTCGCAGTAGGATCCCTCGACCGCGGGGTAGATACCGGTGATGCTGCGCGTGCTGGTCAATCCGCTGAAGCTCAGAGAGCCGGTTACGGTCTCGGTCTGACCCGCGGCACCCGACGTGTACACGTCGTAGCAGGTGTACTGGGCCTGGGCCTCGAGCACCATGTCTTCCTCGTTCACGCCCATCCAGGTCTTGGTCACTTCGATTTCGACTTCTTCGACCGCGTTCGTGATGTCACAGCTGAAACTGCCGGACTGGACGCCTTCGAAAATACAGCCGTTGTCGACATCGATCAGGTCGGCGAATCCGGTTCCGCCCGCGACGTAGGATTCATCGTAACCCTCGATCGGGTCTTCAAAGATGCGGCAATCCATCGTGCCCTGGAGGAACTCCCTGACGACGAAGGTAACGCGCTCTCCGTCCTGCAGCGTGAATTCCTGCTCCAGTGGAAGGCCGGCGTTGCAGCGAATGTAAACATCCGCGCTGCCGTCGCTGTCATCGGTAAAGTCCTTGGTCACGACGAACTGGGCACGTTCGGTCGAGAGCGGGAAGGTCAGCGAGCCAGAGGCCGCTGTACCGATACCGTAGAACGTACCGTCGGTTTCGTAGCACCCGGCCTGCAGTTCGGACCAGCCGCTGGTTTCGAGAATGCCGGTCGTGCCGGGAGCCGCACCGAGGACCGTGATGTCAAAGGTCACCGTGCAGCTGTTGTTGGCCGCAATTTCGATGGGTGCGGTCGGCGTGAACTCGTAGGTCACACCACCGTCGCTGGTGGCGACACTGAAGTCTGCCCCGCAGCTTCCACCGATCTGGTCGGCGGGTGTGCTGATTACGACGTTGTTGCCGGCATCGGCGCAATTCTCGAAGTTGGCATCTGGTGACGGCACGCAGTCGGGCTTGTAATCGAAACTGGAGATCTGCAGCACGCCCGGAACGCCCGAGTTGTTGATCTCGCCGGCGCTGAGCGTCAGCTCGATCGGGATGGGCTCATCGATGAAGTAAGGCTCTTCACCAGTGGCGTCCATGTCGATGTTCGAACTGCACACGTAAACCTGAGCCATGACGTTGAACGGCAGCAGGAAGGCAAATCCGAGCAGTAATCCTTTGTGAGCCAAGGTCAATGACCTTGCTGTAAAACGGGTGTTGTTGGAGCGCTCCATCAATCCTCTCCCTTAGATGTTTCTGTGGTCACGGCCGCCGGCCGCGAAGGCTGTACGTTATCGTGGCGACGGACCTGTCGGTCGTCACCATTTCTGCCCAAAATTCGAGGTGCGGTTTCCTCTCGGAAACGGCGAATACCGGATGGAGTTTTTCGTCCCCACGGTTGTTATGGACCGGCAATACGCCTCGAAACCCGCCTTAGAATACTCTGTTTGGCGGAAAAATTCCTCAAATCGTGCCCGCTCCGCTAGTAACCCCGTTCGATGTCCACCACCGAATACAGCGGCTCTCCTGTCACGTAACGCCGCAGGTTTTCCTGCACCAGCAGGAACAACCGTTGCCGCCCGCGGTCCGAACGACCTCCGGTATGCGGCGTGATCAGCACCCGCGGAGCGGTCCAGAGTGGATGGCCTTGGGGCAGCGGCTCAGGGTCCGTGACATCCAGGCCGGCGCCGGCGATATCGCCATTATTCAGTGCCGTGACGAGGTCCGCCGTCACGGTGCTTGCGCCCCGCCCTACGGAAACGAAATACGCCGAAGGCTTCATGGCTGCAAAGAAGGCCTGGTTGAACATCCCTCGCGTCGCGTCCGTCAACGGCGCCGTGTTGACGACAATATCGGCCTGGGCGGCCAGCGTGAGTGTCTCACCGGCAAGCCCCACGTACTCGACGTAAGCGGGACCCTCGCGACGGCTGCCGCGAGTGGCAAGCACCCGCATGCCGAGCCCGTGAGCCTTGCGCGCCACCTGCGTGCCAATGCCCCCGAGTCCCACGACGAGGATCGTGCGGCCATCGAGTTCCATGAAATCCGAGCTTTCAAGCCCGACGTCTCTTCTCCATTTCCCGTCATCCTGGTTGCCGTGATAGAGGTCGATTCCACGAACCAGCCCCATCATCAGCGCAATCGCGTGTTCGGCGAGCGCCGGTGAGGCGATGCGTTGGCCGTTGGTCAGAATTTTTCGACCCTCGCGAAGACTGGGATTTCCGACACAGCGGTCGACACCCGAGGAGTACACCTGCACCCAATCAAGGGCAGGCGCTCGCGACAGTAGCCGTTCGCTGCAGGCACCGATCATGGCCTGCGCATCAGCGATCGCGGCTTCCGCGGCCTCCATGCTGTCAACTCCCACGATCTCGACTGCCGGCGCGACGACCTGCAATTCAGCCACGTCCCAACCGTCTAGCATCCAGACCACGATTTTTTGCGGCTTCGTCCATCCCGCGTGGTCTCGCGACGGCGCCGTCGCCTCGCGCAGGCCCAGGTCAGCCGCCATCTTTGCGAAAGCATCCGCGCTCAACCGCGCTTTTTCCTCCGGCAGTGAACCCGCCTGCCCCCCGAGGCTCACCAGGCTGAACACCACCGCCAGGACAAACGTGCTCCATCGAATGCTCATGAGACCATCTCCTCGTCAAAGAGCCGCTCCATCTCGGCGCGCAGGGCCGAATCAGGCAATCGGCCGTACATCGCGGCCACGTTGTCCAGCGCGTGGTGCGGCTTTGACGTGCCGGGTATCGGCAAGGTGGACGCCGGATGACCGATGATGTATTTCAAAAAGACCTGGCCCCAGCTCGTGCAGTCAATGTCGGCCGCCCAGTCCGGCAAATCCTTACCCTTGACAGCGGCGAACAGATCGCCCTTGCCGAAGGGCCGGTTGACCAGAACGGCCACGCCGCGGTCGATTGCCAACGGCAGGATACGATCGGCTGCGGCCCGGTCAGCAAGCGAGTAGTTGACCTGAACGAAATCCAGCGGATACGTGCGCATGTAACGCTCGACGTCCTCGTGCTGACTTACGCGGTGCGTCGTGATACCGACGTGAGCGACCTTGCCCTGGTCTTTCCACTTGAACAGAGTATCGAGTTGAACGTCGGTGCCCCGCAGGTTGTGCACCTGCATCAGGTCGATCGGGCCGCCCAGGCGGGAAAAGGACCCCTCCATGCGCTCGATGCCCTCGTCGCGTTCCTCGCGGTCGACCTTGGTGGCCATGAAAACGTCTTCCCTTAAGCCCATTCCCTCGAGCAGATGGCCCAGCACCGCTTCCGAATTTCCGTAGTTGGGCGACGTGTCCAGCAACTGACCGCCGCCACTGTGAAACGCCGCCAGGGTATCGCGGAACGGGTCCATTTCGGCGCTGCCGACCAAGCCGCGGAACTTGACCGTTCCCAGTCCGACCGCGGGAATCTTCACACCGCTGGACGGGACCGTGACCAGGATGGGTTCATCGGAACCTGCCAGCAGCGGGTTCCATCCCGTGGCGGACAACAACCCGGCACCGGCACCGAGGCGAAGCAATTCTCTTCGGGTGATTCTCATACGAATTCTCCTTGTGATTTGGCCAGTAGCTCTTCACGCCGGCCCA
>JABDPF010000078.1 GCA_013042915.1 Lysobacterales bacterium
CAGACCATGGCCTTCGAGGCCGCGGCGGCCGGCGCGAACAATGCGATCGAATTCTTCATGACCAACGTCGAGGCCGATGCTCCCGACACGCTCTGCGGTCGGAAAGACCATCTCGGCTGGGATGAGCCAACGGAGTGGCGTTACGTTACCTACGACGTCGATGGCGTGCGGCTTCAGCAACGCATGTACTGCCTGAACGACGAGTACCCCTGTGGTCCGGGCGAAGTCGGTTGCGTTACCGGCGCGCGTCCGCCGCGCTCGCAATTATTCGTGGCCAGCCGCGGCACGGTTGAACCCACCCTCGGCGACGTCGTTGCCTTCCGCGAAGTGGAAGTCCGCATCACGCGCCGCAACGACACCTATCTCGTCGAAGGTTGCGGCGCGATCTGCTTCCCGGCTTGCGAGGCACAGATGGTGGACGGCCCCGGCAACCAGGGTCCCGAGCCTGCAATAGATTTCCCATCATCCAATGTCTTCACGGTCGATGGTGACGGCGGCCCGGCCGTGACGACAGGACGTGACTGCCCCGACTCCGGTTTGTTGGATGCGATCCTGGACGATCTCAATAGCTCACGGCTTGGTAATTACGACGGCGGCATTCATCAGTCAGACCCCGGCCAGCCCTGGGACGATCCGAATACTACCGACCGGTTTCGGGAGCAAATCAGGGTACAAGCGGAAGCCGGACTCGGCGGCGATCTGTTGATCGGCCCGGGTTATCCCGGCTACGTGGAAGGCGGTGAGCACGGTGGCGTCTTCACGGACTTGGGAAACACGGAATACGGCACCTACCCCGGTGGTGAAACAATCACTTACATCCAGGGCGACTTGGTAATGGGCGGCAATATCTCGGGCGCCGGTATCATGATGGTCGAGGGAAATATCTCCTGGAACGGCACACCCGATTACAAAGGCCTGATCGTCACCCTGGGCGGTACCTACACGATCGACGGCGGCGGCGTCGGTGGCAACCACGCCGGCTCGGTAGTGGTGCTGAACAACAATAACGAGACGGGTTGCGGAGCTACAAACTCTTGCAGCGATTTCGGCGCGATAAGCTGGCAAAACACCGGTGGTGGCACGGCGGAGTACAACTGGGATTGCGATGCGCTTACCGCGGCCTTTGAGCTTGTCTACCCCACAGACTTTGACGCAGACCCGCTCTGGGGTTTCGACTGCGAACGAGGCCCAGCCACCTTGTTTGAAACACCCGCCGAACTGGTGATCGCCAGTTGGCGTGAAAACATCGGTTGGAGAGAGGAATTCTTCGCTGCCGAGTAAGGCTCTCCATACCCCTGTGAAAAGGCCGCCTCCGGGCGGCCTTTTTTTCTTGGCAAACTGTTTTCACCCCCCGGCCTCAGGCGGTTCGTCGTAGGGGTACTTGAGGTGCCCGTAACGGATCACCAGCACGGTCAGCGCCAGGATCAGCGACGCGACCGCGATGGCCACGACTTTCCAGGCGTCCATACCTTTCATGTCCAGGATAAGGTACCTTGCCAGCGCCACGATGGCGATATAGATCGGCATCCGCACCGGCAGCTTGCCCGAATCGAGGTAGATGGACACCATCGCGAAGATTTCGAGGTAGATGAACATCAACAGCAGGTCCGCCAGCATGACGGTGCCGTTGTCCCACATCACCTTGATCTCGATGATCAGGGCCACGACCGTGGAGAGGGCGATGATGATCAGGCCCAGGTCCTGAACCCAGGTGAGCATGGTGTGACCGGTACTGCTGATTTTGTTGCGCGGTTTCATTGCGTGTCCCCCGGCTCCGTTTGCGTCAACGGGAGAACGCAAACGTCGAAACTAGGTTAACGCCTGGCGGCCGCATAATCCAGAAGCCAGGGGCGCCTCGGCGCTCCAGACGCGTTCAAAGCGCCAACACGACAGACCGCAACCAAAGCCTACATGGGATTGTTTACGGCGATTAGCCACAGCGGTTCGAGGGCCCGAATCGCTACGTTATACTGGCCCCTGGCTTCAAAACACGGAATACACATGAAAATTTCTGTACTGGGCGCCGGCGCCGGCGGCACGGCAACGGCCTTTGACTGCGCGTCGCACGGCCACCAGGTGCGCCTCTTCGATTTTCCCGAGTTTCCCGCGAATATCGAAACGATCGCCCGCCAGGGCGGAATACATGCCGAGGGCGGCCTTTCCGGCTTCGCAGAGCTTGTCTCGGCAGGCCATGACCTCGATGAAGCCCTTCGCGGTGCTGAGCTCATCTACGTCGTCGGCCCGGCTTACAGCACGGAGCCCTTCGGCCAGGCGCTGGCCGGACGCCTGCAGAGCGGCCAGACGGTAATCGTCACACCCGGCTCCTGCGGCGGCGCACTGGCGTTCAAGGAAGCGGCCAGGCTGCCCATTGAGGACGATGCGATCAGGGTAGCCGAGACGTCTACCCTGCACTACGCGGTTCGGCTGACCGAGCCGGGACGCATCCGCGTTTTTCTGAAACTCAAAGCCGGCAACCTGCTGGCGGCGCTGCCCCGGCAACTGACCGACGATGTCCTGGAGATGATCTCGGATGTCTATCCCGGGATGGAGCGCGCGAAAAGCATCATCCATACCAGCCTGCAGAACGCCAACCCGGTGATTCATCCGGCGGTTACGTTGGCCAACGCGGCGCGCATCGAGGGAACAGGCGGTGATTTTCTCTTTTACGAAGACGGCGTGACCGATTCGGTCGGTCGACTGATCGAAGCGGTGGATCGCGAGCGGATCGCCATCGGCGCGCGCCTCGGCGTCGAAATCTTTCCCGACCCCGAGATGGGCATGCGCCAGGGCTACATGCTGGAAAACAACTACGGCTCCGCGTACCGCGAGGCGCCGGGCTTCCTGGGCATCGGCGCGCAGCCGCAGCTCGATCATCGCTACCTGAACGAAGACATCGGGTACGGCCTGATCTTCATGAGCCGCCTGGCACGCCAGGTTGGCGTGGAGACCCCAACGATGGACGCCATCATAAAGCTGGCCTCGGTCCTGATGGCCCGCGATTATGCCGAAGAAGCCCTGCGCACACCCGACTCGCTCGGCATCGGCTCGCTGTCGGTGGAGGAGTTGGGAGCGCTCTGAGCGTCGAAGACATGGGTTTGATAATGGGGCCGGATCCAATTTCGGGATAACTGGACCCGGCCCTTCTTCCTGTCACATGAACTGGATCAGTACTTCTCGACGTCCTCGTATTCGAGCCCGGCGTCGGCAGCCTGCTCCTTGACGGTCGCGTAGAGTTGCCGGTCCAGAGAATCTTCCATTCCGCCGGCTTCCTCGACTTTCTTGGCGATAAAGCCGTCGCGATCTTCGGACAACTCCCGAATCTGCTGTTGCAGTTCATTGCGCTCCACGGCGAGCTGGCTGACGTGCTCCTTCTGCTCCTCGGGCTCCATCTCCCGGATCGCGTCGGGCAGAGCGTCTTCATCGATCTCGTCGAGCTGCAGCTTGCCGCTGGCAATCGCGTCCACCAGTTCATTGTCGCCCAGCATGTTGGTACGACCGCCCTCCCCGGCATTGAAGACACCGCGGCGCGCCCGTGAGGCGACCGATGCGCTGGAGTGCAGCTTTTCGGTGGCGGCGACTTTTTCCTTCATCCGCGCTTTCTCTTCCCGCGAGCCGTAATAGAGCCGCGTGTCGTCGAGCCTGGCTGAGAGTTCGGCGATCCTTTCATCGTATGGCGTGTCGAAAGCGATCGCGCCGCCGGCCTGCTCGACCTGGAAGAAACTGCCGTGCCCCAGGTTGGCGATCTGCGTCCACGGGGTGGCCGTCTCTGCAATCTCACCGCATTGGATGGTATTGATGACGATGCCCCTTTCGAGTGCATTCGCCACGATCTGCGGATATTGCACCTCGTTGTAGTCCATGTGCGGCGGTGCGTCACCGACCAGGAAGATCACCTGGTAAGCCTGGTCCGCCCGGCTCCAGGACATGTGGTGAACGGCCTCGTAAAGTGCCTGGTTGACACTCTCGGGCGTGTCGCCACCGCCATCCGCCTTGAAATCCATCAAGGCCGCATACACCGAGTCCAGGTCGCCGGAAAGATCAACCCGCCGGGTAACATACGCGTCGCCCCGGTCACGGAAACCGACCAGGCCGATGCGGATCTCCGGGGTTGGTTGCGCCGAGGCCATGGTGGTCGCGATGGACCAGATCTTTTCCTTGGCGGTCTGGATGAGGCCGCCCATGCTACCCGTGGTATCCAGCACGAACACCACGTCGACTATGGGTTTATTCGCAGTAATGTGCTGGTTAATGGCAGGCTGCATGGTGCCGGTGGTGGCTGAGAGTTGCGGGTAATACACAACCGCGCCGAGTGTCAGGATGAAAAGGGCGATGCCCAGTATCTTGGTTTTCATGTTGATGTCCTCTTTCAGAATAAGCGGGTTTCAGATGGTGGGTTGATGGGTGAATAACTGCCGCAAGGCGGCGTCGGCCTGGCGCCGTGCCTGTTGGAAGTTGGAATCGTCCGCCGCGTTGTTGGGAGCCGGCGCGGGCTTGCGCTGAATGGTTGGCGGGATGCCCACGAAAAGCGCCTGCACCAGGAAAAATGTCCAGACGGCGAGGAACACACTGCCGGATTGAGTGATCGCCCAGACGGTGGCGGATAGGCTCAGTGCGTTCAGCCCCAGGTCCAGCATGGCCGGCACGACGCCCGAATAGAAATACAGGGAACGCACCAGCCAGATGGCGGCCACGTGAATCAGCAGGTAAAGCGGAAACGGGGGCGCCACCCACCAGGTGGCTGCGGCCAGCGCGGTCCAGAGCGAAAGCGTGGTGACGCGTCCCACCCGCGCCTTGCTGCGGCTCATCAGGTACATGAGATAAGCCAGCCCCAGCGCGGGGATAAGCAGCCTGATCACGCTGTAGAAGCCGAAGAATGGCGTCAGCGTGGTGATCACGGCACTGGCGAAGAAGGCGAAAACGACGGCGACGAGCACGCCGTGGAAGAAGCCGGGGCGTTTCATGCTGCACCTCTCAGGCTCTTTTCGCGCAAGAAGGCGACTTCGACCTCGTCATCTCCGACCGTCATTTCGCGCGCCATCCACGAGATGTCGTCATATTCCGAGCCGTCGCCGTCAGGGCCGGGGGTGCGTTGCGAGAACAGTTCCGCTTTCTGCCTCAGGCTTTCCAGCGTGGCCCGGTTCTCATCAAGCATCGTTCCCTGGTCTGCGAGGTACGCCTTGTTTGCGGAGTGCTTTGCGTCCAGTCGTTTCAGAAGCCGCGCGGCCTCCAGTTTCCTCCGGACCAGGTTTTTTGCGAGATCGTCCTTGTCGGACTCGAAGCAAAGATCGAGCTGCCCATCGAGTTCGGCCAGGGTGTGTTCCAGTTCACCGCGGCGAACCGCCAGGGCTTCCTGGTCATGCGCGCATACCTTGATGCGTTGTTCGGTGGCGGACAGGTCGTCCTCCATGTCGCGGATGGCCTGTTTGAGGAGTTGCTCGGGCTCCTCGATCTGGTCCAGGACGGCGTGGAAATCCGCCTTGAAGAGCCGCGTGATGCGATTGATCAATGCCATGATGTGTCCTCCGTTCGTTTGATTGACGGGGACAGCTTAGAAATACATGGCCTTATGGATAAGACATGGAATGGTAAAAACGAGGCGCGGAAATTTACAAAACCGATACATCCCACATCGCCGCGCGGGCGCGCAAGCTGGTAGCCTAGGATGGTGTCCATTCCAGGTCACAGGGCAGCGTTATGACGAAACAGCTACAGATACTGGTCGTGGAAGACGAAGAGGCGATCCGCACGGGCTTGGCCGACGTGCTGGTCTATCACGGCTATGGCGTGGAAAGCGCCGCGACCGGCCCCGAAGGGCTGCGAAAAGCGCTGACGGGCCAGTTCGACCTGATCGTGCTCGATATCATGCTGCCCGGCATCGACGGCTACGAGATCTGCGACCGGATGCGGGCGCAGGACCCGGAACAAGCCATCATCATGTTGACCGCCAAGACCTCGGACGAGGAGATTATTCACGGCCTGAAACTCGGCGCCGACGACTACGTGAACAAGCCGTTCTCAGTTCAGCAACTACTGCTCCGGATCGAGGCCGTGCTGCGGCGCTCGCAGGCCGGCATCGAACAGGCGCGAAATATCCGCTTGCGCGATGTAGAGATCGACACTGCAAACCTTTCGGGGCGCAAGGGCAGCGAATCCCTGTCTTTCACCCGGCGCGAGATCGCGGTGCTGAGCTACCTGGCGCAACATTCGGACCGGCCGGTGTCGAGGGAGGAACTGTTGACGAAGGTATGGGGCTACCCCGGAAACCTGGAGTTTGAAACGCGCACGGTCGATATCCATATCGCTAAACTGCGGCGCAAGATCGAGGGCCTTCCGAAAGAACCCGTTAACCTCGTTACTGTGCGAGGCGCCGGCTATCGCCTGGTGACCCTGGATTAGCCCGTGCTGCCCAACGCCCTCATCAAAGGCCACGACAGGCGCCGCCTACGAAATCTCCTGGCGATCCTGTTCCTGGCGCTCACCATTCCGACCGCCGTGCTGGTCTGGCACGCGTACGGGCAGCTCAAGTGGGAGGCGTTCCACCAGTACCGCGGCCTGGCCGAGGAACTGACCGGCCGCATCGACGCGCGACTGGTGGGCATGATCAGCGCAGCGGATACCAATTCGTTCGCGGATTACACGTTCCTGGTCGTCACCGGCGATCCCAGCGCCAATTTCCTGCAACGCTCGCCGTTATCCGCCTACCCGGTCCCCGGGGACCCACCCGGACTGCTGGGTCATTTCCAGGTCGATACCCGGGGTGTTTTCAGTAGCCCGCTGCTACCGCCCGCCACGAGCGATCCCGAACAGTTTGGCATCGGCGGAAATGAATTCAAAGACCGCTGGCTGTTGGCGCAGGAAATCCATCAAATCCTGGCTGACAATCGCCTGGTGAGGCTCCGCGAACAGGCTTCGTACCACGCACTGACCGAAGGCGATATCGAAGCGGAGGCGGAACCTCTCGAAATCCGGCCGGGGAGCGCCGAGCGGCCTGCGATGAATGAGCAGGAGGAAGATGCCGAGCTGACGACCTACACACAGCAGGTCTTTGACCAGTTGAGTCTGCCCGGCAGGCGGGAGGAAACGGATTCAGATGTTGTCGCAGCCCCCGATGGTGAAGCGGCGCCAGTGCAACAGCGCCTCAATACAATCGGCAAGGTGTCCGATCTCAATCTCGATCCCGCGCTGGAGCGGAAAAGCGAGGCAATGGAAAGCCAATCGGACCAGCGTCAACGTGACGAGGCGGCTCGCGCCGATGGCCTCGTGCGGGGTAAGCGCAAGGAGCAGATAGCCCTGGCGGAGACCGCTGCGAAGCCAGCCGAGGATCGGTTCGCCGATACCGCGGCCGGGCTTCGTATCAGCACCTTCGAGAGCGAGGTCGATCCGCTGGAATTCAGCATGCTCGACAGCGGGCACTTGGTGCTTTTCAGAAAAGTCTGGCGCGAGGGCGAACGTTTCATCCAGGGCCTGCTGATCGACCGGGACACCTTTATCGGGGACGCGATCGACACGCCATTCAGAAAAACGGCGCTGTCCGGGACGTCCAACCTGATCGTCGCTTACCGGGGAGATGTCATCCACAGCGTCAGCGGGCGTGATGACTACGAATATCCCGTGAGCACAGGTTCGCTGGAAGGCGCGCTCGTATACCGCAACCGCCTGTCCGCCCCGCTGGACAGCATGGAACTCATCTACAGCGCCTCCCACCTGCCGCCCGGTCCGGGCGCCGCGGTTCTGGGCTGGGTAACGCTGGTCCTCGCCATCGTGTTCATATCCGGTTTCGTCACGTTGTACCGCCTGGGCCTGGGCCAGATCAGGCTGGCCCGGCAGCAGCAGGACTTCGTCTCGGCGGTGAGCCACGAACTCAAGACGCCGCTGACATCCATCCGCATGTACAGTGAGATGTTGAAAGAGGGCTGGGCGGACGAGGAGAAACGCAAGACCTACTACGAGTTCATCCATGGCGAGTCGGAACGACTGACCCGGCTCATCTCCAACGTTCTGCAACTCGCCAAAATCACTCGCAATGAACCGCAGTTCGACCTGCAGCCCCGGAAGGTTGGCGAACTCATGGCCAACATGGAGTCGAAGATCACCAGCCAGGTGGAGCGCGGCGGATTTCGGCTGGCATTCGATTGCCAAGCCGAAACGCGGGGCGCCACGGTGATGATCGACGAGGATTGTTTCTCCCAGATCGTCATCAATCTGGTGGACAATGCGATCAAGTTTTCCAGCAGCGCGGCCAACAAGACCATCGAGATCAACAGTCGGCTGACCAGTGACAACAAGGTGCGGTTCTCGGTGCGGGATTTCGGCCCAGGCATTGCGAAAAACCAGATGAAAAAGATCTTCCGGCTTTTCTATCGCCCGGAATCGGAGCTTACCCGCGAGACCGTCGGCACCGGCATCGGCCTGGCCATCGTGCACCAGTTGACGGTGGTGATGAACGGCAAGGTGGATGTCATCAACCGGCAGCCCGGAGCGGAATTTAGCGCAACTTTCCCGAGCGTTACGCCTAGCTGACGGATTTCAGGGCCGGATCGGATATTTCTGGTCAAAAATTTTAGTACGAGTGACATCAAAAGCTTCCTCCGCCATTAATGCACTCCCCTCTGATCTCAATTACTTTGTTCTAGGCAGTGACTTACGGCTTAGTCCTGGCCAGGGCGCGGCAGGTGGTGCCTTGCATGCACGAACACCCGCTCAAGGCGCTGCATCCTGCCCTCTTCCCCTTCGGGGCCGTACTGCGCTTCGCTGCGTACGTTCAAAATTGTTCCAGACAATTTTGTCGAACCTGTCGCTTTGCGACGGGCTCGATCCGCTGCCCCGCGCGTCAAATAGGAAAAGGCCGCATGAAGCGACCTTTTCCTATTTGATGGTCGGGGCGAGAGGATTCGAACCTCCGACCCCTGCAACCCCATTGCAGTGCGCTACCAGACTGCGCCACGCCCCGACCGAAAACTGATTTTAATCTTTTGCCTGGATTTAATCGACCGAAGGTCGTATTCATGCCGTCTCGAAGGGAGCGGTTTTACCGCAGGCAAAGAAGTGCCCGTAGAGACTCCCGTTGACGCGCTACCAGACTGCGCCACGCCCCGACTCTTGAAACTGAATTATGTATCACGTGACCGCGCCCGGCGCGGACCGCGGGATTTTACAACATATGGCGATTCCGGAACAGCTTAGCGCTTGAGAACCTGCAGTACCTGTTCGAGTTCGGCGCGTACCTGGCGAATGATCTGCTGGCTGCGGTTGATGTCTTCGCGTGCCTCGTCACCCTCCAGCATCTGGCGGGCACCACCGATCGTGTAGCCCTGTTCGTATAACAGGCTGCGGATCTGGCGGATCATCATGACGTCGCCGCGTTGGTAGTATCGGCGGTTTCCCCTTCGCTTGACGGGTTTCAGTTGTTCGAATTCCTGCTCCCAGTATCGGAGCACGTGCGGTTTCACCCCGCATAGTTCGCTTACTTCACCAATCGTAAAGTATCGTTTCGCCGGAATCGGCGGTAGATCTCGGTCAATCCCCGGATCCAACATAGGCTTCCACCCTTGCACGTAGTTTTTGGCCAGGCCGGAACGTTACGACGCGGCGTGCGGAAATCGGAATTTCTTCGCCGGTTTTCGGATTCCTGCCCGGTCTTTGGTTTTTTTCACGTAGCTGAAAATTACCGAACCCAGAAAGCTTGACGTTTTCGCCACCTTCGAGTGCCGAACGAATGGCCTCGAAAAATGCATCCACAAATTCCTTGGCTTCCCTCTTGTTCAGGCCGACTTCGTCAAACAGTCGGTCGGCCATTTCTGCCTTTGTAAGCGACATTATTAACCTCTCAGCTGGGCACCCAGACGGGATTCGAGCGCTCGGACAACCCCTTCGATTGCCGGATCCACATCTTCATCTCTTAGAGTGCTGGAAACGTTGTTGAAAATCAAGCCTATAGCGAGACTTTTGTAACCATCTTTTAGATTATTTCCTGCGTAAACATCGAAAACGACGATGTTTTCGAGGTATTCGCCGGCCTCTTCCGCGACACAGGATTCGACATCATTGAACGAGACATCTGCCGGCAACATCACAGCGATATCGCGCCTTATAGACGGGAAGCGAGAAAGCTCTTTCGCGTATGGAACTTCTCTTGTAAGCAACGGGTCAAGGTCGATTTCAAAGGCAAATACGCTCTTTTTTACATCAAATGCCTTCAGCACCTCCGGATGCACGGCCCCGAGCCAGCCTATGCTTCTGCCATCCAGATGCATAGCTGCACTGGCGCCCGGGTGCATCCAGGGCAGGTCGCCGGCCTCGAACGCCAAGGCCTGAGAGCGACCCTTGAGCGCAAACAGCGCTTCTACGTGCCCTTTGACATCATAAAAATCTATTTCTCTTGATGTTACGCCCCACTGTTCAGGTAAATTATCACCCGTGGCCACTGCGGCGACGCGCTCGATTTCATGCATTTCATCGCGCTGAAGAAAGGCCACGCCGGTTTCGAACAGGCGCACCCTTCCCTGCTGCCTGCGCACATTGCGGGCCAGCGAGGTCAACAAGCCCGGTAACAGGCTGGTGCGCATCACGTCGAGATCGGACGACAGGGGATTGGCCAACGGCAGCACGAAGCGGTCGTGGCCGATGATTTCCAGTTGCCGGTGATCGACGAAACTGTAGTTGATGGCCTCCTGGTAGCCGAAGGCGCACAGCATACTGCGCACACGGTCCAGGGAGACGCGATGGCCTCGCGTGGTTTCCGGCGCCAGTTCTCCCGACACCGGCGCCTCGGGTATGGCGTCGTAGCCGAAGATCCTCGCGATTTCCTCGATCAGATCCTCTTCGATGGCGATATCGAAGCGTGATGACGGCGCGAGCACGCTCCACGCATCACCCTCGCGGCTGACCTCCATGCCGAGCCGCTCGAGAATCGATGCAATCGAGTCCTCTGGAATGTCACAGCCGATCACGGCGTTGACCCGGCCTGGCCTCAGAATGACCGGCTGGTTCGACGGAACGTGTTCCCGGGATTCGGCGACCAGGACGGGTCCGGCTTCACCGCCGGCGATTTCAATCAGCAACCGGGTGGCGCGTTCGACGGCCTGCTCCTGTCCCGCCGGGTCCACGCCGCGCTCGAAACGGTGCGATGCATCGGTGTGCATGCCAAAGCGGCGCGCCTTCCCCATGATGGTGGCGGGGTTGAAAAACGCGCTCTCGAACAGGATGTCCCGGGTCTGTGGCGTGACGCCGCTGTCGAGCCCACCCATGATGCCGGCGATGGCCACCGGGCCGCTGCGGTCACAAATCGCGAGTATTTCCTCGTCGAGCTCCGCCTCGGTTTCGTCCAGCAGGACCAGTTTCTCGCCGCTGCGAGCCCGCCGAACGATGACCTCGCCGTCGAGCTTGTCCAGGTCAAACGCATGCATCGGCTGACCGAGCTCCAGCAAAACGTAGTTCGTCACGTCAACCGTCGGGCTGATGCTGCGCAAGCCGCATCGGCGCAGGGATTCCACCATCCACAGCGGAGTCTGTGCCGTGGGATCAATTCCGCGAACGACCCGACCGACATAGCGCGGGCAATCCTCGGGCGCTTCAAGCGTGATGGCAAATCGTGCGTCGTTGGCCGGTGCGACGGCGGGAATTTCCACGGGCGTGAATTCCGCCTCGCAACTGGCCGCCACGTCGCGGGCAATGCCGCGCACCGACAGGCAATCGGCCCGGTTGGGCGTGAGATCGACCTCGATGACGGCGTCGTCCAGCCCCAGGTACTCTGTCAATGGCTGCCCGATCGGCGCGTCCCCGGGTAATTCCATCAAGCCCGAGTGGTCGTCCGAAAGACCCAATTCACGCGCCGAGCAAAGCATGCCCGAAGACTCCACGCCTCGCAGCTTCGCTCGCTTGATTTTGAATTCTGGGCCGATCATAGCGCCCAGCTGGGCCAGCGGCACGACGATGCCCGGCCGGGCGTTCGGTGCACCGCAAACGATCTGTAATTCCTCGCTGCCGTCGAATACCGTGCACACTTTGAGCTTGTCGGCGTTCGGATGCTTCTCGCAGCGCTCGATGCGGGAGACGACGACGTCGCTGAACTCGCCCGCCACGGGCCTGACATCGTCCACTTCGAGGCCGGCGGCCGTCAGCTTTGCCGCCAGGGCGTCGGCATCCAGGTCGATCGCGACCCACTTTTTCAGCCATTCAACGTTGAATTGCATGATGGTGTTCCTTGACCGCGCCGATCAGTGGAATTGACGCAGGAATTCGAGATCGTTCTCGAAAAACTGCCGAAGGTCGGTCACGCCGTAGCGCAGCATCGCCATGCGCTCGACACCCATACCGAATGCATAGCCGGTGAATTCCTCGGAATCCACGCCGCAGCCGCGCAACACGTTGGGATGAACCATGCCGCAGCCCAGGATTTCGAGCCAGCCGGGCTCGGAACCATCGCCTTTCTCCCACCCGATGTCGACCTCGGCCGAAGGCTCGGTGAAGGGAAAGTAGGAGGGGCGGAATCGCATCGCCAGCGAACGCTCGAAGAACGCGTTCACGAACGTATGCAGCACCCCTTTCAGATCGGCCATGCTTACGTTACGGCCCACAAGCAACCCCTCTATCTGGTGAAACATGGGGGTGTGTGTCTGGTCAGAATCGCTGCGAAACACCTTGCCCGGAGCAATGATGCGAAACGGCGGTGCACCTTTCTCCATCACGCGAATCTGGACCGGCGAGGTGTGGGTGCGCAGCAAGCGCCCGTCGCCGAAATAGAAGGTGTCGTGCATGGCCCGCGCCGGGTGATGCGGCGGGAAGTTCAGCGATTCGAAATTATAATGGTCGTCTTCGACTTCCGGGCCCGTGGCCACATCGAACCCCAGCTTGGTGAAGATACCGATCGCCCGCTCCATGGCCATCGTGACCGGATGCAGTCCAGCGGGCTGTTCTCCGCGCCCCGGCAAGGTCACATCCACCTTCTCGCTGAGCAGTTTCTGCTCCAGTGCGGCTGCTTCCAGCTGCTTGCGGCGAGCGCCGATGGACTGGTTAATGGCGTCGCGCGCCGCATTGACCGCCTGGCCAAAGGCTTTGCGTTGCTCGGGCTCCATCTGGCCCAGGGTCTTGAGCTGGGCAGTGATCTCGCCTTTTTTACCGAGGTAACGAACCCGGAGTGCGTCCAGGTCCGGCAGAGATCCGCTGGCGTCTATTTCGTTCAGTGCGCGTGAACGCAATTCGTCTATGGTATTCACATTCGAAACCGCGTGGTCGTCTTACCGGGAGTTGATGTTCTCTGCAGGAGCGACGCCAGTCGCGAATTTACTCAATCGCGGCGGCCATGCTGCTCGCCGGATCGTGACTGACGTCGCTCCTACAGGAAGGTATTAGCCCAGGCTGGCTTTTGCTTTTTCAGCCAGGGCGCCGAAAGCGTCCTTGTCGTGCACGGCCAGGTCAGCCAGTACCTTGCGGTCGACTTCGATTTCCGCCTTGTTCAGGCCGTCGATGAAGCGGCTGTAGGACAGGCCGAACTCGCGGGCCGCCGCGTTGATGCGGACGATCCAGAGCTGGCGGAACTGCCGTTTGCGCTGGCGGCGGTCACGGTAGGAATATTGCCCCGCCTTGGTAACGGCCTGCTTGGCGACGCGATAAACCTTGCGACGCGCACCGTAGTAACCTTTCGCTTGCTTCAGTACTTTCTTGTGTCGGGCCTTGGCCTGCACACCACGTTTTACTCGTGCCATTGTTCAGACCCTCCTTCAGGAATGCGGCAAAAGACGCTTGACGGCTTTCTTGTCGGCAGCACTGATCATGTCGGTGCCGCGCAGGCCGCGCTTACGCTTTTGGTCTTTCTTGGTCAGGATGTGGCTGTGGTAGGCGTGGCCACGCTTGAAGCCGCCCGAGGCGGTCTTCTTGAAACGCTTGGCCGCACCCCGGTTGGTTTTCAACTTGGGCATGGTCTTGCTCCTTTTTCCCCTTGCGGGGTTTACATTTGACGCTTCGGCAAGCGGCCCCGTTGGGCTCTTGGTAGCTTGGAAACGCTTCTTTTGCACCGCGCAAGCACGCGGGGATGCGTATTCTGGGCTTATTGCCCTGAATTTGCAAGTATTTTTGCAATAGACCGCGTGCAGCCAACCGGGATACCGGGTTTTGAAAATCGCGACGGCGCCGCTGCCCTCAATTGACCCCCGGGGCCTGGCCGGTCAGGTCTTTTTCGGGGCGATCATCATCACCATCTGGCGACCTTCCATGCGCGGATACTGCTCGACCACGATCTCGTCACCGAGTTCGGTCTCGACCCGCTTCAGCATGGCGGCGCCCAATTCCCGGTGTGCCATTTCGCGACCGCGAAAGCGCAAGGTCAGTTTGACCTTGTTGCCCTCGTCCAGGAATCGATTCACGTTTCGCATCTTCACCTGGTAGTCGGCTTCTTCGGTGCCCGGCCGGAACTTCACTTCCTTGACCTGCACATTCTTCTGTTTCTTTTTCTGGACCTGTGCTTTCTTGGCCTGCTCGAAGCGAAACTTACCGTAATCCATGATTCGGCAAACCGGCGGTTCGCCGTTGGGCGCAATTTCCACCAGGTCCATGCCGGTACTTTCGGCCATTTCAAGGGCGTCATGGATTTCCATGATGCCAGCCTGCTCTCCGTCCGCGCTGATTACGCGAACCTGCGGTGCGGTAATGTCCCCATTGCGCCGCGTCTTTTTCGATGATGCGATGTGTCAGTCCTCCACTGGATTTTCAGTTCGTCCCCGCCGCCCCACGGCCTCGGCAAGGTGCTTTTCAAATAGCTCGACGGTCATGCTGCCCAGGTCGTCACCGGCCCGTGTTCGAACAGCTACCGTGCCATTTTCAACTTCGCGGTCGCCGACCACGAGCAGGAAAGGCACCTTGGCCATCGTGTGCTGGCGAATTTTAAAGCCGATTTTCTCGTTTCTCAAGTCCGGATCAACCCGGAATCCTTGATTTGCAAGGGTTTGGACCACGTTCTTGCAGTAATCGCTCTGTTTGTCGGTGATGTTCATCACCACGGCCTGCACCGGCGCCAGCCAGGGCGGAAAGGCCCCACCGTAATTTTCGATGAGGATTCCGATGAAGCGCTCCAGCGAGCCGAGGATGGCTCGGTGCAGCATGACGGGCACTTGACGCTGGCTGTCTTCATCGATGTAGGTCGCGTCGAGACGTCCGGGCATATTGAAGTCGAGTTGCAGGGTGCCACATTGCCAGACCCGTCCGATCGTGTCTTTCAGCGAAAACTCGATCTTGGGCCCGTAGAACGCGCCCTCTCCCGGGTTGACGTCGTACTCGATACCGGCCTGGTCCAGCGAACGGGCCAATGCCTCTTCGGCCCGGTCCCACAACTCGTCAGCACCGATACGCTTTTCGGGTCGGGTCGACAACTTGACCAGCACCTCGTTGAAACCGAAGTCCGCGTACATGCGGTAAAGCAACTCGATAAACGCGGCGGATTCCGATTCCACCTGCTCGGGCGTACAGAAAATGTGCGCGTCGTCCTGGGTGAATGCCCGCACGCGCATGAGCCCGTGCAGCGCGCCGGAGGGTTCGTCGCGGTGGCAGGAGCCAAATTCCGCCATTCGCATCGGCAGGTCGCGATAGCTGTGCAAACCCTGGTTATAGACCTGTACGTGGCAGGGGCAATTCATCGGCTTGATCGCGTAGCTCCGGTTCTCCGATTCGGTGATGAACATCTCTTCGATGAACTTCTCGGCGTGTCCGGACTTCTCCCACAGCTTGATGTCGACAACCTCCGGCGTGTTGACCTCCATGTAGCCGGCCTGCCGCAACTGCTCTCTCACGTAATTTTCCACTTCGATGTAGATGCGCCAACCGTGGTCATGCCAAAACACCATGCCTGGCGCTTCCTCCTGGAAGTGGAACAGGTTGAGCTGTTTGGCGAGTTTGCGATGGTCGCGCTTCTCGGCTTCTTCCAGGCGCGTGAGATATTGCTTGAGTTCTTTCCTGCTCGGCCAGGCCGTCCCGTATATGCGTTGCAGCATCTCGTTGCTGCTGTCGCCGCGCCAGTAAGCTCCGGCCAGCTTGGTGAGACAGAACTCTCCCAGCTTACCCGTATCGGGCACGTGCGGCCCCCTGCACAGGTCGACGAAGTCGCCCTGTCGGTAGACCGAGAGTTCCTCGCCCTCCGGCAGGTCTCTGATAATTTCCGCCTTGTACTTCTCACCCTCCTGCTCGAAAAACTGGATGGCCTCACCGCGCGACCAGACTTCCCGTCTCACCGGCAGCGAGTCCTTGACGATTCGCCGCATCTCGGCGGCAATACGGTCCAGGTCTTCCATCGTAAATCCGGGCGGATAGGCGAAATCATAATAGAAACCGTTTTCGATAACCGGGCCGATGGTGACCTGGCATTCCGGGAACAGGCGCTCCACTGCCTGCGCCAGCAGGTGCGCCGTCGAGTGGCGAATGACCTCCAGGCCCTCGGGATCTCGGCTGGTGATGATGCGCAGCGCGGCATCGTCTTCAATCACATGGCTCGCGTCCCGCAATTGCCCGTCGACCTCGCCCGCCAGCGTAGCCTTGGCCAGGCCGGGCCCGATGTCCGCGGCCACGTCCATCACCGTGATGGGGTTGTCGAAATGTTTCTGGCTTCCGTCTGGCAGCGTAATGGCTGGCATGACCGCAATTCTCCTTCGATGTTCGTTCAACGCAGATACAAAAAAAGGCGCAAAGCGCCCAGTCCGGAACCGCCTTGCCGCTCTGTGCTAAAAGTGCGTAGTTCGCGCCCGCGTCATCATGCCGCCTATTGTACGGCCATTGCCCGTACGGTTAAAGAAAACCATCCGTTTACGCCGCAAGCTCGGGTGCAAAAGGTTGCGCGCTTTCACCAAAGGCACGAGGGGGGGAACAGCAGCCTTCCAGCAAAAGTGCGACATTGCCGACGGCAAAGAAGCGCTTGTGGGGGGGCGTCGCTCTCAAAAATCCCAATTGATGCAACAAACCTGACCTTAATCATTTTTAACCCACCTAATCTTCACGATAATGCGCCCGTATCAGATACGCGCTTCGTCGCGCCAAGTCATTAATTAACTGGGTTTAAATTTATTATTATGAAAACTAATACTATGCCGAATCGATGGTTTGTGGTAGCCGGCGCCATCCTGATCCAACTGGCCCTCGGCGCCCTGTACGCCTGGTCTGTCTTCACGCGCTTGCTGACCGATCCCGCCGGACTCTATCAGTTTACCGCTACTCAAACGGCGTGGATTTTTTCGGCGGGCCTCGCCACCTTTGCGGCGGTGATGATCCTGGCCGGCCGCTGGCTGGCTCGAACCGGCCCGCGCACGATGACCATCCTGGGTGGTCTGTTGCTGGGCCTGGGTTTCATACTGGGCGGCTTTTTCGGCACCAGTTTCTGGGCGCAATTCATCTGCATCGGCCTGCTGGCCGGCGCCGGTATCGGCCTTGGTTACGTGGTCCCGATCGCGGTGGGTGTGAAATGGTTCCCGGACAAAAAGGGCATGATCACCGGCCTTGCAGTTGCCGGCTTCGGTTTTGGCGCGACCATCTGGGTCAAACTGGCCGGTTCGTGGTTCGGCGGTCTGCTTAACTACGCCGAGGTCTTCGGCCTGCCGCCTGTGCAGAGCGTCTTCGTGATCTACGGCTTCATTTTCGCCGCGCTCGTTCTGCTGGGCAGTATCGTCATGGTGAATCCGCCCGATGGCTACCAACCTCGCGGCTGGAAACCGGCTGACGCAGAAGCGGCCTCCTCGCTCGGCGGAACGGGCTTCGAGCCTGCACAAATGCTCAAAACGAGCCAGTTCTATTCGATCTGGGTGGTGTTCCTGTCCTCCGCCATTGCGGGCCTGATGGTTATTTATTGCATCAAGCTGTTCGGCATCGATGCGCTGGAATTCCACGGGGTCGAAAACGCCGGCATCACGACCGAGACCGCCGTGGCCTGGCTGGCCATCTTCAACGGCCTGGGACGAATTCTTTGGGGCATGATTTCCGACCGTATCGGCCGCAAGACCGCCATCATCATCATGTCGGCGCTGCAGGGCGTGGCGATGCTGATGACCTACCACGTGTTCATATTCACCGGCCAGACCACCGGGCTCGTGATCGCGGCCTGCCTGATCGGATTCAACTACGGCGGCATCTTCGCCCTCTTCCCGGCCATCACGGCCGACTGGTTCGGCAACAAGGAAGTCGGCCGAAACTACGGCTGGGTCTTCAGTGCATATGGTGTTGCCGGAATCGTCGGCCCGCTACTGGCCGGAATTTTCAAGGACGCGGCGGCGGGCGGCAGCTCACCAATAGGCTGGATGACACCGTTCCTGATCGCCGGAATCAGCTGCCTGATCGGCGCGCTGATCATGATGGCCACGCGCCGTCCGGGCCGCAGCAAAATCAGCTCGCCCGGAAGGCTCGCGACGGACAACGCCTGATCTGTTTTCCAACGCTTGGAACAAAGGCCGGCCCCTCGAGGCCGGCCTTTTTTTTCGCGCCGATCCACTAACCCAGAACCCGTGCTCGGCCAAGATCTGTCTCAGGGGTCATTCAATCACGTCAGAGCGAGTCGCATGCCCAACGAGGGACGCGCGGGAAATCAACGCCCCGACGTAAAAAGCCCGCAGGCCGGTTCACTGAAGAACTTCTGCCTGCGGGCCTGGATTGGTGGGCACGACTAGGATCGAACTAGTGACCCCTGCGATGTCAACACAGTGCTCTACCGCTGAGCTACGCGCCCATTGCTTCACGCATTATACCGCGTTCAGCGGCGCGCACGATACCAAGAAACGACGCGCTCTTCAACCACTTCGGGCACCTGGGCAGTCTTGGGGTTAGGAGTCGCTGCACCCGAATGCTGGGCCCTGAAATGGGCGCTGGCCGCTCGAATTTCATACGGTACAATGACGCTTCCCTGAATCCCGAGTCGATACTTTTTCAGCCCATGCCCAAGCCCTTCGTTCACCTCCATCTGCACACGGAATATTCGCTGGTGGACGGCACGTTGCGCATCGACCGGCTGATCAAGGAAGCCGGGGCACAGGGTGCGCCTGCCATTGCCGTCACGGACCAGGCCAACCTGTTCGCTCTGGTGAAGTTTTACACCGCGGCGGAAAAAGCGGGCATCAAGCCGGTCGTCGGCGCGGACGTGTTGCTGAAAGCACCGGACGATCCTGACCATGTCACTCGCCTGGTGTTGCTGTGCCAGGACGCAAAAGGCTATCTCAATCTTTGCGAGTTACTGAGCCAGGGCTATACAGAAGGACAATACCACGGCGTCCCCTATCTACGGCGTGACTGGGTCGAGAACCACGCAGAGGGCCTGATCGCGCTTTCCGGGGCACGCGACGGCGATATCGGACAGGCACTGTTGGCCGGTCACCCCAACCGGGCGCGCTCGCTGGCCCGCGGCTGGGCGAATACGTTTCCCGGTCGTTTCTATATCGAGGTCCAGCGCACCGGTCGGGATCGCGAGAGCCAGTATGAAGCGGGCGCCCTTGCCCTGGCGGCAGAGTTCCAACTGCCCGTGGTGGCAACCAACGACGTTCGTTTCCTGGAGCGGGAGGATTTCCAGGCACACGAGGCGCGCGTGTGCATTCACGATGGCCTCATGCTGTCGAACAGGCGCCGCGAATCGCGCTATTCCGAGGAACAATACCTGAAAAGCCCGGAGGAAATGGCCGAGTTGTTCGACGATCTGCCCGAGGCCGTTGAAAACAGTTATCACCTGGCCATGCGCTGCAACCTGGAAATGAAATTCGGCACCTATTACCTGCCGGACTTTCCGACCCCTGTGGGCATGACCATCTCCGACCTGTTGCGCCACGACGCCGAGAAGGGGCTGGCGGAACGTTTCGAGGTCAAACCACCGACCGGGGAGCGCCCGGAATCCGTGTACCGTGATCGGCTCGACCACGAACTGGCGGTAATCGAGCAAATGGGCTTTCCTGGATACTTCCTGATCGTTGCCGATTTCATCTCATGGGCCAAGGAAAACGACATCCCCGTGGGGCCCGGCCGCGGCTCAGGCGCCGGCTCGCTGGTGTCATACGCATTGGGCATCACCGATCTCGATCCGCTAGAGCACGACCTGCTCTTCGAGCGGTTCCTGAACCCCGAGCGCATCTCGATGCCCGACTTCGACGTCGATTTCTGCATGGAGAATCGCGACCGCGTGATCGATTACGTCGCCCAGAAGTACGGACGCGACCACGTTAGCCAGATCATCACCTACGGCTCGATGAAAGCGAAGGCCGTGGTGCGCGACGTGGGGCGCGTGCTCGGGCACTCCTACGGTTTCGTCGACAGCATCGCCAAGCTGATCCCGATGACGCTCGGGATGACTCTTGAAAAAGCCCTTGCCGAGGAACCGGAGCTCCAGCGGCGCTACGACGAAGAAGAAGACACCCGGGCGGTGATCGACCTTGCGAAATCGCTCGAAGGTATCCGGCGCAACGCGGGCAAGCACGCCGGCGGCGTCGTGATCGGTCCCTCCAAGCTGACGGACTTCACACCGCTGTTCTGTGAGCCCGGCGGCGGCAGCGTGGTTACCCAGTTCGACATGAAAGACGTGGAGAAGGTCGGACTGGTCAAGTTCGATTTCCTGGGATTACGCACGCTCACCATCATCGACTGGGCCCTGAAGGCCATCAACCGCGAACGCGAGACGGCCGGAGAAGCGCCCATCTTGCTGGAGAAGCTGCCGTTATACGACCAGGCCACCTTCAAGCTGTTGCAGGCTTGTAAGACCACGGCGGTGTTCCAGTTGGAGTCGCGCGGCATGAAGCAGTTGATACGCAAGCTCGTGCCCGACAGCTTTGATGAAATCGTGGCGCTGGTTGCCCTCTTCCGCCCCGGTCCCCTGGACTCCGGGATGGTCGACAGCTACGTCGAGGTCAAGCATGGCCGCAAGGAAGCGCAGTACCCCCATCCCGGCATCAAGCACATCCTGAAACCCACTTACGGGGTGATCCTTTACCAGGAACAGGTCATGCAGATCGCGCAGGAGCTGGCCGGGTACACGCTCGGCGCCGCCGACATCCTGCGCCGCGCGATGGGCAAGAAAGACCCGGCCGAAATGGCCAAACAACGCATTGTCTTCGTCGAGGGCGCCACCGCCAACGGCGTGGAAGAAGACCTCGCCAACCTGATCTTCGACCAGATGGAGACGTTTGCCGGCTACGGCTTCAACAAGTCGCACTCGGCCGCCTACGCGCTGATCGCCTACCAGACGGCCTGGCTAAAGACCCATTACCCGGCGCACTTCATGGCGGCTGTCCTGTCATCGGACATGGACTCGACGGACAACGTGGACGAGTTCGTTCGTGACTGCCGCGACCTGGAACTCGAAGTCCTGCCACCGGACGTGAACCATTCCGTGCACGCCTTCAAAGCCGTCGACGACAGGACCATTCGTTACGGGCTGGGTGCCGTCAAGGGTGTCGGACACGCTGCGATTGACAGCATCGAGCAAGAGCGGTTGGAAAACGGCCCCTATCGCGACCTGTCCGATTTCTGCAACCGCGTGGACCATCGCAAGGTGAATCGGCGCGCGATGGACGTGCTTCTACGCTCGGGTGCCTACGATGGCCTCGACCCCGACGGCAACCGTGCCCGCATGCTGGCCGAGTTGCCGGAAGCCATCCAGGCAGCCGAGCAGTACCAGAGAGACCTCGAATCGGGGCAGGTCGATCTTTTCGGAAATTTCGCCGAGACCACCGCGCCGCACATCGAGGAGCATCGGAATGTGCCCGCATGGACCCGTCTGCAGGAGTTGCAGGCCGAAAAAGCCGTCCTGGGCCTGTACCTGACCGGCCACCCGGTAGAAACCCAGGCGGAGGAATTGAGACGATTCACCGCCTGCACCCTCGGCGCCCTGGAACAGCAGTTACCGACGGGGAAGCGGCAACAAAGGCGCGGAACCTTGATGACCCTGGCGGGCCTCGTTCACGACGTAAGGCGACGCGGCAACCGGGGTGGCTATGTTGCGCTGGAAGATCACACGGGCCGCATCGAGGTCTCCTTGTTTGACGACACCTGGACGCTGTTTTCCGATCTGCTGATCAAGGACGAAATCATCGTCGTGGAGGGGCTGGTGGCAGCCAACAGCTTCTCCGGAGGTTACCAGGCCAGGGCCCAGAAGATCATGACGCTGGCCCAGGCGAAAAGCCGGTTCGCCCGCGGCGTGCGCATCGCCCTTCGCGGACCCGTGGACGATTTGCTGACCCGGCTGGAATACACCTTCGCACCTTATCGCGACGGCTCGGACCAGGTCTGGCTGGACTACCGCAACGAGTGTGCCCGGGCGCAACTGGAACTGGGCCCCGAATGGGGTGTCAACGCCTGCGAGGAGCTGGTGGCCGCGCTCGGCGAACTCGATATCGTGAGCGACGCCCGGCTGATTTATTGAGCCTGAAGGCGTCTCGCGCCGCTACAGGGCCTGGGCGTAACGGCGGTGCAGGATCCGGATTCGGCGCACGTATTCGCGGGTTTCTTCGAAGGGGGGCACCCCGCCGTAACGATTAACGGCCGACGGGCCTGCATTGTACGCAGCCGCCGCCAGCTCCACGTCGCCATCGAATTCGGTCAGCAATTGCGCCAGGTAGCGCGCGCCGCCGCGAATATTCTCGGCCGGGTCGAACGGATCGCCGACATCGAGCTCAGCCTGCGTGTCCGGCATCAACTGCATTAAACCCTGCGCACCCTTCGGCGATTGTGCTTCGACCTGGTACGCGGACTCGGCGTGGATGATCGCGCGGATCAGGGATTCATCCACCGCGTTGGAAACGCTGGCCTCCCGGATGACACCGGCGAACGAGCGAGTGTTGAGGGGTACTTTCTCCCACGCCACCGACCGGCATTTGGGGTCCGAGGCATAGCAGGGAAAGTTCAGGACCGCGAAGTCACGGTCAGTGGGCGGCGCCGTGTTGGAATAGTTGATGATGCCGTTCTCGTCGACCCACTTGTAAACCTGTGCCAGGGCGAGACCCGGCAGCAGGCCCACGACCAGAATGCTGCCGGCAATCAGTCGAACGGAGTTTTTCAAGGCGCTCCCTTGCACGAGATCCTCCCGCTGGCGTGGCCTGCGCGGCCCGGATTTGCGGGCGGCGCTTGAAAACCACTGGCAACATTCTAAACTCATATACCTAATCCGTACATTTGAAAGGAGTGGGACATGGGCTTGATCGCAGCACTTATCGTGGGTGGAATCGCCGGCTGGCTGGCGGGCATTATCGTGAAAGGCAGTGGTCACGGCATCTTGATGAACATCGTGATCGGCATCATCGGCGGATTCATCGGTGGCTTTGTTTTCGGTCTCGCCGGGTTTGGAGAGCCCAACATCTTCGGTTCGATCGCGGTCGCCACCCTCGGAGCGGTCATCCTGTTGTGGATCGCCAATAAGATCAAGACCTGAGGCCTCCTCGCGGGAGGCAGACATCAGGCCTTGCAGTAACCACCGCCGTTTTTTTCGAAATACCGCTGGTGGTACTCCTCGGCCGGCCAGAAAGTAGCCCCCTCGTTCACCTCGGTGACAATCGGATCGCGCCACCTGCCGGCGGCGTTCAGGGCCGCGATTTTATGCTCCGATTTTTCGCGCTGCTTCGAATCAACGGAAAAAATGGCTGATCGATACTGCGAACCGAAATCCGGCCCCTGGCGGTTCAGGGTCGTCGGGTTGTGCATCCCGAAGAACGTGTCCAGAAGCTGGTCATAAGAAACCCGGGTGGGGTCAAAAGTCACTTCGACGGTCTCGGTGTGGCCGGTCCCACCGCTGCAGACGTCGCGGTAGGTCGGATGTTCGGTGTGACCGCCCATGTAACCCGACACGGCGTCGATCACGCCTGGCGTTTTGCGGAAGCGGTCTTCCACGCCCCAGAAACATCCCGCTGCAAAATAGGCTTTTTCGTTCATCGAATAGGTCTCCAAAACGGCGTTCAGCGGCGAACGCGGATGACGCCCTCCTGCGCCGTGCTTGCCACCAGTCTGCCACCGCGGTCATAAATCATGCCGCGTGACAGTCCTCGTCCCCCAGTAGTATTGGGGCTGTCACAGGAGTACAAAAGCCAGTCATGCAGGCTGAACTCCCGATGGAACCACATCGCGTGGTCCAGGCTGGCAATCATCAATTTCGTATTGATCCAGGAAATGCCGTGCGGCAGCATCGCCGTACCGACCAGGTGAAAATCAGATACGTAGGCCAACAGCGCGCGGTTCATCACCGGGTCGTCCGTGTGGTCACCGTGCAGTTTGAACCAGAGATCCTTGAATGGTGGCCGGGGCGCACGGACGTCCGGATCGGCGCCGCGCACGGCTCGGAATTCAAAAGGACCGAACCGGTCCAGCCAACGCTGCATGCTCTCGGGCAGGTTCTCAAAGTCCGCGCCCTGTATTTCCTGGATCGGCGGCACGTCTTCCGGCGGCGGCGTAGCCGGCATTTCAAACTGATGCTCGAGCCCTTCTTCGTCCACCTGGAACGATGCCGCGAAGGTGAAAATCGGTTGGCCATGTTGTATCGCCTGCACGCGCCGCGAACTGAAGCTGCGCCCGTCACGAGTGCGGTCCACGTTGTACACAACGGGTGCGTTGTGATCGCCGGCCCGCAGAAAATAGCCGTGCAGTGAGTGCGGCAGACGGTTCTCTACGGTGGCACAGGCCGCCAACAGGGACTGCGCCAGGATCTGGCCACCGAACACCCGGTTGGTGCCGATGTCGCGGCTCACGCCGCGGAACATGTTGACCTCCAGCGGCTCGAGTTCCATCAGGTTTATAAGTTCCTTGAAGGCGTCGCTTTGGCGGCCCATGATGTTCACCGTGTGATACATTCGAACAATTAACGGGGAATTATAAGAATCGCTTCCAGTGAAAGCGAACCCAGGCGATGAAAGCGAACGAATCTTTTCTCTGGCACGACTACGAAACCTTCGGCGCAGACCCGATGGCAGACCGGCCTGCCCAATTCGCTGCGATCAGGACCGATCATCGACTGGAACCGGTCGGCGACCCGGAAGTTTGGTTTTGCGCTCCCGCCGATGATGTTTTGCCGCACCCCCAGGCCTGCCTGATCACCGGTATAACCCCCCAGGAAGCGCGTCAAAAAGGCGCGCCGGAAGCCGTCTTCGCGCAGCGCATCCATCAACTGATGATGCAACCGGGCACCTGCAGTGCGGGCTACAACAGCATTCGCTTCGACGACGTGTTCACCCGAACTCTGTTCTATCGAAACCTGCGCGATCCATACGAGCGTGAATACAAGAACAGGAATTCCCGGTGGGACCTCATCGACCTGGCCAGAATGTGCTACGCCCTGAGACCCGACGGCATCGAATGGCCACGACACGAAGACGGTAAACCGAGCTTCCGCCTGGAAGACCTGACCCGGGCGAACGGCGTCGAGCACGTTGGCGCGCACGACGCGCTGGCCGACGTTCGAGCCACCATCGGCCTGGCCCGGCTGATTCGGGCAGCGCAGCCACGCCTGTTCGACTGGGGACTGCGGATGCGCGATTCGAAATCTGTGGCGAAACTGATGGACCCAACCGAGCCGCAACCGTTGCTGCATACCAGCGCACGGATACCGGCCCTTCGCGGTTGCACCACGCTGGTCCTGCCGTTAGCCGTTCCGCCTGACCGGCCAAAGGCGGTGATCGTATTCGACCTCGCAACCGACCCCGAGCCGCTGTTCACAGAACCAGCCGATGTCATTTACGACCTGGTGTTCACGCCGGCTGCCGACATGCCGGAGGGTATCGAGCGATTGCCCCTCAAACTGATTCAATCCAACCACGTTCCGATGGTCGCACCGCTGGGCACGCTGAGGGGCGCGGATACCGAACGCATCGGCTTGAATGCCGAGCAATGCTTGGAAAACGCCCGGCGCCTGGTCGCGCATCTACCGCTGGTTCGGCAAAAAGTGTCCGATGTGTTCGCGCATGCCCACGCGGGATTCGAGCCGGCCAGCGACCCCGACCGCGCCCTGTATAGCGGTGGATTCATTCCCACCGCAGACCGTCACCTGATGAACAAGGTTCTGGCCATTGCACCCGGGGATCTCGGCAAGCACCAGTGGTCCTTCCAGGACGAACGATTGCAGACCATGCTGTTTCGATACCGTGCGCGAAACTTTCCGGAGACCCTGCAACTCGACGAGCGGGATCTCTGGGACAAGGACCGAAAGGCACGGCTGGTGGACACGGAAGACCCGGCTTACTTCACGCTGCGCGACTTCAGGCAGGCCGTCGCCGATTTGAGAGAACAAAGAAAGGACGACCCGGGCGCCCTGGAAATACTCGACGAACTCGACGCGTGGGTGGTTGAAATCGGTATCGATGCCCTGTGATACTGCGCCGCGAGCGAAATTAAGGAACAGCCTCGAAACTGGCAACCCCCCATGGCGCCACCAGCAAAATTTTTTCAGTTACTTACGGCGGGTTTCTCGATTTATTTCGAATTGTTTATGCACAAGTCACTGATTGCCCACGAGACAGCCGAATATCAATTTGCCCGCGAATCTCCAGGCAACCATGCCTTCATAAGTTGTTGTTTTTAGTCGTACAAATTTTTATGGTCAATTTTTGACCAATCTAAATATCCGCCCACGGCAGGTGCAGCCCAAGAGCTTTTTCAACAGGGTTATCCACAGGATTTGTGGATAAGTTTCAGGCCACGTTGAGCGCCAGCTGGATGTCGTTCTCTGCGCGGCGAACCACTGGCCTGCGACGCCCGATTTGGCGCCTCAAACTGCGCTTGGCCTGGGGTGACACGAATTCGACATGGGTGCCGTCCGAAAACTGTAACATCCAAATCTCGCGCGTGCCCTCGCCGGGCGGCGTCACCGCGATGACACCGGTGATGGTCTTTCCGATCAAGTCCTGGTTTTTCATGGCAAGCCTCCTGGTCCTATCGTTCCTCTGAGCGTAGTTAACCCCATACCTTTCTCAAAACCTGAGAGCAGGGAGAAACCAAAATAGTCTGGAGCCCCGGGCGAGCGTTCGCCCGGAGCGAAACCAGAGGATCTTCAATCCGCGCCCGAAGCCTCGCCCCCTTCGAGCAGGATCATTCCCCGATTCTGATCGACCGTGCGTAACCCGATGCCTTTCACGTTGATCAACTCGTCGGCGTGGTCAAAGCTGCCGTTTTCCTCGCGGTAAGCAACGATGGCGTTCGCCTTGCTCAAACCGACACCCTTGAGATTCTCTGCAATCTCTTGTGCGCTCGCGCTGTTGACGTTTACCGGTTCGGCCGCCCAGGCGGTCAAGGCAAACAGAATGGACACGATTCCCAAGATGAATTTATTCACTTCAATACCCCCTCTCTGTAGCTGAGTTGCAAGATGTGAAACCATCGATTTCGATTGGCTTCGGCTACCAGCCTAGCCGGCCTGGCGAACATCGAGTAGCGAGATCGCCCCGGCTCGATGTAGGAAAAATACCGACCCCAACCGGCACGACGGATGGCGCCGGTCGAAGGTTGATCGACCTCGCCGCTTGCGGCACAATGCTCTCCCCTGCACGCCGCGCGAGAGCATTTCGGCACCCAGGGAAAGTCAATGGTGACCCCCGCCGGTCCCCCCGCGACGACAAGTTGTGAACCCCGTCAGGCCCGGAAGGGAGCAGCGGCAGCAATGGACTCGGGCGCCGGGGTGTGGCGGACGGGGGTTGCCACCTTCTCTGCGGATTTGTTTGCTATAGTTCTCCCCCATGAGTTACCAAGTCCTCGCCAGGAAATGGCGCCCCAAAACATTCGATCAACTGGTCGGCCAGGAACACGTCTCACAGGCCCTGGTCAACGGCCTTGACCAGGACCGCCTGCACCACGCCTTCCTGTTCACGGGCACCCGCGGCGTGGGCAAGACCACGATCGCCCGCATCCTCGCAAAGTGCCTGAACTGCGAGGCCGGGACCAGTTCACAGCCCTGCGGCGAATGCGGCAGCTGCGTCGACCTGGACGAGGGACGTTTCGTGGACATGATCGAAATTGACGCCGCGTCCAGGACCGGTGTCGACGACATGCGCGAATTGCTGGAGTCCGTGCAGTACACGCCGACCCGTGGCCGCTTCAAGATCTACGTCATCGACGAGGTCCACATGCTGTCGGGCCACAGCTTCAACGCGCTGCTCAAAACGCTCGAAGAGCCGCCTCCGCACGTCAAATTCGTTCTGGCGACGACCGACCCCCAGAAAATACCGGTGACGATCCTGTCCCGCTGCCTGCGGTTCAACCTGCGGCGATTGCTTCCCGAGCAGATCCGCGACTACCTGGAATCCCTGGTAACCGCCGAGGGTATCGAGACCGAAGCCGAGGCCCTGGGCGCCCTGGCCCGAGCCGCGGACGGCAGCATGCGCGACGGACTCAGTCTGCTGGACCAGGCCATTGCCTTTGGCGGCGGCAAACTGGCCATGAGCGACCTCGAATCCATGCTGGGGCTGGTCGAGCACGAGCACCTGGCCTCGATGATTCGCTCGCTGGCCGCGGGCGACGCCGAGGGCATGCTGGGCATCGTCGAGGAACTCGTCGCCCAGTCACGCGATCTCGACACCGTGTTGCTCAATCTCGCCGAGGTACTGCACCGCGTGACGCTCGCGCAATGCGTGCCCGGCTACCGTGACAACGAGCGCTCCGATTGGCCGGCCATCGAACGCCTCGCGGAATCGCTGAGCGTCGAGGACGCCCAGTTGTTTTACCAGATCGCGATCAAGGGGCGGAACGAGCTGGGCCTGGCGCCCGATCCGCGCACCGGCCTGGAAATGACCCTGCTGCGCATGCTGGCCTTCCGTCCCGCGGACACCCGGCCGCCGACGGAAGACGGTAGCGCGCCCGCCGCCCCGGAACGTAAAAAATCTGCCGGCGAGGGCGCGACCGGAGCCAGCGCAGCCGCGCCAACCACCGCCTCGAACCCGGCGCAATCCGCCGTGCAGAACGCCAAACCCGAAAAGGCGCCGGCCGCTCCGCAGACCGAATCCGCTCCGGCCACCGACAGCGACTGGCTGAGCATCCAGGGCCGCTTGGAGGTGAACGGTCAGGTGCGGGAGCTTGCGCGCAACATCGAGCTGAAATCACGCGATGGCAACGTCTGGACCTTCGTCATCGTCGAGGCTCTCAAGCACCTCGGCTCCAAGGCATGCCAGTCCCGCCTCGAGCGCGCGCTTGGAAATCTGATGGACCAGGACATCACGGTGCGGCTCGTCGAGGAACGCGCCGCCCCGGAGCGCACCGCCGCTGCGACCGAGCAGGAACAGGTCAAGCAGAACCAGAGCGATGCCGAGCGCGCCATCGACGAAGACCCCAACGTTCGAGAGCTCAAAGACAAGATGGGTGCACGCGTCATCGACGACAGCATCCAGCCGATACAGTAATCACGAGGAACACGCTCTTATGAAAGGTAACATCGCCGGCCTGATGCAACAGGCCCAGAAAATGCAGCAACAGATGCAGGAAGCGCAGGAAGAATTGGCCAACATGGTCGTCACCGGCGAAGCCGCTGCCGGCCTGGTCAAGGTCTCGATGAACGGCAAGCACGCGGTCAATCGCGTGCAGATTGACCCTTCCCTGCTGGATGATAAGGAAATGCTCGAAGACGTGGTCACCGCCGCGATCAACGACGCGGTCAACCGCATCGCGACGACCACCGCCGAGCGCATGTCGGAGATGACTTCAGGCATGAACCTGCCGCCCGGCATGAAATTGCCGTTCTGAATCCATCGTGAGCCAGGAACCGCTGCTCGACCAGTTCATCGAGTCCTTGCGCTGTCTGCCGGGCGTGGGGCCCAAGTCGGCCCAACGCATGGCCCTGCACCTGCTTGAGCGTGACCGCAATGGCGGCCGCCATCTCGCCACGGTGCTCGAGGCCGCAATGGAGCGCATCGGCCGCTGCAGCCGATGCCGCAACCTGACCGAGCAGGAAACCTGCGCGATTTGCGCCAACGACCAGCGCGACCGAAGCTTGCTGTGCATCGTCGAATCACCGAGTGATGTCATCGCGATCGAGCACGCCACCGGATACCAGGGGCAATATTTTGTGCTGATGGGACGGCTCTCGCCGTTGGACGGCATCGGCCCGGCCGAACTAGGCCTCGACGCGCTGGCCGACCGTCTGGCCGGGCAGCCCCCTGGCGAGATGATCATCGCCACCAACCCCACCGTGGAAGGGGAAGCCACGGCCTTCTACCTTCAGCGCATGGCCCGCAAGCACGACATCCCGATCAGCCGCATCGCCCACGGTGTGCCATTGGGCGGCGAACTCGAATTTACCGACCAATCCACCATCGCGCACGCGTTCTCCTCGCGGCAGCGCGTCGAGTCCTAGGCCACCGTTCGAAACCGGACCACGTCGCCTGTAGGTGTGACGCCAGTCGCGACCTTTTTGCCATTCGCAACTGACGTCGCTCCTACAAAAGCGAGAGCCTTGCCGTCCAGAGTTCCAGCAACGATCGGTAAAAATCCTGCTGCCGTTGCAGGCGTTGGCGATCTGCGTTAACTACCGGTCGCGCCAGGTAGGCTTGGAGGAACTCGTCCACGAGAAGCTCGGGCAATTCGTGGTGGCCGGTAACCACCGCCAGGTCAAAATAGGCATCGCCCATACCGGCGAATTCCCAGTCGATCAGCATCAGCGTGTCGCTCTCCAGCACATTCTGTGCAAGCAGGTCGTTGTGGCACAGCACGGGTACGGACGGCTCGATCAGGGCATGCGCTTTTTGAACGACGGCGAGCATGGCCTGGGCCTTGGGCGTTGCGATCTGGTTTGCATACCGAACGGCGTGGGCCAGGGGATCGAACGCTCTGCCCGCCGGCCTCACCGCGTGCAGCCGGCGCAGCAACCCGGCCAGGCGCTCGAGGTTCTCGGCACGAAGCAAATCCGCCGGCGTCCATGCCCGCCCCGGCAGGAAGCGCCGCAGATAAACGCCACGGTCAGCATCGAAAAACAGGGGGCTCGGTCCGAAGCCCGCCTTCGCGATGGCTGCACAGACCTCCTGTTCGGATCGGCGGTCGAGGCCAAGGCGGGCGGCCTCCGGCGAATCGACGCGCAGCACGAAGTGCTTTCCACCCCGTTCGACCCGGTAACTGCGGCTGGCCACACCACCGGGCAATCTTTCGCTGATGCAGGCATCGCCGAAACCTGGAATTGCCGCCAGCAGGGCGCGTGCCTGCTTCATCCTTCTTGCTCCAGCATACTGCGTTTCCATGACCGGTAACCGAACACGATCATCACGAGGTAGGCCACGAAAAGCACGGACGTGAAGTAGAGCTCTCGACTGACGTATAGGTACACCGAGACCGCGTCGATCACGAACCAGTAAACCCAGTTCTCGAGGATTTTACGGGCCACCATCCAGGTGGCCACCACCGCCCCCCAGGTAGTGAAGGCGTCCGCGAACGGCAGCGCAGCATCACTGAAACGCTGCAGCAGTCCTCCGCTGACCAGCACCAACGTAAACACGACGAGCACGGCGACCACGTGTTTGCGCATGGGCCAAGTGCTCACCTCGACCCCATGATGATTCGCACCACCACGCCGCCACTGGTACCAGCCGTACACCGCCATGGCCAGGTAGAAAATTTGCAGAGCGGCCTCCGCGTAAAGGCGCGCAGCGTACATGATGAACAGGTACAGGGTAGTGCTCACCGCGGCGGCGGCCCAGCACCATATGTTCTGGCGAATGGCCAGCAGCAGATACAGCACCGCCAGGGCCACGGCAGCCAGTTCGAGCCACTGCAGGAAGCTCAGCTGCGGCACAGCATGCTCAGGCGTCGGGCGTCAGGGTCGGCGCGCGATCGAGTTCCTTGTCCACGTTGAGGTACTTGACCACCAGGACCACCGTGTCGTCGCTGTTCATGGCCCGACGCATACAGTGGTTGACGGCGCCGGTCACGGCCTCGAACGGTCCACAAATCTGGGAGCTAAGCTGGTTCGTGACGATCTCGATGTCCTCCTGTCGCTGCAGGTTCTCGATGAACTCGATAATCGTGGGGATCGGTCCGCTCTTGAGCGGGTAGAGGCTCATTTCAGCGACAATGTTCATAATCAATCCTCAATAGTGATAACCCAGCGTGAGTCCGTAATGACGCGGATCGCCAAGCCGGGTGTAGCGGGTCCGTTCAAACAAGGGCGGCGCCAGGCCGAAGGAAAATCCCCGGGTCGCGTAATCTTCGTCCAGCAGGTTGCGCACCCAGGCATGAAGGGACCAGCGGCCCCAGGTCTTGCCTGCCTTCAGGTTGACGATGACCCGCGAAGCGGCCTTCTCGTCATGGCTGTAGTCGAAGTAAAACCCGTCCATGGCATTGATGTCCAGGCGCGCCAGCCAGCCGGCGGGAGTCGCCCATGTGGCGCCCGCGCTCAGGTTATAGCGTGGGGCGTGGGCGAACGCGCGGCCTTCGAGCTTGCCGTCAATATCCTGTTCTCGCGGCAGTCGGTACTCGTCGATCTTCGACTCCAGCAAACCCAGGGCGCCGTGCAGGCGCCAGTTCCCTGTCAGCTGCCATCCCAGTGAGGCTTCCACACCGTAGGCGTGACCCTCGGCGTTGCTGGTGATGAAAATGAAGTCGTTCGGGTTGTCCGTGTACTGTGCCGAGCTGCGCACCTGCATGTTCTTGCGGTCCATCCAGAACGCGGCGGCCTCGGCCGCGAGCCGGTCATCCATCCACAGGCCCTTGAATCCGATCTCGGCGTTGAGCAGCGTTTCGGGGTCGAACGAAACCAGCCCGGCGCCGGGAATCGTGGTCGACGCCAGCGCGCGCGCCGCGCTCGGATTGAAGCCGCCGGCTTTGTAACCGCGGGACAGGCGAGCATAGACATGGCTGCCGTCGTCAAGCAGAACATTCAGGCTGACATCACCGCCCCACAAGGTTTCCGAGGGATCGAAGTCGTTTCCGGGCTGCGGGGTTCCGGGCGACAGGCGGTCTGTGAACTCGTCGCGGTAGTCTGCGGACCATCGTTCGAGCCGCAGTCCGGTGTTCAAAGAGAGACGATCGCTGAGCTTGCTGTCCAGCCGGCCGAACAGCGCCAGATTCGACGAGTCGTAATCACTCATGAGGAACGTGTCACTGGCACACGGCGTGCACCAGTCGCCGTCATCGTAAACCCCGGCCGACAAAATATCGTCAGATTCATCCAGGCTGGACGCATACCCGCCGACCACCCAGCTCGTCCGGCCATCGAGCAACTCGTGGCCCGGGGCGGAAAGCAAACGGAATTCCTGGGTCATGCTACGCCGCTCGCGGGCATCCCAGTAAACATAGTCATAGCCGAACGGCGCCCAGTAGTCGTTGTTGCCCCATTCACCGTCGAAGGAAAAATAGACCTCGGTGTCCGCAAAGCCGGTGATGCTGACAAACTCCGTGCCCGCGCCCAACGGACCGCTCAACTTGAACGAGGCGCCTGCCGTTTGCTGCTCGTCGCGCCCCGGATTGTCGCTGAACACGATGCGACCGTTCTCCGGGGACCAGGCATCGTAACCGTTGTCGAAATCGGTATAGAGAACGCTCAGCTTAGCCTGCCAGTCGCTGCCCAGATCCCAGAGGAGCTTGCCCCTGGCCGTGGTTTCGTTGCGCTCGTTGGTATCGTCCCGACCGAGGTAGACGTTGTCGTAGAACCCGTCGTCGCGATAGTGGTGAACGGAGAATCGCCCGTTGACCGAATCGCCCAGCGCCCCCCCGGCCGCGACGCCGGCACCGAGGGTGCCCGCGTTTCCGGCCAGGAGCTCGGCGATCACCTCGGTTTCGTTCGAAGGTTCGGCCGACTGTAAATAGACCAGGCCGGCCAGCGCGCTGGCGCCGAAGCGCGTGGCCTGGGGGCCCCGCAGGACCTCCGCCTGCGCCATGTCGAAAACGCTGCTGATGCCGCCGACGCCCGACAGATCGATGTCGTCGACGATGAAACCGACGGACGGGTTTGGCGCGCCCTCGTACTGCTCGAGTTCGCCCACGCCCCGCAACTGGAAATATCGTGCCCGAGCGCCATCGCCGGACCAGTTCATGTTCGGCACCAACGCAATCATTTCCTCGAAATGCTGCAAGGCGGCGGCGCGAATCGTTTCCTCGCCCAGGACCGTGATGCTGGAATCGAGCTCCACGGTGGTGGCGCGGCGAAACGCGGACACGACCACCTCCTCCAGCGGTCCGGCCTCAATCTCGGTCGCATTCGAGGTATCGTCGGCGCTCGCCATCGCACATAGCGGCAACGCGGTGACGAGTGCGGTAAAACAACGTTGGGTTACATTCATAAAACAGGATCTCAGCGTTCGAGATCCAGTCAAGCTTTAGCGGGGAATCGAGGAAAGTCCTGTTCCTACGCCGGCATTAACCGGATCAGGTTCAAAGGGTTCCTGTCGAGCAGGTCTCAGGCGTTTAGCCACCCCCAGGGAATGCGTTATATTGTAGCTTAATCTCTTCCTGATTGAAGCCCATGCGCGACACGATTCGAACGCTGGAACAGCGTTCACGAAAACTTGACCCCGGCGCCGAACAACGGCGGCGCCTGATGGACCAGGCTTCACAGTACGCGGATGCATTCCTGCAGCGCCTTCCACGGCTCAAAACCTACGTGGCGGACGAGGGCGGACACGGCGCCTGCTTCGGCAGCTTCGACGAGGAACCCTCGGATTTCGGCGAGCTGCTCGAAGAATACGGGCGCGAGGTCGATACGACCGGCATCCTGCCCTCCTCGGGCGGACAGATGGGGTACATCCCGGGCGGCGGACTGTTTCCTTCCGCGCTGGGTGATTTCCTGGCCGCGGTGAGCAATCGTTACTCGGGCGTTGCTTTCGCCGGGCCGGGCGCGGCCAGGATGGAGGCCTCGATACTGCGCTGGATGTGTCAACTGGTCGGCTACCCGGAAACCGCGGCCGGAGACTTGACTTCCGGTGGCAGCCTGGCAACCCTGTCCGCCCTGGTCGCCGCCCGTGATGCGTCCGGGATAGAGCCCGCAGATATCTCCCGAACCTGCATTTACCATACGCGCCAGGTCCATCACTGCATCGACACCGCCCTGCACGTGGCCGGCCTGGGCTCGGTGCAGCACCGCTACGTTCCGATGGACGATCGCTTCCGGATGAAACCGGATGCCCTGCGCGAAGCAGTTGAGTCCGACCGGCGGCAGGGCCTCTCGCCCTGGCTCGTGCTGGCTTCGGCCGGCACGACGGATACGGGGGCCATCGACCCGATCGGGGCAGTGGCCGATGTCTGCCAGGCGCACGGCCTGTGGTTCCACCTCGACGCTGCCTACGGAGGCTTTTTCAGGCTCTCCGAGGAAGTGCGAGACCGATTGGAGGGAATGTCCCGGGCCGACTCCATCGTGATGGATCCGCACAAGGGGCTGGGCTTGCCATACGGCACGGGGGCGGTGCTGGTGCGCAGAGGCGGACAGCTGGCGCAGTCGTTTCGCTATTACGCCGACTACATGCAGGACGCCATCGATGCGCAGCGTGATGAGCAGGAACCGTATTCGCCCGCCGACCACTCGCCGGAACTGACCAGGCACTTCCGGGGGCCACGGTTGTGGTTTCCACTTAAGTTGTTCGGGTTGGAACCGTTTCGGGCCTCATTGTCGGAAAAAATCTGGCTGGCGCGTTATTTCCACCACGAACTCGCTCGATCGGAAGGGTTCGAGGTCGGCCCGGAGCCGGATCTGTCAATCGTGACCTTTCGCTACTGCCCCACCGGGGGAGACCAGGAGGAGACCAACCGCCGGTTGCTTCAGGCCGTGCACGACGACGGCCGGGTATTCATCACGTCCACGCGAATCAACGGTCGATTCACGCTGCGACTGGCCGTCCTCAATTTCCGCACGCACCTCGAGCAGGTCGATTACCTGCTCGATTTCCTCAGGCACAGAGCCCCGACCATCTGAACCGACGACCCTCCCGGAGTGCATTGACGTACGCCAGGCCCGCAGAAAAAACGCTTCCGGGACGATGGCCTTACTTCAACTTGAGCTGCGTGCTTTTCTTGTTGCCCATGAATTTGGTGATGTCTTTTACCGCACCGTCGAACCGATTTTTCATGCGGCTGTATTCCGAGTAGTTATTTGCCCGCGACCGCAGATAGACCAACTCCTGGGTGTCCAGGTCAACGATCATCGATACCATGACGCCCGGATTTTCCTTGAAAAACGCTTGCAGGGCCTTCTTCTCCTTGCCTCGAAGGCTGACGACTTCTCCGTCCGCGAGACGCGCCTCTTCCCTCGGTTTGAAGGTCGACACGCTGGACACGTTGTACAGCGTGTCGCGGTAGGTCATGGTCTTGTCGATGTTGTACACCTTGGTGCCGCCGCAACCGGCCAGCAAGGCCATGGCGAGGAAAAGAACACAGGTGACGAGCGCCTGGCTGAACTTGAAAAAATGCCGATTCGTTTCTTGCACGTTGAATGTCCTCCGGTGATTTCGCGCTCACTCTAGCAAATTCCCCCGCAGACCGTCACCCGAACCTGGCGCAGGGGCGGCGGGTCGCCCGCGGCTCCTCCGAGCTTCGCGTTGCATGCAAGGGTCACCGATACTAAAGTCGGACCTCACGACAACAAGCTTCAGGCAAAGCGGAACGGACGCGACTTCATGGCATATCAATTCCACGACCTTGTCGGCAACCTCGGCGTTGCCTGTATCCTGGCGACATACCTCCTGGTGCAACTGCGCAAACTCGATGCAACGGGAATGCCCTACCTGTTGGCGAATGGCCTGGGCGCCGTCTTCATCCTTTACTCGCTGGGGTTCGACTTCAATCTGTCGGCCTTCATCATCGAGGTCGTGTGGCTGATGATCAGCCTGTTGGGGTTGCTCAGGATTTTCCTCGAACGGCGTGTTCGTTAAGATGCACTCATGTCGCGATTGAACCGCTATCTCGAGGACCCTGACCTGGGACGCATGTACCAACTGGTGCGAGCCGCCGGCGCGGTTCGACCAATCTCGCTGGACCTGACGTCAAAGTGCAACCTGCGCTGCACCGGCTGCTATTACTATGCCGAAGGCATGGACCAGGTCGATCACCGCCGCGACGACGACGCGTTCGACTTGTTGATCGAATCCGAAAAAGCGCGCGGAACGAATTTCGTTACGGTGGTGGGTGGAGAACCGGCGCTGGAGCCGGGCCGGCTGCGCAAGCTCTATCGCCATTTCAAGATGAACGTTGCCACCAACGGCTTGATTCCGATTCCTCGCGAGGGGCTGGAAAACATGCCGATGGGCATCGCCGTGTGGGGCAGCCGCGAGACCGATGCTCGGCTTCGAGGCCAGCCGGGAAAAGACCTGTTATCCACTGCGCTGGAAAATTACCGCGGGGATCCACGGGCATTTTTCTACTACACCGTGGCGCCCGGTCATGCACACGAAATCGAAGACGTCGTCGGGCAGATCGTGGAGAACGGCAACAAGGTGCTGTTCAACTACTACAGCGACGTGTCCGAACGGGGCGGTGAACTCGGCTACGAACAGGGCTTCGGCGCCGTTCGCCGCGAAGTAGATCGCATGATCGATCGCTACCCGGACATGATGTACACCACGCCTTACTTGAACCGGGTGACGACCCGCGGTGAATTGATGGGGCAACGCTGGGGTTACGATGTTTGCACCAACCTCACCGTCGACAATGAAATCAACACGCACCGCCGACAGACCGGCAAACCCTACAACCCGCATTTCCGCGCGATCAATGCGGATTTCAAGACCACCCGGCGATGCTGTACCGGCTCGACCCGGGATTGCGCGTCGTGTTTCGATACCTGGGAGCATTTCTCCTGGATCATGATCAACATGCGCAAGCACTTGGGCAACCGCAGGGAGTTCACCGACTGGCTCTCGACCATGTTCGCCTTTTACGTGGTCAATCGCCTGGTCGACCCGGGCGAGGGTCACGAGCTACTGGCCCGGGTCCAGGCTCGATGGTCCGGCGGTGCGCCGCGGCAGCGAACCGCCTGATTTACGCGGCCCGTTCGGACTTCGGGCGAGCGCACTTCAAAATCACCCCATCCAAAAACCCTTCCTGTGAGACACCCCCAGGACCTTGCGGCAGAAACCACAGGCGTAAATGAAACGTACGCCGAGGTTGGTCTTCGTCTTGACGGCGTGAATGGAACCCAGGGTCTTCTCGCAGTGCGGGCACACGACAGACTCGTTCTGACATTCTTTCACATTAATCATGGAGGTCTCCTCACGTGTAATCTGCAGATAATACGTCCGGGCCAATCGATCTATTCCCAATTCAGTGACCGGCCCAGGCCCGGCCTGGCTGAACGCGGTGAGCCGGCCCGGGCACGCACCGTTATGCCGGAGTGAAGCCAGCCAGGCGAATGGTCTAGAATAAAATGGGACCGAATGTCGACGAAGGCATGCCAATGAAACGACCCGCATTGTCCTTGGTGTTACTGCTCGCAGCACTGCTTTCCAGCTGCGTCGCTACCCGCTATGCGCCCACCCCCCAGGAAATGGACTCTGCCCTGAAGAACATCACCGGCCAGAATGGCCAGGCGTGTATTCGACAGCGCGACATTGCCGGATTCGGCACGCTCAGCGACAGCGTGGTCAGCGTGAGCGATAAATTTCGAGGCCATTTTTTGCTGGTCACCCGACTGCGCTGCCCGGGCCTGGAGACATCACGCGCTGCGCTGTTCGAAGGCTCCTTTACCGAGTTCTGTGGGCGCAGAGATTTCGTCAATACCCGCGAGGGTCGCTGCCCGATTCAGAGTATCTTCGAATTCGAAACGCGCGCTGAGGCATCGGCGGCCCACGACAGGGCCGAGGAAAGCATTCGACTCGCGCGAGACGCTGAAAACGCACCATAGCTCACCGGTCCGTTCCATGGCCCCGCGTTGCCGTAATGGGCATATAATCTTCGCATGAAAAAGCAGCCTGCACTCGCCTCACCGATCACCCTGCCCTGCGGGGCGGTCCTGCCCAACCGAATCGCAAAGGCGGCCATGACCGAAGGCCTCGCCACGATGAACGGCGTGCCAACCCCCGAGCTCGAACGCCTGTACGGCCTGTGGAGCGACGGCGGCGCCGGCATGTTGCTGAGCGGCAACATACAGATTGACCGGGATCACCTGGAACAACCCGGCAACGTGATCATCGACAGCGAACCCGGCGAGGATATGGCACAAGCCCTGGCCAGCTGGGCACGCACCGCGACGCGCGGCGGCAACCACTTCTGGGCGCAAATCAGCCACGCGGGGCGGCAAACACCCAAGAACGTGAACCCGCATCCCAAGGCACCCTCCGCGGTGCCGCTGGAACTGCCGGGCGGCCGCTTTGGTGAACCGGTCGAACTGTCGGAGTTCGAGATCCACGACATCATCCGGCGCTTCGGCATCGCCGCCACTGCATGCAAAAAAGCCGGTTTTACCGGTGTGCAGATCCACAGCGCGCACGGCTATCTCCTGTCGCAATTTCTCAGCCCCAGGGCCAACAAGCGCACGGACCGTTACGGCGGCAAGCTGCGCCATCGAGCTCGAGTGCTGCTGGACGTGCTTAAAACCATCCGGGAGGCCGTCGGACCCGACTATCCGGTGGCGGTCAAACTCAACAGCGCGGATTTTCTGAAGGGCGGATTCGCCTTCGAGGACAGCCTGCAGGTTGCGCAGTGGCTCGAACAAGGCGGGATCGACCTGATCGAGATTTCGGGCGGCACTTACGAGCAGCCCAAGCTGGTCGGCATCGAGGGACTGGAGGAGGAGGAAGCGCAGGAGGTCAAGGCCTCCACTCGGATGCGCGAGGCGTACTTCGTCGATTTCGCGATCGCGATGCAGGAACAGGTCTCGGTGCCGCTGATGGTCACCGGCGGCTTTCGCCAGCGCTCGGTCATCGAGGAAGCCGTCAAGAGCGGCGCAGCGGACGTTATCGGACTCGGCAGGCCGATGTGCGTGGACACCGACGCACCACGCCAGTTGCTCTCGGGCACCTCGTCGCTGGAGCGCTACGAAGACCGGCTCAAGGGTCTTCCCGGCTGGCTCTCCTTCCTTCACCAGATCGCCCCGGTGCGCGTAATGGCCGCATTCAGCACCATGTACTGGTTTTATGCTCAGCTAGACGAACTGGCGCGCAACGGCAAGCCGCGCCCATCGATGAGCGTACTGGGCGCGAGCCATCGCATCTTGCGACGCCATGCACGGCTGCTCAAATCACGGGGTTGAGCATCGACATTGCGTGTCCTTCGCTTGACCTGGCTCCTCATTACCCGCCGGTGCAGTTGATTCTTGGGCTATGCGGAAGGACAATCGACTTCCGAACGGGTTGTAATGAAATCCGTTCCGGCATCGCCCCGCACCGGCTTGCGAGGCCACCACGATCATCCTGATCCCCGAGCTACAGGCAGGCATCACCATGGCTGAGAAGACGCTTAGCACCATTTCCTGGCAGGATTTTCAGACCCTGTCCTTACCCGACAAAGGCCCCTATTTCCAGGCCCCGCCACACCATACCCTGATCGCCCAGCAGTTCTCGCGCGAGGATATCGAGGCGCTGTGCGAACTGGCCACCCGGGTCAAGCGCATCAACAAGCGGCGCGAGGGCGCCAACTACCTGAAAACCCTGCTGTCGGACAAGCGCGCCATGCTGTATTTCGCGCAGCCCTCGTCGCGAACCTACCTGTCCCACAACGCCGCCTGCCAGATTCTCGGCCTGGACACGATGGACGTGCGGGATTCAAAAACTTCGAGCGAGGTGAAGGGAGAATCGCCGGAAGACACCGTTCGCACCTTCAGTTCCTACGTCGACATGATCATCATGCGGCATCCGGTCGGTGGGTTCGCCGAGCGCGTTGCCTGGATGATGGCCCAGACCCCGCGCCCCATACCGATCCTCAACGCCGGCTCGGGCGCTGACCAGCATCCGACACAGGCCCTGCTGGATGTGTACACCTTGCTCCGCAGTTTCGAGAAGATTGGCGGGATCGACGGCAAGAGCGTCGTTTTTGTCGGCGACCTGGCTCGCGGGCGCACGGTGCGTTCACTGGCCTGGCTGCTGAGCCTGTTCAACGGGGTCAAACTGTACTTCGTCGCCCCGGAGCAGTTGCAAATCGGCCAGGACATCCTCGAGCTGCTGGATGCCGCCGGCACGCATTACGAATTGACCCAGGATTTTGAATCCACCATGCCCGAAGCGGACGCGATCTACATGACGCGCATCCAGGACGAGTGGGACAGCGAGGGCGCGACCACCACCGATTCCTCCGATTTCCACATCGGCGCCGAGCACATGGACATCCTCAAACCCACCTGTGCCATCCTGCACCCGCTACCCCGCCGCCAGGAGGTCAGCACCGACATCGACAACGACTCCCGCGCGATGTACTGGCGCCAGATGCGCAACGGCATGTGGATCCGCGCCGCGCTGATATTGAGGACCTTTCACCGCGAGGAAGAGGTTCATCGCTACTACGACGCCTACACGCCTCCGGGCTAGGTCGTCGTGGCGGGAGCGATTTGCACCGTTCCCGCCAACACGACCTTACTCGTCCCGCTCCTGGAATTCGCCGGCTACCCGTCCAAATATGTGCAGCGCCACGATACCGAGAACGGTGTGCACGCCAAGCACGTACCACACGTACTCGGGGTGACTCATGTTTTCGAAGTAACCGTATAGCGATGTATAGGTCACACCGCTGAAGGCCGCGCCGATCATCACGGACAGGAAGTTCATGCCCATGTACATGCCGGCCTTTTCCTTCGGGGCGATCCAGGTGATGTATTCCTGGATACGGGGCGACGAGGCCATCTCACCGATCGCGAACACCATGATGCCGAGGAAGATGACGGCCGGCGTCGAGATGTTCGCGAAGCCGATGATCGCAAATCCAACCGCGATCAACAGCAACCCCATCAGGAACACCGGCATCGCGCGGAAACGCTGTGACACGGTGGAAACGAACACCTGCAGCACCATGATGATCCAACCGGTATGGGATATGGTCTCACCCAGGATTCGGCGGGTTCCGTCCTCGTCCACTTGCGAGAAGAAGCCTGCAACGCCGGTGCCCAGCACCGCGGCCATGCTCTCGTAAAGCCGCGCCGTATCGATGTTTCCGTCCACGTAGACCGCGCACAGGTTGAAGAAACACCAGAACGGAAGCCAGAAAAAGAAACCGAGAATCACCAGCAGGCTGGTCAGTTTCATGTCTCGAAGGGCCGTAACGATGTCGCGGAACTTTTCTGACAACGGGGTGGCCTCCAGATCCCGCTCGGGCTCCTCGTAGAAGAAAATCGTGATCAGCAGCATCACCACAACCGCTACCGCGGCCGCCATGAAAGCGAGGTCCCAGGAGATCGCACGCAACTTGCCCAACACGATCGGCCCGAACGATCCGCCGATGTTGACCATCGCGTAAAAAATACCGAACCCCAGTGTTTTGTTGGTCCGATCGGTGACCGCGCGCACCGTGGCCGCGATCAATGGCTTGAATATCCCAGCGGCCAGGCCAATCGACAGCATGGTCAGCACGATGCCCGAGAACGACTTGGTATAGATCAGCAGCAGGATCGTGGGCAGGTACGCCAGGTACGAGACGATCAGCACCTTCTTGAAACCGTATCGGTCGGCGAACGTTCCGGAAATGACGGGAATGCCGTAAGAAAGCAGCAGGAAAATGCTCTGCACGACGCCGAGCTGGGCCCGCGAATAGCCCAGGGACGCCATGTAAATGCCAAAGCCGAAGTAAATCCCGTAGTAGGCAAAACGCTCGAGGACCTCGATGCTGTTGGCTACCCAGAAAACGCGCGGAAACGGGGATCTGTGTTCCATTTTTATTCTCGCTGCGAAGGGGGACCCGCGCATTATAAACCGGTGCCTTCACCTGCCTCTCGGTGATAGATCAAGTCCCCGTCAACAAGCCCTTGCAGACGGTAAAGCGCGTACAATCACCGGATGCCCTCGCGAATCTGCTCCTCGGTCCTCAAATCGCTCGGCTGGACGATCGAGGTGGATTGGCCGGAGAGCCGCAAGTACGTGCTTATTGTCTATCCGCACACCAGCAACTGGGATTTTCTCCTCGGCATCTGCGCGGCCCGCGCCTTGGGGCTCAACGCCCACTATATCGGCAAGCACAGCCTGTTTCGCAAGCCCTACGGCTGGTTTTTTCGCGCCCTTGGCGGCATATCGGTCGACCGGCGACGCAAGGAAAACCTGATTCAGCAGGTGGCTGCACAATTCGATGCCGCCGACGAGTTCGTGCTTGGCCTTGCGCCGGAGGGCACTCGCTCGAAAACCGACCACTGGAAGTCCGGTTTCTACCACATCGCGCGCGCCGCGAAGGTACCCGTTGCGATGGCTTACCTCGACTACGGCGTGAAGAAAATCGGCTTGGGCGGAACCTTCTGGCCGAGCGACGATATCGACGAGTCCTATGCCCTCGCCCGCCGGTTTTTCAGCGGCATACGGGGCAAAAATAACGGCCAGGAAAGCGTGATCCAACCGCGCTGAATGGACACATCGAAGCGACGGGCCCGGGCCGGCTGCCGCAAACGCGGCAGCTTTGCTTGATTGCGGACGTTTACCGCTTACCCACCACGGCTGATTACGGACCGGAGTCCTCGTCGAGACCGCGAATGGTCAACAGCGGCTCGATCGACGGGTCCTGCCCCCGGAAAGCGCGGTAGAGCTCATCGGCGTCTTTAGAGCCACCGGCCTGGTAGACGTTTTCCTTGAGGCGTGCCGCCAGTTCCGGATTGAAAATGTCACCGCTCTCCTTGAAGGCCGTGAACCCGTCGGCATCGAGTATCTCTGACCACAGGTAAGCGTAGTAACCGGCCGAGTATCCGCCCGCGAAGATATGCGAGAAGTACGGACTGCGGTAGCGGCTCTCGACCTGGGCGGGCTTACCGTAAGCGGCCAGGGTCTCGTTCTCGAATTTCGTCGGGTCCTCGACCGCGGCGGCCTCGTTGGGAGCGAGTGTGTGCCAGCTCATGTCCAGTTTGGAGGCGGCGATGTACTCCGTGGTCATGAAGCCCTGATTGTGAGTGCTGGCCGCAATGATCTTGTCGACCAGCGCCTGCGGAATTACCTCGCCCGTATCGGCGTGCCTGGCATAAACGGCCAGCACCTCGGGTTGGGATGCATAGTGTTCCATGAATTGCGACGGGAACTCGATGAAATCGCGCGGCGTGCCGTTGGTGCCCGAGAAGCGGGTATAACGCTGCTGGGTCAGGAGGCCGTGCAGCCCGTGGCCGAACTCGTGAAACAGGGTCTCGACCTGGTCGTAGCTCAGCAGGGTGGGTTCACCCTCGGCCGGTACCGCCACGTTGAGATTGTTGGTCACGATCGGGCGAACGGTCTCGCCATCGACCATGGTCGCGTCGCGGTACGTGCTCATCCAGGCGCCACCGCGCTTTGAGTCTCTTGCGTAGTAATCGAGCATGAATACGCCCAGCAGCGAGCCATCGGCGTCCTTGACAACGTATGGCTGCACGACGTCGTTCCATACCGGCACGTCCTCGAGCGGTTCGAAGGTCACGCCGAACAGGCGGTTGGCCACGTAAAAAGCGCCGTCGCGCACGTTGCCCAACTCGAAATACGGCTTCACCTCGTCTTCGTTGAGGGAATATTTCTTTTGCCGCAGCTTCTCGGCGTAGTACCACCAGTCGTGCTGCTCGATCAGGAAATCATGTCCCTCCTCCTGCACGATCTGCTGCATCTCCGCCAGCTCTTGCTCTGCCTTGTTCAGGCCCGGCTGCCAGACCTCGTCGAGGAACGATTCGACTTTGTCGGGCGTCTTGGCCATGTTGGTCTCGAGCACGTAGGACGCGTGGTTGGGATAGCCCATCAGCTGGGCACGCTCGGCGCGCAGCTTGGCGACCTCGGCGAGCACGTCGCGATTGTCCTGGCTGTTGCCCTGGGCGCCGCGGGCCCGGTAAGCATGGTTCATCTGCTTGCGCAGCTCGCGGTTGTCGGCGAAGGTCATGAAGCCTTCGTAGGTGCCGCGATCCAGTCCGAAGACCCAGCCTTCCTTGCCCTTGGCCTCGGCCTTGGCGCGGGCCGAACCGATCATGTTATCGGGAAGCCCGGAGAGTTCAGCCTCGTCGGAGACCTGCAGTTCGAATGCCTTGGTCTCCTTGAGCAGGTTCTGCCCGAACACGGTGTTCAGTTCCGAGAGGCGCGCATTGATTTCCTTCACGCGCACCTTGGCGTCGGCTTCGAGCATCGCGCCACGCCGGACGAAGTCGCGGTGGGTCAACTCGACCAGGCGCATTTCCTGGCCGTCCAGACCGAGGTTTGCGCGATCGTCATAAACCGCTTTGACGCGCGCGAAAATGTCGGCGTCCATCAGGATGGCGTCCTGCTCCTTGGTCAGGCGGGGGTAGAACTCCACTTCGAGTTCCTGCAGGGCATCGTTGCTCTCGGTATTGGTGATGTTGCTGAAGACGTTGATCACCCGAGTCAGCAGTGGCCCCGCCGTCTCGAGCGCCTCGACCGTGTTTTCAAAGCTCGGTGCGTCTGCATTGTCACGAATGGCGGCGATGTCGGCCCGAAGCGCTTCGATGCCTTTCTCGAAAGCCGGAGCGTAATGCGTTCCCTCGATAGCGTCGAACGGCGGAATGCCGTAAGGCGTATCCCATTCCGTGAAGAACGGGTTGATCGCTTCCGGGGCCGTCGTGTCGTCGGCCATCATGGGCGCCTCTGCCACGGGTTCGTCAGCAGACGTCAACTCGGTTTCCGAGGCCTGCTCGCCCTGCTCCGAGCAGCCGATCAGCGCCACGGCCAGGCTGGCCGCCAGCAAGGTTTTGAGGGGGATTCGTCTGTTCATGATCATCTTGGCCTGTCGGTGATGGATATCCTGTGAAATGTACCACCTTTCGGTTCACAGATCGTATGAGGTGGATCATGGAGGCGCTATCGATCCGCGTGGCGATCCGGGAGCGCCGGAGCCGGGCAAGCGACTGTCCGAATTCGTCAAGCAGAGACTATCGAGGGCCGTTAGTCTCGGAATTGCATCGGTAAAGCGCAATACACCGCGAACTACGGCGGTCTGATGTTGTATAAATAAACGATGTATGGAAATTGATGCCGGAGTCAGCCCATGAACAGACGAATTTCGACAATGACCCTGATTTTTGCCATGGTCGCAACGCCCACCGCCGCTCACGCCGAAGCCGAGACCTTGCCACCCGAGGTCTCGCTCGACGGCCTGGAGCAGGTCGAGAAAACCCGCCACAAGGAAATCTACCGCGCGCCTGACGTGGACTGGAACAGCTACGACGCCGTCATCATCGATGAGGCCACCGTGGCGTTCCGCAAAAACTGGCAGCGTGACCAGAACAGGAACCAGCCTTCCAAGATTCGCAGCAAGGACATGGACCGTATTCGCACGGCCATGGCCGAGGTTTTTGATGACGTGTTTACCAAGGAACTGACGGAAAAAGGAGGTTACTCCATCACCGAGCAGGTCAGCGAGAGTACCTTGCGCATCACGCCGTACATCGTTGATCTCGACGTCTACGCCCCCGACCCCCGCTATGCGACGGGTATCCAGCAAAGCTATGTCGAGACCGCTGGCCGCATGACGCTGAAGCTTCATTTGCACGACAGCGAAACCGGCGACCTCATCGGCGTCTTCAGCGATCACCGGGAGGCACCGAGGCGCGGATACATGCAGTGGGCCAACTCGGTTTCCAACACGAAGGAATTCCGACTGATGCTCAAGGCCTGGGCTCGCGAGCTCCGGGAGGGCCTGCAGGCCGCCCAGGCGAATTGATGAACAGAAAAAGGTGACGATGATGAAACACTTGTTGATTGCAGGGCTGACCGGGCTATTCCTGCTCGCCCTCCCCGGCCTGACGACCGCCGACGATGACACGCCCGCGGTCACGACCGACGGCATGGAATTGGTGACCAAGGATCGCCGCGGTGCGATTTACGCCGACCCGGGCGTCGACTGGACCGTCTATACCGCCATCATTCTGGATGACGCCACC
>JABDPF010000088.1 GCA_013042915.1 Lysobacterales bacterium
ACCGGGCCGCGAGCCCGGCATCTTGCGCTGCTCAAGCGTCTCGCTTGAAGTAAACTGCATGCCTGACCCTTCTTTCTCACTCGCGCCCCATGCCCCTGCTACGTATCGATAACGCCAGTGTTCACTACGGCACGCTCACCTTGCTCGATGGGGTGGACTTTTCCATTGGGCGGGGTGAAAAAATCGGTTTGCTGGGGCGCAACGGTGCGGGCAAGACCACTTTGTTGAAGGTCCTCGCCAATGATGTGGCCCTGGATGAGGGAGAGCACTGGCTGCGGCCGGGCACGCGGATCGCGTGGTTGCAACAGACCTTGCCGGTAGCGGACAGGCAGACGGTTTATGACGTGGTTGCCCACGGCCTGGCCGATACGGGCGATCTGCTGGCGCAATACCATCATCTGCTGCAGGACGAGACGCCCGATCTCGCCAAGCTGGCCGATGTACAGCACCGCCTGGAAGCGGTCGACGGTTGGACCCTGCAGCAACGCGTGGAGACCACCATCAGCCAGTTGTCCCTGCCAAGCGATTCGCCGATGACGGAATTGTCGGGCGGCTGGCGGCGGCGCGTGGCGCTGGCCCAGGCCCTGGTGAGCCAGCCCGACCTCCTGCTGCTGGACGAACCCACCAATCATCTGGACATTCCCGCCATACAATGGCTGGAGGAACAGCTGCGCAACTTTTCCGGTGCCCTGGTCCTGATCACCCATGACCGCCAATTCCTGCAGAACGTGGCCAATTCCATCGCCGAACTCGATCGCGGTCGCCTGACAAAATGGCAGGGGGATTACCGGGGATTCCTGCGTTTCAACGAGCAGCAGCTTGAAGCCGAAGAACGGGCCAATGAACTTTTCGACAAGAAGCTTGCCGAGGAAGAGGTCTGGATACGGCAGGGCATCAAGGCCCGGCGGACCCGCAACGAGGGCCGGGTAAGGGCCCTGGAAGCCATGCGTCGCGAGCGCAGGGAACGCCGCGAGCGCAGCGGAACGGCCAGCTTCGGCGTGGAGTCTTCCGGGCGTTCAGGCAAGCGGGTTGCCGAGCTGGAGAACGTAGGTCACCGATTCGGCGATCAGGAAATCATCCGCAACTTCTCTACCCTGGTTCGGCGGGGGGACCGTATCGGCATCGTTGGTACCAACGGTGCGGGGAAAACCACCCTGGTCCGAATCCTGCTCGGGGATCTTCAGCCCAGCGAAGGCCGGGTGACCCTTGGAACCCGGCTTGAAATCGCCTATTCCGACCAATTACGCGGTCACCTCGACGGCGAGAAAAACCTGATCGATAACGTTTGTGGCGGCCAGGACTTCATCGAGCTCAATGGTCGCAAGCGTCACGCCATTTCCTATCTGGGTGAGTTCCTGTTCAGCCCGGACCGCGTGCGGATGCCGGTCAAGGCCCTGTCCGGTGGCGAGCAGAACCGGGCGGTGCTCGCACGGCTGTTTTCAAAACCGGCCAATCTTCTGGTGCTTGACGAACCCACCAACGACCTCGACATCGAGACCCTGGAACTGCTGGAAGAACTGTTACTGAACTTCGACGGCACCGTGCTGTTGGTCAGCCATGACCGCGAATTCATGGATAACGTAGTGACCAGCCTTTACGTGCTCGACGGCCAGGGCGGCATCAGCGAGCACGTCGGCGCATACAGCGACTGGGAGGCGCGTGGCGGTGCGCTGCTCGAAGTACGCAAGGTACCGGCCAGCGAGGCTCCATCCTCAGTGTCGCGCGGGAAGACGGGCGCAAGCGGCAAGCCCGACGCACAAAAGGCCCGCAAACTGTCGTACAAGGATCAACGCGAGCTGGACAGCCTGCCCGCAGAGATCGAAGCGCTGGAACAGCGCCAGGCAGAACTGGCGGCCGTCCTGTCGGACCCGCAATTATTCAAATCGGACTTTGAAGAGGCCCAACGCGTGACGCAAGAACTGGCCGAGGTGGATTCACGGCTCGAGACGGCGTACAACCGCTGGTCCGAGCTCGAGGGCTGACCACGCGCCCGTCAGATTTCCTTGAACCGCGGCATCAGGTTGGCCAGGTTGCAGGGGCGGGTCCGGGCGTCCAGCTGGGGCCTGATGACTACTTCCCAGGCCGTTCGGCAGGCGCCAGGTGATCCCGGCATGCAGAAGATCACGGTGGCGTTCGCCAGCCCGGCAAAGGCGCGGGACTGGATGGTTGCGGCACCGATGTCCGTCAGGGAGGCGGCGCGGAACAGCTCGCCAAAGCCGTCGATGGCCTTGTCGAACAAGGGCTCGATCGCCTCGGGTGCGATGTCTCGTCCAGTCAGCCCCGTACTGCCCGTGCTGACGATCACGTCCACGTCATCGTCGGCGATCAAGGCGGAGAACACGGCCCGGAGTGCGTACTTGTCGTCTTTCACGATCTCCCGGTGGGCGATGCGATGGCCCTCGGTCATGAGCGAATCGGACAGGTAGTCGCCAGAGCCGTCGTCGCTTCTCGTTCGGCTGTCGGAAATGGTGATGACCGCTACCCGTAGCGGTACGAATTGGGCGTCCTTGGCAGTTCGGCTCATGATGCGTGGTCCAGGCGTTATCGATAACGCCAATTTACCCTGATTCTTCGCTTCGCGAAACAACACCCGGGCCTATGCTCGTCCGCGCGGCGTCGGTTAGAATCGGTAGACCCATTGAGATTTCCCGAGGCGACAGACCCATCATGCGCGTTTTGAAAAGATTGCTGAAAATCACCGGCACCTTGCTGCTGGTCGTAATCGTGGCCGGCGGCCTGTTCCTGGCCCACACCTGGTACTTCAAGCCGGTCAACATCAACCTGTTCTTCGCCCGAACGATGATGCAGATCATGCTGGACAGCCCGCAGATGCTCAGCAGCCTGAGGGTTCTCGAGCCTATCGGCATCACCGGCCACAACGCAAAGCTGGACGACGACAGCCTGGCGGCCGGCGATCGGTTCATGCAGCAGATGAAAGATGCGTATGACGTGTTGCTCAGCTACGAGGACGACGACCTGTCCGAAGGGGACCTGGTTTCCAAGAAAATCGCGGTCAGCATGATGGGTGCCGTGGTCGAAGGGGAAAAATTCCGTTTCCACACCTTCCCCGTGAACCAGATGTTTGGCGTTCAGAACAATTTCCCGTCCTTCATGGAATCCACCCACCAGGTGCATTCCGTTTCCGACGCCGAGGACTATGTCTCGCGCCTCAACGCGGTGGGCGTGAAGTTCGACCAGGTGCTGGAAGGCCTGCGCCACCGGGAGGACCTGGGCATCCACCCGCCCCAGTTTGTGGTGACCAAGGTACTCGAAGAGATGGACGCCTTTGTCAACACGCCGGCAGAGGAGGGCATCCTGATGGTCGCCCTGTTGGAGAAAATGGAAGAAGCAGGTTTGCCTGAAGATGAGCAGCAGCGCCTGGCAAGGGAGGCCAGGACCGCGATTGAAACCACGGTATACCCGGCCTACGGCCGCCTGATCGAGCACTTCGTGGCGCTGGACGACAAGGTGCAGTACAACCACGGCGCGTGGAGCCTGCCTGACGGCGACGACTACTACCGCCTGGCGTTGCGCCTGATGACGACGACGGACTACAGCCCCGAGTACATCCACGGGGTTGGCCTGTCCGAGGTGGATCGCATCCAGGGCGAGATCCTGGACATTCTCGCCACCGAGGGCTGGGATGTTTTCAGCGGCTTCACCGCTGCAATCAACGAGATGGCCGAGCAGGACCGCTTCTATTATTCAGACAGCGGCGAGGGGCGTGACCAGATCCTGGCCGACTACACGGCCATGATCGAAGACGTCGAAGCCAGGCTAGATCCCTGGTTCGAGACCATCCCTGAAGCCGTGGTCGAAGTAGACCGCGTGCCGGAGTTCAAGGAGAAGACCTCGCCCGGTGCCTATTATTCACCGGCCGCCATGGACGGTTCGCGGCCGGGCATGTTCTACGCCAACCTCTACGACATCAAGGCCACGCCGACCTACGGCATGCGCACGCTGACTTACCACGAGGCGGTGCCGGGGCATCACTTCCAGATCTCTATACAGCGCGAGCAGGAAGACCTGCCTTTCTTCCGTCGACTGATCCCGTTCCCGGCGTTCTCCGAGGGATGGGCGCTGTACGCCGAGCGGCTGGCCAAGGAAATGGGTCTGCTCGAAGACCCCTACGACAACATCGGCCGCCTGCAGGCCGAGCTGTTTCGCGCGGTCCGCCTGGTGGTGGACACCGGTATCCACTGGGCGCGCTGGTCTCGCGAAGAAGCCATCGACTACATGCGGGCCAATACCGGCATGGCCGAGAGTGACGTGGTAGCCGAGATCGAGCGCTACTTCATCATTCCGGGGCAGGCGACCTCTTACAAAGTGGGCATGACGAAGATCCTGGAGCTGCGGGCGCTGGCCGAGACCGAACTGGGCGATCGCTTCGACATCCGCGAATTCCACGACGTCGTGCTGACCGGCGGCTCGATGCCCCTGGACATCCTCGAGCAGCGAGTGCGGCGTTGGATCGCGTCAATCCGCGCTTGAGGAGGGCGACGCGGGATCGCCCGGGGAAGGAAGCGACACTGCAGTCGGGCACGGGCATAGCGGTGTCGGTTCACGGTACAATGATCGAAAAACAGGACCGCCTATGACACACGCGATTATCCTCGCGGCCGGACGGGGTAGCCGGCTAGCCATGGAGAACCCGGACGAGCTGCCGAAGTGCCTGATCGAGTTTGGCGGCCAGACCCTGATCGCGCGCCATCTGGACCAATTGAACCGACTCGGTGTCCGCTCGGTGGACCTGGTCCTCGGTTACGATGCGCGGCGCATCATCGACCACATCGCGACCCTCGATTCACGTCCGGACGTTGCCTTTCATTTCAATCCGCGATACGAACTCGGCAGTGTTCTCAGCCTGCTGTCGGCAAGCGAGACGCTGCGCTCGGGCAAGGATGTGCTGGTGATGGACGCGGATGTGCTGTTCCATCCGGGCATCCTGAAAAGGTTGCTCGACTCACCCATCGAGAACTGTTTCCTGCTCGACCGGGAATTCGAAGCGGGTGACGAGCCGGTGAAGATCGCCCTTCATGAAAACCGTTTGGTCGATTTCAGAAAGCAGTTGCCCGCGGGACTCGAGTACGACGGGCTGGGCGAATCGGTCGGTTTCTTCCGGTTCGGCCCGAAGGCGGCCGAGTGCATCGCTGACGAATGCGCCCGTTACGAATCGGAAGGCCTGGGCGACGCCCCGCACGAGGAAGTGCTGCGCGACGTGTTGTTGTCCTGCCCGCTCGCGTTCGGCTTCGAGGACATCACCGGTCTGCCCTGGGTAGAAATCGATTTCCCGGAAGATGTCGAGCGCGCCCGGGATGTCGTCCTTGCGGCCATCCGGGCGCAGAATCCGGAGTTTTGAGTAATGAAGAAAACACGTCAATTCAGAGACTTATTGTCTTCTTCTCAAACCGAGTTCATTATGGAAGCCCACAACGGCCTGGCCGCACGTATCGTCGAGGAAGCCGGTTTCAAGGGCATCTGGGGCTCCGGGCTTGCGCTCTCGGCGCAACACGCCGTGCGCGACAACAACGAGCTGAGCTGGACACAGGTGGTTGATACCCTCGAGTTCATGTCGGATGCCACCTCGATCCCGATCCTGCTGGATGGCGACACCGGGTATGGCGATTTCAACAACATGCGTCGGCTCGTGCACAAGCTCGAGCAGCGGGATATTGCCGGCGTGTGCATCGAGGACAAGCTGTTTCCCAAGACCAACAGCTTCATCCAGGGCGAGAAGCAGGAGCTCGAGGACGTCGCCACCTTCTGCGGAAAAATCCAGGCCGGCAAAGACGCGCAGTCCGACGACGATTTCAGCATCGTGGCCCGAGTCGAGGCCCTGATCGCGGGTTGGGGATTGGAAGAAGCCTTGAGGCGCGCCGAGGCCTACCGCGTGGCCGGCGCCGACGCCATCCTGATCCACAGCAAGAAGAGCAGCGCGGACGAAGTGCTGGCGTTTGCTCGTGAGTGGGACGATCGTTGCCCGCTGGTGATCGTGCCCACCAAGTACTACGCGACACCGACCGAGGTGTTTCGTAGACATCGCATAAGCCTCGTGATCTGGGCCAATCACCTGGTCCGCTCGTCGATTCGGGCGATGCAGGCCACGGCCCGCGCGATCCACGACACCGAATCCTTGCTGGAGGTCGAGGGCCGTGTCGCCACTGTCTCGGAAATCTTCCGCCTGCAGGGCGCGGACGAATTGATCGAGGCCGAAAAACGCTATGCTCGGCCGGCTGGGCGCGAGACGTCGGCCGTCGTGCTGGCCGCGAGTCGGGGGCGTGACCTCGATGAGCTGACTACCGACCGCCCCAAGGCAATGATCCCGGTGGCCGGAACATCCGTATTGCGGCGAATGGTCGACCGCTTCAAGCGTGTGGGTATCAACGAAATTACCGTGGTAGGCGGTTACCGGGCCGACGCGATCGACGTGGCCGGACTGGACGTGGTCGTCAACGAGGGCTGGGAGGCGAGTGACGAACTGGCCTCGCTGGACCGCGCCCTCGACCGGATCGGCGGCGATACCCTCATCGTATACGGTGACTTGCTGTTTCGCGGTTACATTCTCGACATCCTGCTGGAGCGCGAGGGCGACCTGGTCGCGGTGGTCGATTCGAGCGAAGGCGTCGCCAGCGACAATGCGACCGACCTGGCCTGGTGTTCCGCTCCCGACAACCGGTCGGTGTACCGCCAGGAGGTTGTGCTGCAGCAACTGGGCGGGCACGGAATCGACGGTCGTCCGCCGGATGGTTGCTGGGTGGGTATGATGCGGGTTCGAGGCGAGGGCAGGGCTCAGCTGCGGGACGCGATGGAACGGCTTCGCGAGCGCCCCGACTTCGACCGGCTGGGAATACCCGACCTGATCAACCACCTGATTGAGCACGGTCACGCTCCCGAGGTGCAGTACATCTCCGGGCATTGGATGGACATCAACGACGTGCACGACCTGTCACGCGCAGGCGATTTCGCGCACCACGAGATGGCGCCGTGATCGAGGCGGGCGACTTCATCGGCCCGGCAAAAGAGCTCGGCTACGCGACCTGGGCCGGCGTGCCCTGTTCCTTCCTGACCCCTTTCATCAACAGCGTGATCGACGACGCCGAAATGAACTACGTGTCGGCAGCCAACGAAGGCGACGCGGTGGCCATCGCGACCGGGGCCGCGCTCGCGGGCCGGCGCGCGGTGGCGCTGATGCAGAACTCCGGCCTGGGTAATGCGGTCAGCCCGCTGAGCTCGCTGAACTGGGTGTTTCGCCTTCCCATCCTGCTGATCGTCACGTTACGCGGCGAACCCGGGCTTGCCGACGAGCCCCAGCATGAGCTGATGGGCCAGATCACCGGGCAAATCCTGGACAGCCTGCAGATTCCCTGGGCCTGGTTTCCACGCTCGTCCGACGAGGTGGAAGGCGCCCTGACGGTGGCGCAGTGGAATATGGACCGAAGCGGCTTGCCCTATGCCCTCGTGATGAAAAAAGGAACCGTGGCCAAGGCCGGATTGAACAGCCGTTGGCATCCGCCAAGCGAACCGTCCGCGCTCGAGGCGGACCCCGCCGGGGAGCCTCGAATGACACGCCAGGAAGCCCTGCGCGAGGTGATCACCGCGACGGAGGAGAACGATTCCACCGTGATCGGCAGCACCGGCTACACCGGCAGGGAGCTGTTCGCGCTGGCCGATCGCCCCAACCAGCTCTACATGGTGGGATCGATGGGTTGCGCATCGTCGATGGGCCTCGGCCTCTCGCTGGCCCTGCCGGACCGGAAGGTGATGGTGGTGGACGGTGACGGTGCGGCGCTGATGCGCATGGGCAATTTGGCCACGATCGGGGCATACGGTGGCGAGAACTTCCGGCACCTGTTGCTGGACAACGGCGTGCACGAATCGACCGGCGGCCAGGCAACGGTCAGCCCGGCGATCAGTTTTGCGGGGGTAGCCCGAGCCTGCGCTTACCGCAAGGCGTCAACCGGTGTAAGCCGTCGACAACTGGTGACCTTCCTGGATGACGAAGGCGGCCCGGCGCTGCTTCACTTTAGAACGCGCCGCGGCGTGCCCGAGGGATTGCCCCGCCCGAACGTCAGTCCGCGCCAGGTCAAGCAGCGGCTGATGACCCATATCGGCGCCGAGGCTCCCTGGGCCAGTCTATAGGAGCCTGATCGCAGGTTTCACAGTACAATACCGCCTGACATCGAGGAGCGAGTACATGGTTTCGAGCCGAGTGGAAAGAATTGGTAAACGCGACGGCCTGCTGGGCGTCATCGACCGGCTTCGCTACCACGAATTGTCGCGCCAGGGCCTGGGGCTGTTGCTGCTGTGGGTTTGCGCCTGGTTCGCCGAGCCGGCCGGTGAGTGGCGGATCGTGACCGGTTTCGTGATCGCGGCGATCGGGCAGGCCTGGCGTATCTACGCGGCCGGGGTTATTTACAAGAACAAGAAACTGGCGAGCACGGGGGCCTATTCCCTGGTCCGACATCCCCTGTATCTCGGAAACTTCCTGATCCTGGGCGGATTCACGCTTGCCTGCGCCAATCCGTGGGTGATCGCCCTGGTGGCATTCTTCTTCCTGTTCTACTACCCCGCGGCCATCCGGTACGAGGACCACAAACTCGAAAAGCTGTTCGGAGACGAGTGGCGCGAATGGAGCCAGGGACGGGCCGCGATGCTGCCGACGAGCTTTCGCTGGCGCGCAAACCAGGACGCCAGTTGGGATTTGCGCCAGTCGATGCTTCGCAACGGCGAATTGGTCTACACGCTGTTCGAGATAGCGGCCGCGGTCACCCTTTGGTACCGTGCGGCCGCCGGATTTTAGACGGACGCCAAGCCATGCGATGCATTCTTTTGAATCCCGGCCCCGTCAGCCTGAGTGATGCCGTTCGAAAAGCGGCCATCAGCAACGACCTGTGCCACCGCGAACCCGAATATTTCGAATTGCAGGACGAGCTCCGCCAGGCGCTTCTCGATGTTTACGGGTGCGATCACGAGCGCTGGGCCGCGGTTCTGTTGGGTGGCTCCGGCACCACGGCCCTGGAAGCCATGCTCACGTCGCTCGCTCCGCGCAAGGCTCGTCTGCTGGTCGTCGAGAACGGCGTTTACGGCGAGCGGATCAGTCGCATCGCCGAGATTCACGGCATTGCCCATGAAAAGGTTCAGCACGGTTGGCAGGATCCGATCGACTACGAACGTCTCGAAGCGGCGCTCGCCTCGGGCACCTTCAGCCACCTCGCGGCCGTACACCACGAAACCACGACCGGCCGCCTGAACGATGCGAGTAAGCTGGCCGGGCTGTGCGAGGCGCACGGTGTGCACCTCCTGCTGGACACCGTATCCAGTTTCGGCGCCGAGGACATGCCTTTCGATTCACCGGCACTGGCGGGCTGCGCGGTAACGGCCAACAAGTGCCTTCACGGCATTCCCGGACTGTGTTTCGTCGTCGCCCGGCGGGACGCGTTGGCCAAGGGAGTCGAGCCCCCGCGAAGCTTGTACCTGCACCTGCCACTATGGCTGGAGAAACAGGACAAGCAGGGAACGCCGTTCACGCCCCCGGTCAACAGCCTGCTGGCCCTGCGCGAGGCATTGCGTGAACTCGAGCGGCACGGCGGCTGGCGCGGGCGCAGGGCGCGATACGCGAAGCTCGCCCGGCAGGTGCGCGACGGCCTGTCCGGTTTTGATGTTCAACCCCTGCTCGAGGAAGATGCCTCGTCCTGTGTGCTCACCGCCTATCGCATTCCCGAAGGCTCTGATTACGTGGCCATCCACGACGGCCTCAAGCGTTGGGGGTTCGTGATTTACGCGGGGCAGGGCGGGCTGGAAAAAGAAATGTTCCGGATTTCCACGATGGGCGACATCACCGATTACGATATCGGTCGCCTGTTGGCCGCAATCGAGACGGTGTTCAAGCGCTGATCGGTGCTAAAATGCGCGGCTAACCGGAGAAGGACGGGACGGATGAACATTCGAAAGCACATGCCCAAGACCTACCTGCTGATCGTGGCGGTCATCCTGCTGACGTCGTCGCCGACGGCGTTTGCCTACCTGGATCCGAGCACCGGCAGCATGGTCGTGTCCGCGATCGTCGGCATCTTTGCCTCCGTCGCGCTGGCCGTTAAAACCTACTGGTATCGAATCAAGGCCCTGCTGGGCCGGGACAAGAAAGACAACACCTCAACGCGGGACCATTCCGAGTAATAGATCATGGCGTTCTTTCCCGCCTGGAAGGCCTGGCGCCGATTCAAGAAACTGCCGCCCGAGTGGCGTAATCTCGTCATCTACTCCGAGAGTGGCCAGGACTGGCACCAGTTTTCCGGGTTGATCGAGACCTTGAACGGCGCGCTCGATCGCAAGACGACCTACGTGACCTCGGACCCCGGTGACCCGGGGCTCGACCGCCGACACGCGAATTACATTGCGTTGTGCATCCCCGAAGGACTGTTCCTGACGATCTTTTTCCAGGTCAACGCGTCCGACCTGTTCGTGCTCACGATGATGGACCTGCAGAACCTGCAGTTGAAGCGCTCGCTGAAGCCCGTTCACTACGTTTACCTCTTTCACAGCATGGGCAGCACGCACATGGTCGACAACGCCGACTCGTTCGACCACTACGACACCCTGTTTTGCGCCGGGCCACACCAGGTCGAGGAAATCCGGCGGCGCGAAAAACTGGCGGGCCTGTCAGGGAAAGAACTCTTCGAATACGGTCATCCCCGACTCGAGGAAGTGATTGCCGAAGGTAAGGCGCACCCGGTGAGCAAAGCGTCGGGCGATATGCCCACCGTGCTGATTGCACCGACCTGGGGCGAGACATCCATCTTCAATACCTGTGGCGAAGCGTTGATCACCGTGCTGCTCCAGGCGGGGTACCGCGTTATCATGCGGCCGCACTATCAGAGCGTGCGGCAGAGCCCCGAAGTCATTTCCAGGCTTCGCCGGTCGTTCGAGGGTCACGAGCGATTCGAGTACGTGGGCCGGCAGGGCGAAACCGATTCGATTCTGCGATCCGACCTGTTGATTTGCGACTGGTCGGCGATGGCGCTGGAATACGGCATGGGACTGGAGAAGCCGGTGTTGTTCATCGACGTGCCTGCGCGCATCCGCAACCCGAAGTGGCGCGAACTCGGTATCGAACCGATCGAGATCAACATCCGTGAGCAACTGGGTGAGGTCATCGGGCCCGACCGCCTCGACGAGGCTGCGTTGGCGATCGAGCGGCTGCTTGCCGACCCGGGGCGGTTCCGCGACAACATGCGCCGCCTGCGTGAAACCACCGTGTTTCGTCTCGGTCACAGCGTGCCCGATGGCGCCAGGGAACTGGCCCGCCTTGCCGACCGGCAACGCGGTATCGGCAGTGGATTGAACGATGCGTAGCGGACTGGCAGCCCTGTTGCTCGGCCTGTTGCTGTGGACGCCGCTGCACGCCGGCCCATCGGTGTCGACCGAGACCCTGCGGCTGACCTTCAGCGAATCCGGAAACCTGGAAACCGCGATTGCATGCTTCCCCTCATGTTCGGACGACCAGACCCGGCTGCAGCAATTCGCGGAGCACACGCTGATCGGCGTCGATGCGTTCACGACGGGCGATTGGTCGTACGATTCGCAACGCGGCGAAGCGGGCTACCGGCTGAATTTTTCGCATTCATCCGGCGCCAGCTTGGCCTGGATGGTGCCCGCCCGCGGCTATCGCATCGAGCTCGAACTGGACGTCCCCGGACCGCTCGCCCTGAACTCGGGTATTTCGTTCAGGCCGCGGGAGGCTGCCGGTTTCGGAACCTGGCTGGAGCAGAGCCGCTACCTGGTTGTCGGCGACGACGTCACCCAGGTGGGTTATGACGAAGAGTCCGAGGTCACCGCCTCCGACAGCGCCTGGCTCGGCTACCGCAATCGCTACTGGGCGCTGCTGGCCGCGCCACCGGCCCTGAACAGCGCCCGGCTCGAAACGGGGGAGGGGCGGCAGGATGCCTCCCTGGCAATCGATGCGGAGCCCGGAGCCTGGTCGTTCTACATCGGACCGGTCGAGCCCGTGGTTCTCAAACAGGCCTCGACCGATCTGGACGACATCATGTGGGCCGGTCTGTGGTCCTGGCTGCGCTGGATCTGCCTGGGGCTGTTTCACCTGCTGGCGTGGCTCCACCTGGCCATCCCGTCCTGGGGCCTGGCGATCATGGCGCTCTCGCTCGCCGTCAATATCCTGATGACGCCACTGAGCCGCATTGCCGACCGTTTCCAGCAGCAGGTCAACGAGACCGAGGCCCGGCTGGCGCCCGAGTTGCAGCGCATCAAGAAGGCGTTCAAGGGCGGTGAGCAGTCGGAGCAGATTCTGGCCCTGTACAAGGCGGAGAAGGTTCACCCGCTCTACAGCCTGAAGAGCATGATGGGCGTAGCGGTCGTGATTCCGGTGTTCATCGGCGCGTTCGACATGCTCGCCGAGAACATCCACCTCTTGAACACGTCTTTTTTGTGGATCTCGGACCTGTCGCGGCCGGACCACCTGTTGACGATGCCATTTCGCCTGCCGTTCTTCGGCGCCGAGTTCAACCTGCTGCCTTTTTTGATGACCGGCCTGTCTTTCATCGCATCCGCGCTGCACAAGCCGCTGGCCCTGAACCCTGAACTGCGCCGCAAGCAGGTCATCAACATGGTGTTGTTGTCGGTGCTGTTCTTTGGCCTGTTTTATACTTTTCCGGCCGGGATGGTGCTGTACTGGACCACCAATAACCTGATTTCCGTAGCCAAGAGCGCTTGGGCGAGGCGATAGCATGAACCAGCAACGCGTACTGACCGAACAGCAGGTCGAACAATTTCAACGGGATGGATTCCTTCTGGTCCGGGGCATGTATTCTGCCGATGAAGTAGCCGACATCAGTCGCTGGACCGACCAGGTCGCGGGCTCACCGGAAGTACCGGGCCGCGACTGGAAATACTTCGAGCGGAGCAGGCAAAACGATGAGCGGATTTTGTGCCGCATCGAGAACTTCGTGCCGTTCCACGAGGGGTTCTCCGCACTCATCCTGCGGCGGCGGATGGTCCAGGCGGTTTCCGAGCTGTTCGGTGAGAAAGCCGTGCTGTTCAAGGACAAGATCAATTTCAAGCTGCCCGGCGGCGATGGCTTCAAGGAACATCAGGACGTGCAGGCGGGATGGGACGACTACGCCGACCTGCACATCACCGCGATGATCGCGATCGATGAAACCAACGAGGAAAACGGCAGCCTGGAGATGATCCCGGGGCTTCACCGGCAGGGCATACTGGGAGAAATGTGGGCGCCGCTGACCGACGAGAACACCGGTCATTCAGAGTACCTGCCGGTGCACTGCCAGCCAGGAGACGCGGTATTTTTCGATTCCTACGCCCCGCATCGCTCGGCGCCCAACCGCACCCCGCACGCCCGCCGCGTGCTCTACATCACGTACAACAAGCTGTCGGAAGGTGACTCGCGCGAGCGATATTATGCCGACAAGCACCAGAACTTCCCGCCGGATGTCGAACGCGACCCGGATGGGGACTATCGATTCAAGGTCTGAGGAGGACCTCATGGAAAACATCCGAGTACCGGTCTCGCCGGGCGAAGTGCTGGACAAGATCACGATCCTTGAAATCAAGTCCGAGCGCATGAGCGACCCGCAAAAGGTCGCCAACGTTCGGGTCGAGCTGAAACTCCTGCAGGAAACCTGGGAACAGGCGATCAACGACGACGAACCTATCCGCGCTCTGCACGCCCAACTGAAAAAAATCAACGAAGAACTGTGGGAAATCGAAGACGACATCCGGGACAAGGAACGCGCCAAGGAATTCGATGACCGCTTCATCGAGCTGGCACGTGCGGTCTATTTCACCAACGACAGGCGCTGCGAGGTCAAGAGGACATTGAACCTGCACCTCGGATCGCAGATTGTCGAGGAAAAGTCCTACCAGGATTACGCCTGAGCGCATGAGCAAGCTCCCCGAAAACGCCGGGCAGGACACGATCTCCGTCCGCTACGCCCTGGAAAGTGACGAGCAGCACGGGGCGGTGATCCCGCCCCTGTACCTCAGCTCGAATTTCTCATTCGCGGGGTATGGCGAGCCCCGCGAGTACGATTACACGCGCTCGGGAAACCCCACCCGCGACCAGTTGGCCGAGGCATTGACCCTGCTGGAGGGCGGGGCGGGAGCCGTGGTGACCGCTTCGGGAATGGCGGCGGTTCACCTGGCCACTCAGTTTCTGCAGCCGGGCGACACGCTGGTGGCGGCGAACGACTGCTACGGCGGCTGTCATCGCCTGTTCTCCTCGGTGTCGGGACGCGGCCTATTCGACCTCCAGTGGATACCGCTGTGGGAGACCGACCTCGCCCGGGCGCAGATCCGCAAGCTGAAGCCTCGAATGGTATGGATCGAGACGCCGAGCAATCCCCTGCTGCGCATCACCGATATCGAGGCGATCAGCGCAGCAGCGCACGATGTGGGCGCGCTCGTGGTGGCCGACAACACGTTTCTGTCACCGCTTGGCCAGAGCCCGCTGGCCCTCGGCGCGGACATCGTGCTGCATTCCACCACCAAGTACATCAATGGCCACTCGGACGTGGTGGGCGGCGCCGTGGTGGCCCGCGAAGCAGCCCTGGCCGAAGAACTGGGGTGGTGGGCCAACTGCCTCGGCCTGACGGGCGCCCCGTTTGACAGTTACCAGGCCCTGCGAGGCCTGCGCACGCTCGGCGTTCGCTATCGCCAGCACGCGGAGAACGCGCACTCGGTGGTTGAATTCCTCGCCGGTCATCCCCGCGTCAAGACCGTCTACTACCCGGGAATCGAAACGCATCAGGGGCACGAGGTCGCCCAGCGGCAGCAAAAGAGTTTTGGTGCGATGGTCAGCTTCGAAGTCGACGCGGGCCCGGAGCAGGTATGCGCCTTGCTGGAACGTCTGCAGTTGTTCACCCTGGCCGAGTCGCTGGGTGGCGTGGAGAGCCTGGTGGCCCATCCGGCCACGATGACCCATGCGGCCATGAGCGCGGAGGACCAGCAGGCGGCCGGGATTGGTCCCAGCCTGTTGCGCCTGTCGGTGGGTATCGAGGATCGCCAGGACCTGGTGGCCGACCTTTCTTCAGGCCTCGACGCGATCAGGTCCCAGCGAAGGTAGCGGTTGTTTAATCGGTCCGGCTGGCCTGCTTGCGTTGCCAGAGGGCGTGGTGATCCGAGCCCTCCCGCAGCATTTTGGCGCCGCACTCGGGACAGCGCTCCTCCTGGCAGCGGATACCCTGCCGGTGCGCGATGAGGGTCTGGCACTTAGGGCAAATGCAGTTGCCACCGCGGCCCATCCCGCAGCAGTCGTGATCGCTCATTAGCTGATCTCCGTTCAATGAAATACGATTTCAATGATAGCGCGGGGGGGCTGAGGCCCGGCTTAATAACCGGCTGCAACGATCCGTGCGATGACCTCGTCGGGGGTGACGAGATCCATCACGCCCGGCTCCTCGATCCGGGTGCCCCAGCGCAGTTCTTCGGCTGGTTTTTTGCGGAATTTCAGGGCGGCTTCTTCGAAATGATCGACACACAGATCCAGGCTGTTGTAGGGCCCTGACCGTTGTGCACAGGTCGCCGCGTACAGGCCGATCACGGGCGTGCCCACCGCGGAGGCGATATGGGCAGGCCCTGAATCGGGTGTGATGACCAGGTCCGCGCGCTCGAGGAGCGCCTTGGATCGTTCCAGCGTGTCCTTGCCGACCAGGTTGATGCACGTTTCGGCCATCTCGCCCTCGATGCGGGCCGCCGTCTCCCGCTCGATTTCGCTGGGCCCTCCCGACAGAATGACCTGCATGCCCGACTCGTGTGCTGCGTGATCGGCCACGCGGGCGTAGTGTTCTACGCGCCAATTTCGAAGAGGATGGCTCGAACACGGACTGATCAGCAAAACCGGAGCGTCTTCCGGCAACTGCTCGGTCACCCAGGCGCGCGCCTCGTCTTCGATCGGCAAGTCCCAGCGCGGTGCACGGACCGGTACACCCAGCGCCCGGGCGAATTCGAGATAACCTTGGACCTGGTGCTGGCGGGGCACGGCCGAGACCGTTTCACGAATGAAGCGATGGTGCATGTCGCGGGATCGCGCCCGGTCCCAGCCGACACGGATCGGCGCGCGTACCAGGCAGCTCAACAGGTTGGCGCGGGCCGCAACCTGCATGTGCAGCAGTACGTCGAAACGGCGTCTGCGCAGCATTTCGTGGAGTTCTCGGGTGGCGGACATGCCGTGTTGCTTGTCGTAAGGAAGGAACTCGACGCCGTCCAGTCCTGAAAGCAGGCGATGCTCCAGGGCGCCGATGATCCAGGTGATTTGGGTGTCGGGCCAGTATTCCTGGATGGCGCGCACGGTGGGCACGACATGGGTGGCATCTCCAAGGGCCGATAGCCTCAGGATGCAGATCGAGTCCGGTTGTCGTTGCAGTGGCAACATGTGCCCATCCCCCGTGCCGGAATCTGTTTGACGAAGCCGCGGGTCGAACGCACAATGACTCCGAGTGAAGCCCCGCAACCTCCAACAGGATTCATCCCTCATTGTATATGATGCCGACCGTGTCAGGCAGCCCGGTGCGTTTTTGTTCGATGAATCGTACTGGAGCGGGCAGGGCGCGGTAACTGGCGAGGCGGCGGGACGCGGTCGAGCCCTGTTTCTCGACACCCCCTTCGGCGATGCTGTGCTCAGGCGCTATCTGCGCGGCGGCCTGCCGGGGCGGTTCATACGCGAGCGCTATCTGTTTACCGGTTGGGAACGGTCCCGCCCGGTGTCGGAATTCCGGGTGCTCGCGCGCCTGGCTGAGTTGGGCCTCCCGGCACCCGCGCCCTTTGCCGCCCTGGTCGATCGGCGCGGTATCGGCTACACGGGTAGCCTGCTGATGGCGCGGATTCCCGACAGCCATCCGGTGGGCGATCGCCTGCTCGAGTATGCCGGGCTCCCGGATGCCTGGACCCGCATCGGCGCCTGCATCCGCAACTTTCACGACCACGGCGTAACGCATGCCGACCTCAACGCGCGAAATATCCTGGTCAATGAGGCGGGCAAGGTCTTCCTGATCGATTTCGACCGCGCGCGGATCGCGCCGGGCGCCCGGCGCGTGTTTGCGGCGAACCTTCATCGGCTGCGGCGCTCACTGGAAAAACTCTGGCCGAACTCGGCATGGGAGCGACTGGACATATGCTGGGAAAACCTGGTGGCGGGCTATGAGGCGGCGTAGGCGCATCGATGGCCCGGCGCCAAAGCCCCTGCTGCGGGTGCTCGAATCCGAGCGTCTGACACTGGTCGCGGCCAGCCCGGAGTTGATCGGGTCAGACTTGGCCGGAACCCGGGACCTCGCCTCGGTGCTGGAAGCGGATGTCCCGATCGAGTGGCCGCCCGAGCTGTTTTCCACGACGGTGATGCGCGTCGCGCAAAACCAGCTGCTGGATCCCTCCGAGCAGGGTTGGTCGGCCTGGTATTTACTGCTTCGCGGATCGGAGCGCCCGATACTCGTAGGTCTGTGTCAGTTCAAGGGCCGGCCGGACCCGGCCGGTTCGGTGGAGATTGCCTATTCGATCCTGCCCGGCTATCGTAACCGCGGATTCGCCACCGAAGCGGTGGCCCGCCTGGTGGAATGGGCGTTCGGGCATCGAAACGTCGTGCAGGTGGCCGCCGAGACGATGCCGCATCGAACGCGGTCGATCCGCATCATGGAGAAAAACGGCTTTGTGCTCGAGGGGCCGGGGTCGGAACAGGGAGTTATACGCTATGTGCTTCGCAAGTCAGGCGGCCGTTAGGCTCGCACTGCCGGTCGGGCTGCTACTCGGTGCAGCCGGGATTCGGGCCGACGTCGAAATCACCCAGCTGGGCAATTCAGGCGCCCTGATCAGCGACGGCGAGACGCGCATCGTGATCGACGCCATGGTGGTCGAGCCTTATGCGATCTACGCCGGCCTTCCGCCGCAGGCAGCCCAGGACTTCGCCCGGCTCACCGGGCCGTTCGCCGATATCGCGCTGGTCCTGGCCAGCCATCGTCACCACGACCACAATCAGCCGGCGTTCGCCTGCGACTTCATGCAAAAAAGCAGCACATCGCGCCTGGTGACCTCGGCGGAGGTGATCGGGCTGATGCGAGAGAAGTGCCGGACGTTCATGACGACCAGCCCGCGTGTCGAGGCAATCGACCCGCAGCCGGGTCGTCCCGTGGTTGTTCAACAGGGAAGCGCGAGGATCACGGTGTTCCGCCTCAGCCACGGTAAGAGAAAATACGCCCGGATCGAAAACTTCGCGCACCTGATCGAAATCGACGGGGTGCGACTGCTGCGCATCGGTGATGCCGTGATGGACCCGCAGGCTTTCGAAGACGCCGGCCTGGCAGGCCTGCACGTCGATGTGGCGTTCATCCCTGCCTGGTTTTTCCAGCCGGGTCCCGGTGAGGCGGTTGTCCGTGCGTACCTGGACGCACCGCTGAAAATCGCGGTGCAGGTCCCGCTCGACGAGGTCGCGGAAGCCCGCGCTTTCCTGGCCGAGAAGTTCGCCGAGGTCAGGCTGCTCGACCCGCTGGAATCCATCATCGTCGCCGCGCCCTGACCGGGCCTGGCGCCGGCAAGCCGCATCAAATTCCATCGCGGCCGTGACTTCCGGCACTGACGTTTTTTGCGAAAGTATTCAAAATAGTATATAAATGATATCAAAAGGAGATCGCTCATGTTAATCCAGGAAATCACCAGAAAGGTCGCATCGGGGTATATCGCGTTGGTCGTGTTGCCCTTGCTGACAGCGGGCGCCGTGTGGATGCTGATTCAGGGCATACAGGCGGAATCCCTTGCCCTGATCATCTCCAACATTGTGGCGCTCATTGTGCTGCTGATCCTGTTCGGGGGCTTTTTCATGGTCCACCCCAACCAGGCCAAGGTCCTGCAGTTGTTCGGGACCTACGTGGGCAGCGTTCGGGAGACGGGGTTGCGCTGGGCCAACCCCTTCTATTCCAAGGAAATCGTGTCGCTGCGCGTTCGCAATTTCGAGAGCGGGCAGATGAAGGTCAACGACAGTTCCGGCAACCCGATCGAGATTGCCGCGGTGGTGGTGTGGAAGGTGGTCGATTCCGCCGAGGCTATGTTCGAGGTGGATGACTACGAGAGTTTCGTGCAGATCCAGTCCGAGGCCGCGTTGCGCAACATGGCCACGAGCTATCCCTACGAAGCCCACCACGGCGAAGAAGTGGCGCTGCGCAGCCATCCCCAGGCGATCGCCGAGAAATTGCGCGTAGAGGTTCAGGACCGCCTCGACAAGGCCGGTGTGGAGGTTATCGAGGCCCGCATCAGCCACCTGGCATATGCACAGGAAATCGCCAGCGCGATGCTCAAGCGGCAGCAAGCGCAGGCCATCGTGGCGGCGCGTCGCCAGATCGTCGACGGCGCAGTGGGCATGGTGCAGATGGCACTTACCGAGCTGAAAGAGCAGGGCGTGATCGACCTCGACGAAGAGCGCAAGGCGAGCATGGTCAGCAATTTGCTGGTCGTACTCTGCGGCGAGGAGAACGCGCAGCCGGTAGTGAACACCGGTTCGCTCTACAGCTGAGTCCGGGGGGCGGGGGCTGCGGCCCCCGCTGTCCTTCGAGCGCTGACAGGTTGATCCATGCCACGAAAAAAATCTTTTCCCCTTCGAATCGACGAGAAGACCTGGGAGGCGGTGCGCCGCTGGTCGGATGACGACTTGCGCAGCGTCAACGCGCAGATCGAATACCTTCTGCGTGAAGCCCTTCGCCAAACCGGGCGTCTGCCCGCTCCTGTGGACAAGGACCGCGACGAACAAGATCAAGCCGCTGGTCGAAAAGCTTTAGAATAGGCTCTTCGCCCGATCAAGAGAGTCCTGCGCCATGAAATCCTCTCGCTTTTTCCTGCTTGCCCTGCTGCTGAGCGTCTCGGCTGCCGCTGCCGAGCCCGAGTGCTTCCCTGACGAAGTGCTGCCCGACAATGCCTTTCCCTCGGTCAGGCTCGAGACCAGCATGGGCGCTGTCGTGGTGGAACTGAACCGCCGCCGCGCGCCGATCACCGCCAATAATTTTCTTCGGTATGTGCTTGACGGTGCTTACGACAACACCATTTTTCATCGCGTCATGCCGGGTTTTGTCGTGCAGGGCGGGGGTTATAACGAGAACCTGGAGGAGCCGGGACTGCATGCGCCCATCATCAACGAGTCCGGAAACGGGCTGAAAAACCAGATGATGACCGTGGCGATGGCGCGGTTTGATGACCCGCACTCGGCCACCAACCAGTTTTACTTCAACCTGGCCGACAACGAGTCGCTCGACCCGAACGCCCGTAGCTGGGGCTATGCCGTCTTCGGGCAGGTGATCGACGGCTGGGACGTCGTGATGGAAATGGCCGGCGTGCAGACCGGGTACGACCAGGCCCTGGACGCCGAAAATGTCCCGCTGGTGCCGGTCAAGTTGCTCAAGGTCACGGTTCTCGATTAGCCCGCCCGGGCTGCTGAGCACCGGCCGCGCATTCGGCTGACCCATGGGCCTGGGAGAATTTTTCGCGCTCGCCTCGGCGTTCGGCTGGGCATTGGCGGTGGTGTTGTTCCGCCGCGCGGGCAACGCTTTACCGGCGCTCGAGACCAACCTCTTCAAAGTCATTCTGGCCTTCGTGCTGCTGTGGCCGACCCTGTGGCTGGTCGAAGGCCTGACGCTGCCCCGTTACAGCGCCCTGGAATTCGTCACCGTTATCCTCTCGGGATATATCGGTATCGCGGTGGCGGACACCTGGTACCTGCGCGCGCTGCACCTGGTGGGCGCCGGGCGCATTGGTATCGTATCGAGCCTGCTCAGCCCGTTCGTGATTCTGTTGTCGGTTCTGTTCCTCGGCGAGCGTCTCGGGCCGTGGCAAGTGGCGGGGTTTATCCTGGTCATGATGGGTCTGCTGCTGGTCACGTGGCAGGAAAACCGCGAGCAGGTCGACGTCGGCAATCTGCGGCGGGGGATGGCCTGGGGCATTGCTGCTGTCTTCTTGATGGCGGTGGGCGTGGTGATGGTCAAGGAAATTCTCGAAACCCGGTCTTTCCTGTGGACGGTTCAATTGCGCGTGATGGGCGGTATTACCGGGATGCTGCTGTATCTCGCCTCGCGCAGGCGCTTCGCCGAGACCTGGCAGCGCTTCAAGCAACCCTTGCCCTGGGGGCTCATCGTCATTGCCAGTCTCCTGGCGAGCTACATTTCCATGATGATGTGGCTTTATTCCTACAAGCTCATCCCGGCATCCGTTTCCTCGGTGCTCAACCAGAGTTCCAACGCCTGGATCGTGCTGCTGGCCTGGCTGCTGTTGCGCGAGCACATCGGCTGGCGCAAGTTCTGGGGTTTGTTCCTGACCACCTTGGGCGTCCTGGTCATGCTGCTGGTATGAGGCGGTGAGTATAGTGCACACTGATGGCATGACCGCCGAGAACCCGGAACAACCCCCAGCAAACGGCCGCCGGCGCGAGTGGTGGCTGCTGGTTCTCCTGGTCGCCCTGGTTGCGTTGTCTTCTTTCAGCCCGATCGACCGAATAGCCGAGCGTGAATACGAGGGGCTGTTCCAGCGCGCGCTGGTGACCTTCGCCCTGGCCCGCACACTCAACGGCGTGATCTCGGCGGTCCAGGGAACCGAGTTGGCGCTGCAGCCCGCTGGCGTTGGCGTCACACTGACGCCGGGCGAAGTGCTGGACCCGGTTAACGACCTGATCGAGCGGTTTTCCTGGATCATGCTCGGTGCGACTCTGTCGCTGGGCGTTCAGCAGGTTTTGCTGGACGTGGGTCAATGGTGGGGTATCAAGCTGATGGTTGCCTTGATGGCCCTGGCCTGGTTAGGGTTTCGATGGCGCCGACGGCGGCGGGACCCTGCCAGCGAAGAACGGCTCGAGACCTTTCTGTTGCGCTCGCTGCTGCTTTTGCTGTTCCTGCGCTTTGCGGTTCCCATTGCGATGATCGCCAACGAGGCGGTTTACGAACTGTTCCTGGACGACCGCTATCAGGAGAGCACACGGGTCATCGAATCGGCGGGCGATGAGTTGGAGAAAGCCACGGCGCCGGCTCCGGAAGAGGACGGGGAGGCGGGCCTTTTCGATGCCCTGGGACGCGGCCTCGACAGTACGCGAGAATCGCTCGATTTCAAGGCCAAACTGGCCCTCGTCGGCGAGCGGACCTCGGAAATGATCGAGCATTTTCTGCAGCTTGCCGTCGTGTTTATCTTCCAGACAGGGATTCTCCCCATCGCCTTTCTCTGGCTTTTCCTACAGCTTTTCAGGCAAATATTCCAAAATAAAAATTGACATCAATGTCATTATTTGACAATATTGTCCATGCAAGGGGGCACCTGGACCGTGATACGGCATCGGTGTGCCGGCTTGACGAGGGTACAGCCGGGACGCGCGGACCGAGTCGATCAGCGGTCACCGGAAAGGTCCGGGCCGTGCAGGTCCGGGCTTTTTCTTGCCGCAAACGTGATTATGGAGAGCGCCATGCCTCGTCTGAGCGACAACCGCCTGCAGGAAGCCGGTCTGCTCGCCCGTGCTGTGGAAAATGTCTTCAGGAAGCTGATTCGATTCCTGGTAGGCCGGATGTCCCTGGTCAAGCTGCAGGAGATGATCCGTTTTATCTACATCGATGAAGCCGAGAAGATGCTCCAGGCCAAGAGACCGGGAAAGAACGTGCCGCTGACTCAGCTGGCGTTGCATACGGGGCTCGATACCCGAACACTCACGCGCGTTCGCGGAGAACTCTACGCGGGTGAGCCCCAGTACGAGCCGAAATTCCTGTCGGAGTTGACGCCGGAGAGTGCGGTCGTCGAAACATGGGCAAGCAACATCGGGCGGCGCAAGCTGCTCACCTACGGCAAGGAGGGAGAGGGTTTCGAGAAACTGGTTCGCTCGACCGTGCCGACCCGCGGCATCACCATCCAGTCGATCATCAAGCGGCTGGTCGACACGCGAAGCGTTGAACAGGACAAGGCCAACCGCACGCTCAAGCTCCTGGTCGACCACTATTCCCCCTACCTGTCGAACGACGAACCGAACATCATCAACGCGGCCTTCTCGGCAATCGCCAACCTCATTTCGACCATCGAGTTCAACGTCAACGCGGCAGCCGGTGACGAACGACTATTCCAGCGCCAGGCCTGGACTTTCCGCCTGAGCCCCGGGGACCAGGACGGCTTCCGGGGCGCCATGCGTAGCCTGCTGGAAGAGTACGAAGAACGCGCAATGCGCGAAATCGAGCCGTGGGAACAAAAGCGCTACGGAAAGAACCTGGTCACCGCGGGCGTTGGGCTGTACTACTTCGAAGAAAGCAACGCAGCCTGATCAGCGACCAGGCGGGGTGTCGGGGCGGACCCTGGAGATCATGCACTTGTATTTGCCGCCGGGGCCCGGCTCGATGCGTTTCACACGACGCCAGGTGACCGCAAACGAGTGGGGCCCGAGCGCCCGGGTCAGGGCTTTGTCCAGCCCCCGCTGCATCTCGTTCCAGTCCACGTCGTCATTGCAGACCACCTTGACCTCGAGTTCACGGTGACTGTGCTGGATAAATTGAAGACGAAGCAGGCCGGGAACCCGGTAGAGTTGGCTCAGGACGGCTGACCCGTGAGCGACTTGTCCGCCGGGCAAGATCACGAAATCGTTGTCTCGTCCTTCCAGGCGTTCGAGCATCGGCAGCGTTCTTCCGCAATCGCAGAACTCCGGAGACATCGCGCCCCGGTCGCCGAGATCGTAGTTGAGCAGCACGGTCGCACGGTTGACGAGGTTGGACATCAGGACGCGGCCGGTTTCGCCGTCGGGCAGGGTGTGACCGTCGGGACCGGCCACGCGAATGTGAGTCTGGTCCGCTGAGATGTGCAGGCCGCTGCCGCGCTTGCACTGGAATGCCATCCGCATGGCTTCGCAGGACTGGTAGGACGTAATCACCGGGACACCGTATACCGACTCGATCAGCTGCCGGTCGGCTTCGTGCATGTGCTCCCCCCCGAAGCAGATCACTTTCGGAAGGTGTATTGGATAACCGCCGGACCAGGCCCAGCGGTAGATCGCGCCCAGGTAGGCGCCAAAGCCGCGCACGACCTCGGGTCGGTGCGCATTGATGGCTTGCACCGCCTGTTCGAACGGTTCTCTGGGTGACACATAGACCGTTTGGGGGTCGACAACCGTTGGCACCCAGGAGTGCCGCTGGTGGAATTCCCTGACGTCGCTGTTGGTGCTCCCGGCGCTGTTCACCATCAGCAGGCGGTAACCGCTTCGTTGCCCGGTGAACCCGGCCAGCACCTCTCGATGACGCAGGCCGGCGGCATGGGCCTGGAAGACGGCTGCCTTGTCCCAATGGATCCGCTTGCTGTGGCCCGTGCTGCCCGAGGTGAGCAGTTCCAGGGTGTTGTCGGGGGTATACGCGCTGGAGAGGAAGTGTTCCGGACGATCAGCGAGGTCGCGGCCGTGGACGACGGGCAGGAGGCCGAGGTCGGAAACGCCGTGAAAATGACGCGGCTCCAGGCCCCGTTCCTGCATTGCGCGGCGGTAAAACGGCACGGTCCGCCAGGCGTGGTCGACCATCGAGCGCGCCCGCGCATCACACAAACGACGAAGCTGTTCGGGTTTAAGGTAAGGAACCCGCCGCTGGGCGGCCACGTACCCGGCAGTGCGCGCGGCCCAGTACATCTGCGACGGTTTGGGGAGTCGTTGCTTCACTTTCTGGACCTTGCCCCGTGGCTCGGAACACGACTGCGGTCAGGAGACTGCTCCGGCCTGTAACGGTTACCCGGAGTGTAGCCGATGTGAACGCAGCACACCCCAATAGAATGGCGCCCTCGACACGATTCGAACGTGTGACCTATCGCTTAGGAGGCG
>JABDPF010000094.1 GCA_013042915.1 Lysobacterales bacterium
GCACGAGCGCGCTGAAGCGGTCTACCCGTAAGCCGATACCATAGGGCGGTTCCCAGCCGCCCATCGCGTAGCGGTAAACCTCGCCATCGAGGATGCCCTGGGTCATCGCGACCGCGATGGCGAGGGCCATCAGGCTGGTGGCAGTAGCCGCCGCCCAGGCCAGACCGCGCGGGCGTAGCAGCACCACCACGGGGGCCAGCAGCAGGGGCACCGCCACCTGCAGCGCCGGCAGATGGAATTCGAGAGACGTCACAGCCGATCGATCTCCTGGATGTCACTCTCCTCGATGCTGCCGTATTCCTCCTTGATCCGCACCACGATGCCCAGACCGAGTGCCGTGGTGGAAATCCCCACCACGATTGCCGTGAGGATCAGCACTTGCGGAAGCGGGTTGGAAACCAGCTGGGCGGGCGCGTCGTCCGGCAGGATCGGCGCGGTTCCTCCGCTGACCTTGCCCATCGTGATGTAGAGCAGGAATACCGCGGCCTGGAAAATCGACAGGCCGATCAGCTTCTTGACCAGATTGACCTTGGCGACCACCGCGTAAAAGCCGATCATCAGCAGCACCGCGAACACCCAGTAATGGTACATACCGAGAAATTCCATCAGGCCTGGTCCCTCGCGGCAAACGCGTGAAAAACAAGCAGCAGCACGCCGGACACCGTCATGCCGACGCCGGCCTCGATCAGGATAATGCCCCATTGCTGCCCGGTGATCGGGTCTGAGGCGAGGACAGAGTAGTTGAGAAACTCCGCGCCCATCAGGATGCCGGCGATTCCGACCGCACCGTAGAGCAGGGCGCCGCCCGCCGCCAGCGCGATCAGGGTGTTACGGGGAAGCACTTCGAGCGTTCGTTCCTCGCCCTCGATCAGCGCATAAAGGATGAACGCCGCAGCGATCAGTGCGCCGGCCTGGAAACCGCCGCCAGGACCGTATTCTCCATGGAACTGGACGTACAACCCGAACAACAGGATGAACGGCACCAGCATGCGCCCGACGACGCGTGGGATCACGTCGTTCTGCAACCCGATTCGCGAACCGTCGCGCGCGGCCTGGCGCCCTCGCGCACCTGCGCCGGGCCTGGCTGACAGCAGGAAAAGTACGCCGATGCCCGCGGTAAGCACCACGAAGACCTCGCCCAGCGTGTCGTAACCGCGGAAGCTGCCGAGTACGGCGGTCACGACGTTGGGAATGTCGATCAACTCGGGTTCGTTTTCCAGGTACCAGGGCGCCACGTGCTGGTGTACGGGCGCGTTTGGATCGCCAAAGGTCGGCTTGTCAAAGGTGGCGTACAGCACGACAAGGGTCGCGCAGACGACCACGGCAAGCGACAGGCCGCGTCGCCGCGTCGGCGTGCGTTCGAACTCGGATGTCAGCGCCAGTGCGCCCAGGAACAGCACGGTGGAGATACCCGCACCGACCGCCGCCTCGGTCAGCGCGACGTCCGCGGCGTCCAGTACGAAGAAATTCGCCGCGATCAGCAGGCTGAATATGCCAAGCAGCATCACGGCGACGAACAGGTTTTTCGTGCGCACGATGGCAATCGCTGTGATGACCAACAGGGTCAGCAGGAATACGCCGAACAGGACGGTCATTCGCGGTCTTCCTTGTCTGCCGCAGTACCGGCACCCGGTTGGATACCTGCGAGCAGGGCGGCGTGGGCCAGGGCATAGGACGAGGTCGGGCTGGTGATTAACAGGAACAGCAATATGGCCGCCAGTTTGATGGTCGCCAGCGTCAGGCCGGCCTGGACCATGATGCCGACGAGCACCAGCGCGGCGCCCAGGGTGTCGGTCACGCTGGCGGCGTGCATTCGGGTGTAAAGATTGGGCATGCGCAGTGCGCCGATGCCGCCGACCAGCACGAAGAAACCGCCGGCGGCCAGAAGAATCCAGCTGATGGCGTCCAACACGATCCGAAGCAGGCCGGCATCCATCACTCGCCCCCACCGCGTTCTGCGCTCATTTCAGCCTCTTCCTGGCGACGTCGGGCCTCGCGCGATTTGAAGAATTCGAGAACGGCCAGTACGCCGATGAAGTTGATCAGCGCATAAGCCAGCGCCAGGTCGAGGAAGTCGGGACGCCCGCCCAGAAAGGCGATGACCGAGAGCAGCAGCACCGTCTTGGTGCCGAACATGTTCACCGTCAGCACCCGGTCGTAGACGGTTGGCCCGATCAACGCGCGGATCAGCGCCAGCGCCATGGTGATGATCAGGGCGATGGTGACGACGACGTACATCAGCTTCTCCTCAGGCCGCTGACGCGCCGGTCCATCTCGCCCTCGGCGATGTCCCGGGCACCTTCCTCGGTCAGCGCATGGACCGTAAAGTGCGTCTCCTCGATGCTCAGCGTGAGTGTGCCCGGAGTCAGCGTGATCGAGTTGCCGAGGATCGTCTGGTCAACCGGGTGTTCGCAATGAGCGTCGAACTCCACCACGGTGGGCTTGATCGGCAGGCGGGGGTTGAGCACGGCGCGGGTGACGTCCAGGCTGGAACGAACGATTTCACGAGCCAGCCAGAGCCAGAATCGGAACAGGCGGGAAGTGAAACGCAGAGCGAAGAAATCGGTATCGAAAAAATGCATCCGGTGAGACGTGATCAGCACGAGTACGACGGACAGTGCGCCGAACATCAGGATCACCGGTTTTAAAAAACCCGACCAGAGCAGCCAGGCGGTCGCCAGCAGGATCGCGAGCACCAGCACGCCTCCAGCGTGGCTGCCGGAGGGCGGGCGGTTGCCCGATGGCTGCGGTTCGGATGGCACCGGCGCTATTTTTCCAGTGCGCAGGGGTAGTCGCGCCGCAACACTTGGTACACCAGGTCGCGGGCGAGCGGGTTGGCGGCAACGAGATGCTCGTTCTCGATAGCCGCGACCACGTGCTCGACAACTTCTCTGAGGGGCACCGGGTCGCCCAGGCAGTAATCCGCGTAAACCGTGTAGCCGTAGCGATCCAGGCGGCTGCCGATGCGGGTGCGGGCGGCACGCTCACTGAAGCTCTCGTCTTTCTGGTACTCCTCGACGATATTCTGCGCGACGCGCTCGTCCGTTGCGACCGCGCCGTCAATAAAGCCCTGGATGTAGCGAACGCAGAAAATCCGGTCTTTCTCCGCATTCGGGTCATCGAACTTGTCGCAATGCGACACCAGTTCTTCGGTCGAAAGGGCCTCGACGGCAAGGGCGGCGGGTGCCACCAGGAGTGCGCCGAGCATCAGTATCAAGCATCGCATGGTAAATCTCTCCCAGTCGGTAAATGACGAGTTTACACCGCCTACTATTATTCGGGGCATTTGGCAGATTTCAATGGCATGGGGTTCAAAAGCGTCAAATGTTGTTTGCAGAATATCCGGACCAGCGGTGCCGAAAGCTTTTCCGGGCTTATGATAAGGACTGCAAGGCAGAAATCGCGTCAAGGAGCGTGCCGATGGAAAGCAAGGTCGAGTTCGAATCAAGCGCGGGAATCGAGCTTTCGGGGGTGCTGCACCGGCCGGATGCGGGTTCCCCCAGGGCGTGGGTGCTGTTCGCGCACTGCTTCACCTGCACCAAGAACGTACTCGCCGCCAGGCACATCGCCGATGCGCTGACACGCGAGGGCATGGCGGTGTTGCGTTTTGATTTCACCGGCCTGGGCCAAAGTGGCGGTGACTTCAGCGAAACCCATTTCTCCAGCAACGTGCAGGACCTCGTCGATGCGGCCGACTTCCTGGCCGGCGAATACCAAGCCCCGAACATCCTGGTGGGGCACTCGCTGGGCGGCACGGCGATGCTGGCCGCCGCATCCGAGATCGACTCCGCGGTCGCCATCGCCACGATCGGTTCGCCCGCGGAGGCGGAGCACGTGCTCCACTTGCTCGAAGATGACCTGGAAACGATCGAGAAGGCCGGCTGCGCTACCGTCAAGCTGGCCGGACGCCCGTTCCAGATTCGCAGCGAGTTCATCGAGGACGTTCGAAACCAGTCGGTCCGCGATGGCATCCGCAACCTGCGAAAGGCCCTGCTGGTGATGCATTCACCCGTCGACGAAGTCGTGCCGGTCAAAGAGGCCGGGCGCATCTACAGCAGCGCCATGCACCCCAAGAGCTATATCTCTCTCGATGATGCCGATCACCTGCTCAGCCGCAAGGCCGATTCCCGCTATGCCGGGAGAGTCCTGTCGGCCTGGGTCAGTCGTTTTCTCGATGTCGCGGGGGAGGATTTGCCAACACCCGCTTTCGAAGCGGCGCACGTGGTCGTGGCAGGGAAAACAGACGACGCGTTCCGCGTGGCCATCAACGCCGACGGACACGTTTTGCAGGGCGATGAACCCGAGGAGCACGGTGGGGCGGACAGCGGACCCTCACCTTACGATTTACTCTCGGCAGCCCTGGGTGCCTGCACGGTGATGACCCTGAACATGTACGCGCGCCACAAAAAGCTGCCGGTGGAGTCGGTGCGGGTGGACGTGCAGCACGGAAAAATTCACGCCGAAGACTGCGAGCGTTGCGAAACGGAAAAAGGGAAGATCGACCGTTTCGAACGCCGCCTGACCATCGCGGGCGATCTCAGCGAGGATCAGCGCAAACGCATGCTGGAGATCGCGGACCGGTGCCCGGTGCATCGAACCCTGCACAGTGAGGTCGAGGTAGCAAGCCGGCTGGTGGAATAGGGGCCGCGGCGCCGTGTTGTCAGTCAGCCGGCCCTTCCACGTGAAATAGCTTGTTGTAGATGCACCACCGGTCATCGATTTTCAGCAGCGAGAGGCCATCCAGAAAAGTCATGCCGAGGTAATCGTCGCGAATGCGGGCGACAGCCGTGTTACCGGCTTCCTTGATCGACAGGATTTCGAGTCTTGCCGGCTCGCCTTTTTCCTTTGCCGAAGGCTGCTGCTCTCCGACGAAATCCGCAAATTCATCCACCGTCATTTCATGCAGTCCGTCCTCGAGGTATCCGGTGATCTTCGCGTCCGGATGGAAAGCGTCCAGCACTTTGCCGGGATCGGATTCGTACATGCTGTCGAAATAGACCTGGATAGTGTCGCGGATTTGTTTGATGTCGCTCATTAGTTCAGCCTCGCAAAGGTTGCTGGTGAATCGCGGTGTCGGTGTACTGCTGGAAACGGACGGCCTTGCCGTCCTCAAACGTCCAGGCATGCGCGAACGGCGCGCGAAAGCTCTTGCCGGTGGCTTTATAGGTTCCGCTGTATTCGCCCAGCGCGACGACCCTGTCGCCATCGGCTATGAAGTCCGCAGGAACCGCGGCGTAACCGTCCCACTCTCCCCCCAGCTTCATAAACACGTTTTCGAGAATCGCTTGCGGTCCGGTGAAGACTCCGCCATAGGGACCGCCCTCGGCTTCTGTCCACCGTATGTTCGGGGCGAACGCGCCCAGCACGGTCGGGATATCGCCGGCGCCAAACGCCGCATACACACGACGAACCTGTTCCAGATTTGAAGCCATAAAACTCTCCTCAAGGTGTCAAAATTTATTTGATTGCAATCGGGTTACCTGGCGATCCCGTGGCGCCTTTGAACTTGACCGGTGCAAACATGAAAACGAACTCGTAGACACCGTCTGCAGCGAGTTCGGACAGTTCGAGGTTCTCGATGTTATAGATGCCCCGTCGCACCAGCAATTCCTCATGCACCGGATAGGCCATTTCGGGGTCCTCGAACGGGACGACCTCTACCGATGACGTGTCCGCACCCGTCATCACGATTTTCTGGTCCGCCAGCCAGCGCGCCGCTTCCATGCCGATACCGGGCGCACCCCGGTTGTATTCTTCGTTGTCCACCATCCAGAGCGATCCGTGGCCGGTATGAATCAGGACGACATCGCCCTCCGACAGGCCGATCGACTGTTTTTCAAGAGCGCCCTGGAGGTCCTCGGCGGTGATGACGGTGCCCACGGGCAAGCGATCGACCTCTTTGAACCCAGCCATGTCGATCAGCACGCCGCGGGTCACGAAGGGACCGGTTTTTTCGACACCCAACCGCTGCAAACCGCCGGCCGAACCGAACTCTTCGCGTTTGAACCCGTTGAAAAAAACGTCCTCGTCGTCGACACGGACCCCAATGTGCCCGAAGCCATCGAACTGCGTTCCGACCTGGCCGATCTGGCCGCTGACCATTTCTTCGTGATACACGATGTGGTTTTTGCCGAAGGGACCCCCACTGGGTGAGCCGGGGATGGTCAGGCTGTAATGCCGGCCCGGAAACAGCGGCATGCCGGCCTCGTAATCTCGCCCCAGCTCGTAAATATGCCCCTCCTTGACCGACTGCATTGCCGCGAGCACCTTTTCGGGCGTCATCCGGTTCGCCGCTCCCCGCTCGTCC
>JABDPF010000096.1 GCA_013042915.1 Lysobacterales bacterium
TACCCGGTCGGTCGGGCGCCGCGTTGCGGTTGAGTTCGGAGCCGCTTGTCGAACGGACAACGCCTGCTATGCTTGAGGGAGTTTCAACACACAAGGAAAAATACGATGACGGGAGTCACACACGAACTGAGCTTTGAACCCAAGGACGACAAGGGCAGCAACAAGGGCGACTACGAGTTGTTCCTGGACCTTCAGTCCGGCGACACCGTGGTGCTCACACCACCGCTCAACTGGATGTTTGCCGGGGTGAAAGTCTATGCCGCCACCGAGACCGAAGGTGCCGGTAAGCCGGTGCAGACACCGCAAGCCAAAAAAAATGACATCGCCTCATTGCGACAAGGTAATTTCAGCACGGTTTTTGCCAACTGGGACAGCAATCTGCCAGAGGGCTTCGAGGCGGTGGATTTGCAGAGCGCCTACCAGGGCAGTCTCAAGTACACCGGCACCACCACCGGGTTTTATGAGTACTTGGTTTGGATCACCAGCGACGATAACGGCGACGACTTCATCGACCCCGGGCTCCGCAACCGCGGTACAGGCGGCGGTAACTAGGGCCGTCCGCCATGGCCGCCGGCAGGTCCCGGTACCAGGCGTTCATCAGCTACGCGCATTCCGACCAGGACTGGGCCAAGTGGCTGCAAAAAGTACTGGAGCGGTTCAGCGTGCCACGACATGTGCGGCGCGATCGTCCGGAACTGCCCAAGCGTCTTTTTCCGGTCTTCCGCGACCAGACCGAGCTGGCCAGTAGCGACAATCTTTCGGACTCCATCGTCGATGCGCTGGATCGGTCCGAACGGCTTGTCGTCGTCTGCTCCCCGCAAGCGGCTGCTTCGAAATGGGTCAACGAGGAGATCCGCCTGTTCAAGAGCCGGTTCCCGTCGCGCCCGGTATTATGCCTGCTGGTCGAGGGCAGTCCCGACCCCGAAAGCGCCGATTGCGGTTTCCCGCCCGCCTTGCTGGCGACCGGGGAGGGCAGGCCGCTTCCTGAGCCACTGGCGGCAGACCCGCGGGACAATGCGGACGGCAAAACCGGGGCGCGCTACAAGCTGATCGCCGGCATGCTGGGTGTCGGCATGGACCGGCTTCGCCAGCGGGAACAGCAACGCCGGATGCGCGTAATCGGCGCTTTTGGAACGGCCGGCTTTTTGCTGGCCGGCGTTATGGCCGTGCTGGCTTGGAACGCGAACAGGGCCCAGCAGGAAGCCGAACTGCGCAGGAGCCAGGCGGAGGATCTGATTGAATTCATGCTGGTCGACCTGCGCGATCAGCTCGAGCCGATCGGCAGGCTGAATATCCTGGACTCCGTGGGCCAGCAAGCCATGCGTTACTTTCAGCAACTGGGTTCGCTGGGGTCCGAAGAAGAACGCCTGTCGCGCTCGATGGCCTTGAGGCAGATCGGCGAAGTCCGTGTAAGCCAAGGTGAATTGGACAAGGCCCTGGAGGCGTTTGAAGATTCCCGTCAACTGATTTCCGGACTGACCTCGGACAATCCCGAATCGCCACACTACCTGTTTGAATCGGGACAATCGGAATTCTGGGTCGGTTACGTCCATTGGGAGCGCGCGCAATTCGAGCGTGCGCTCGCGAGCATGGAGCGATATCGAGACGTTAGCCTCGAGCTCAACCGGCGTTGGCCGGACGACGCAGATTACCGTATGGAGTTGACGTACTCCGACCAGAACCTGGCCGCCTTGTACCTGGAGTTGGGTGATCACGACAAGGCGCTCGAGTACATAAGGTCCGCGATCACGAATCAGAGGACGCTGGTCGCCGACCATCCCGACAACGGGGACTACGTTCTGGAACTCGCCAATGCCCTCTCCTGGTTGGGCAGCACGCTCATGGCACGCCGTGAGCTTGAATCCTCGGTCGGCGTGTTCAGCGAGGCAGAAGGCTACCTTTCGGTATTGAGCGGGCAGGAAATGGACGCATTCGTTACGGCCGCATTGTGTGACATAAAGCTGCTGCTGGCGTCGAGTTCCATGCTTACTGGAAAATATGAAGTGACCACCAGGCAGCTTGCCGAGGCTCGCGACCTCTATCGTGAGTTGATCGTGGGCGATGTGACCAACGCCCTGTGGCAGGAAGGCCTGGCGCGAGCGCACATGGGGCTTGGCAACACCCGTGTCGCCCTGGGCGAAGCATTGAGCGGCAGCGAGAATTTCAAGGTAGCCATCGAGATCCTGCAATCCCTGGTCGAAGAAGATCCCAGCAACGCGACGTTCAGCATACGGCTGGCGCTGGCGCAGGCATCCATGGCCAACAGCCTGTCGCTGCAGGGCAGGCTTGCGGAGGCGAGCCGGCACCGTGACATCGCAATGGGAATGGCCGCGACATGGTCAGACCACGCGACCCGTGGAATCACCGGAAGTTTCAGGCTTGCACTGACCTGGGACCATATCGGTGCAGTCGATCAGTCTCTGGGCGACCTCGAAACTGCGCGCGCTGCATGGGCACGGGCATTTTCCATTCTCGAGGACACTCAGCAGGATGCACTGAGCCACCAGGCGCTGCGGGCCCGCCTGTTGCATCGGCTTGGAAAGACCGAGGAAGCCGCTGCCCTGGAACTAGAAGTGATTGCTTCTGGCTTGAAATATTCGGGTTACCTTCCGGTAGCCGGCGATACGCAGCGTTAAAACCGCCCCCTCACTCGCCGATCGCCCGTCCGCTCGAGATCCTCAGGGCCGCGAAGAACCAACTCTACCGGCTCGCTTAATGAATTCAATAAAGTTTTCAAGGAAATTCAGAACAATATGAACAAAACTGTGGCCCGACCCCACCGCGTGTGCGAGTCGAAGCTGTCCTATACTGTTGCGTCGCAATCAGGCTCTCGCCGCAGGCGAGAGTAGGGAAGCGAGACTTCTTTATCAGTGCATGAGGTGACCGTGATAAGTGACTCTTCCGAAAGGCGGATCATGGTGAATGCCCTGGTCCTCGCCCTGACGACGGCCTTGCCCGCCTTCGCGCAAGCGACTGAATCGCCGTATACCTCGATCCAGGGGCGAGAGATCAAGGCGCTGTCGCAGGAGAGGGTCGACAGTTATGTTGAAGGTCATGGCATGGGGCTCGCCCTGGCCGCTGAGCTGAACGGTTACCCTGGCCCAAAGCATGTGCTGGAGCTCCAGCAGGACCTCGACCTCAGCGGTGATCAGAAAACTGCGACCAAGGCGATCTTTACCGAGATGAACATGGCCGCCAAGGCTCTCGGAGCCGAAATCGTCGCGCTCGAACTTGAGCTGGATCGTCTCTTCTCCTCGCGAGCGATGGACGACGAGACGCTGAGAGTCAAGACGGGACGAATCGCGCAGCTCGAGGGAAAGCTGCGGGCCGCCCATCTTCTGGCTCACCTCAAGATGATGAACGTGCTGCGTACTGAGCAGGTCGAGCGTTATAGCCAGCTGCGCGGATACGGAAGTGGTGAACACCATGGGAACCACCATTCCATGAAGCATCACCAAAAAAACTAGTCGGTGTGGATTCCACGGATTCTCCGAGCCTTGCTGGCTGAGCCGTCCGTGATCTGCAGGTCTGCTCAATGGGCTCGGGCCATCGAACAGAACCATGCTCTATGAACGAAGTTGTGGTCCGACCCTGACCAGGATCCGCCCAAAAAAAAGCCGCCTGGTTTATCAGGCGGCTAATGGGCACACTAGAGTCCGTAGGGACCAAACTTTTGTTTCACCAAATCGTGACGCGAAGCCCCTGGATAAAACGAGTCTCCGTTCTTCGAGAAGGCCAGTGCATAGCTGTCACACTCATGTTGACTATTCGCCTTCTAAAAGCGGTAGCTGGCGCTGACAACGTATCTGCGATCGGGGTATCCCACGAAACACAGGGGTCCGGATTTGCTCACGCAATGCTGGTAAATTTCATCTTCGAGAAGATTCACGCCTTCCAAGCCGACGTCAAAGTGCTCGTTGATGGAGTAGAAAATACTGGCATTGAGCTGTGCTCTGTCCAGTGTCCAAACGGGGAAGCTGAACGTACTGCTGCCACTCGTATTGGCGCCGCCACCGAAGTCCTGGGTACGGAAAGCTTCGCGCCAGGTGTAGCGCATCCTCGCCGACAAGCCGTACTTTTCGTAGTACACGGTGAAGTTGTAAGCGTCTTCGGAGAAATCGAGCAGGCCCCTGTCCAGGCAGACGTCACCAAGGACCGCTTGTCCTCGGCCTGAAGTGCAATCTTCGACAGAACCGCCGCTGAAGTCCTGGATGGTGTAATTGGCAATCACACCGAAACCGGACGCCCAGCCGAGCCTGTCTTCCCACTCCGAGAAGTCGTACTGGAAGGCAAACTCGAATCCGGACTGCGTCGTCGTTTCAGGATCGTTTCCGGGAATCGTGAAATCGACACACATGCCCAGCCGTTCCGGATCACCCAGGATGTTGGGGATGACGATGGGGTTATAAATACCACCGCCCGGACACGTGGGGTCGGTCTCACGGGCGAGACCACCTGGAACGGTGGGATCGGAAATCAGAGCTGCACCCTCGAAGTCGATACCGAAGATGTTGGTGCGCTCTTTTCTGAAGTAACCCACACTCGCCACCGCTGCCGGTGCGAAATACCATTCGACCGAGAGATCAATGGAGTCCACTTGCTCGGGCTCGAGCCCGGGGTTTCCCAGTGCAACCACGGAGTTTTCCTGGTTGTCGAATTGGAAACCGGTCGCCAACTGGTTGAAATTGGGTCGCCTGATGTCCTCGGCGTAACCAAAACGAAGTATCAGATCTTCCATCGGCTCCGCAACCAGGTTGAACCGTGGCAGCCAGAATTCATAGCTACCCTTGGTTGACTGGAGTTGCCGATTTCCGTCTGCGTCCTCTGGCCCAAATCCGATCGATTCGATGTCGGTATCCACGTAACGCAAGCCCAGATTGCCGCGGAACATACCCCACATGAAGCTTGCCTGCCCATAGAAAGCGGTGGTGTCTTCACGGATATCGTAGTACGAATTCTCCAGCGATCTCAGATCCACCTCTGCATTTTCAGGCTTGTCCGGATTGTGCGCGAGAACGGCCGCTTGCAGAATTTCCAGGGTACCCTGTGGGTCATTGAAGGCGCGGTTCGCATCGACGAGAAGGAAGTTTCGAATGAACAGGTTCCTGCCGTCGGCCGCATTGTAGTTGCCGGGACCCGGAATCAACAGTTCTTCAAACAGGAGTCCGTTGGGGCTGTCGACCATTCGGCTGAAGCCGCCAATCCGGTCTTCCCTGGCGTTGAACTCGCTCGAAGCTTCGCTGCGGCGAACGCCAAAATCCAGTTCCCCTATGCCAAACCAGTCAAGGACGTACGTGAAGTCCAGACGATAGGCGTCTTCGCTGTTGTCGGTTGTATCTCGACCCACGATAACCTGATCAAGAACCATGTTGGCCGGATCCAATAGATCCTCAGGCGACGGTGCGAACGGCGAATCGTAGTTGATGCCCCATGCCAGGGATTTATTGGACAAGTCATACGCAAAGGGCACGCAATTATCGTTACTGCTGCCGTCGAGGGGGCAGTTGGGGTTGATGAAATTGAGCGTCGTGCTCAGGTTGGGATTTTCCGTATCCGCACTTGTCGTGGCGTATTCAAAGCTGGCAAATAACCTGTCGCCTTCCCACTCACCTCCCAAGGCAAACAATTTACCGTCCGTTATCCGGGAACCGGTGTCGCTCGAGAACCGCAGGTTCGGATCGTCATCGTCCAGGTCGAGGTCAGGTTCGATAAAGCCCTTCAGTGCAGCCGGGAACTCGCCGGGACCAACGCCGAAATCTACGGTTTCGAACTCCGTAGGGATACTGACGTTTCTGAAGGCGCTCACACCGGAGGCCTGGAGCCTGTAACTGTCCTGGGCCCGATCCTGCTCATTGAAAATGGCATCGACATGAAACTTCAGGCTGTCGTTGGGCGCCCACTCAAGGGTCGTCGCCAGGTTGGTCGTATCGTAAACGTCGTTTTCTCGCTCCTGGACCAGGAACTGGATGCCAAGAAATTCAGACGGATTGGAACCAGGGGGGCTGGCGCGGTTATCCCGGTCAGTACGGGGGCGGAACGACACGGCTTGCTGTTCGGTGTAGCTACCGCTGATGACGAAGCCAAATTCGCCTGCGCCGGTTTCCCAGCGGTTGCCAAATGCGCCGGAGAGTCTCGGCTGCCAGCCTTCGGTGCTGAGTTCGCTGTCTTCGAACTGCACCCGTGCGTGGGCCAGGATGTCGGTAAGTTGAAGCGGGCGGATCGTTTTCAGGTTGATGGTTCCGCCAACAGACCCTTCGATCGTTTTGGCTTCCGGGGCTTTGATCACCTCAACCGCTGAAATAATTGCCGGATTGACGTCTTCGAAATTGATGCCGTTGCGGCCGGCACCTGAACCCACGGTGGATACCCCATTGATTTCGACGCGGTTTGCGTTTGTGCCGCGAATTTGAACACCCGTGCCGACACCGGCCCTGCGGGTAATCTGCACACCCGTGACGTTTTCCAGCACCTCTGCCAGGTTCTGGTCGGGCAGCTTACCGATGTCTTCCGCATAAATGGCTTCGATCAGGTTATCAGAACTGCGTTTCGTTTCGATGGAGCTTTCGAGTGAGTCTCGGATACTTCCGGTAACGACCACTTCCTCCATCACCATGTCTTCGTTTGCGTCACCCTGATCTGTCGCTTGATCCTGGGCCATGGCCATCGGTGCGATGGTCAACGCAGATATGGACAATGCCAGTGTCCTTAAGATCTGTTCGGTGTTCACAAGTGCCTCCGCTGTGTAGATTGAAAAATTCGTTATTATTGTTTGAATCGTGTATATACCAATTAATTACTATTTGTCAACCAATTTCACTGCATTATTGTCAACCATTTTTGCCGTGAAATCGTAATAATTGGTCTATCCAATACATTGGGGTCGTAGCCTGCGAAGCGGTTGCCATGCCTTCTGCCTGTTCAGTTTTGAAGTTTCGGAGCAGAGGCCGATAGGGCAATTGCCGCATCGTACATTTCTCGATGCCACCGCTAGCACTACTTTATGCTACCGGTGGCATTTTATGTTTGTCAAACTTTTTTCGCGCTGATTGAACAAAGCGGCTCGCCAATCACCACCAAGGTGGATGTCTGGTTAAACCTGCTTTCGCGAAACCGTAAGCCAGAAATGATTCATTCAGACATGGACGAAAGGGGAAAATTAGAACCTGGGCGACCGAGGGCGTTTAAAATCAGTGGCATTCCAGAACCTGGAAAGAGCGAAATATCGTTTCTTCGCAACTTATATTCTTGTATTTTACGTTATTTACGCTGATTGGGTTTTACCCGACCCGGGTAGTGGCTACCTGGCGGAGGAGCTCGCAACGCCGAACGATTCCGGGAGGAAGCATGGAGTTTGAACACAGCGATAAAGTGAAGCGTCTGCAGCGTCGGTTGCTGGATTTCATGGAGGACCACGTCGAATCGCGCATGGCGCAGTGGCAGCGCGAGGTCCATGCCGGTACCTACCCGGTGTCGTTCATGGAAGACCTCAAGGCCCTGGCCAAAACCGAAGGCCTGTGGAACCTGTTTCTGCCGAACCTGGGCGACGACGAACCGGGCACGGGCCTGAGCAACCTCGAGTACGCACCGCTGGCCGAGATCATGGGCCGGGTGCCGTGGGCGTCGGAGGTGTTCAACTGCAACGCCCCCGATACCGGCAACATGGAACTGCTGCACATTTTCGCCACGCCGGAACAGCGCGAGCGCTGGCTGCTGCCGCTGCTGCACGGCGAGATCCGGTCGGCGTTCGCGATGACCGAACCGGACGTGGCCTCCGCGGATGCCACCAACATCCAGACGCGCATCGAGCGGCAGGGCGACGAGTACCTGGTCAACGGCCGCAAGTGGTTCATCACCAACGCCTCGCACCCCGATTGCCGATTGTTCATCCTGATGGGCAAGACCGACCCGGACGGCGAGGACCGCCACCGGCAGCAAAGCATGATCCTGGTGCCGATGGACACCCCCGGCGTCGAGGTGCTGCGCAACATCCCCTGCTTGAACCACGTATCGCCGGAGGGCCACAGCGAGGTCTTGTTCCGCAACGTGCGCTTGCCGGCCACCAGTCTGCTGGGCGCGGAGGGTGACGGCTTCATGATGGCGCAGGCGCGCCTGGGCCCGGGCCGCGTCCACCACTGCATGCGTGCCATCGGCATGGCCGAGCTGTGCCTGCAGCTGATGGTGGCCCGTTCTCGTGAGCGCAAGGTGTTCGGCCGCCACCTGTACCAGCACGGCTCGATCGCCGAGTGGATCGCCCGCTCGCGCATCGAGATCGAGCAGGCCCGCCTGCTGGTGCTGAAAACCGCGGCCCTGATCGACGGCGGCGGCGCCCGCGCGGCGCGCAAGGAAATCTCGATGATCAAGGTGATCGCCGCCGGCCTGCTCACGAACATCGCCGACCGCGCCATCCAGGTCTTCGGCGCGATGGGGCTGAGCCCCGATACGCCGCTGGCCGACCTGTATACCGCGGGCCGGGCCTTGCGTTTCGTGGACGGACCGGACGAGGTTCACCTGCAGACCATCGCCCGGCTGGAAGCCCGCGATCAGCAGGACCAGCTGATGGCCGTGATGAAATACCTCCAGCCCTGGAATGGGGAGCCGCAAGGAGATAAGCGATGACGTCTGAAGTCACGTTACTCGATCTCGACCGCCTGGCAGGCCACCTCGGCCACCGCTTCGGACAGCTGGAGTCGGCGGAAAAATTCAGCGGTGGGCAGTCCAACCCCACCTTCCGCCTCGTCACCAGCGAGGGCGATTTCGTATTGCGCCGGCAGCCACCCGGGACATTGCTCAAGTCCGCTCATGCGGTCGACCGCGAGTACCGGGTTATGCGCGCGCTGGCCGATACGCCGGTGCCCGTGCCCGAGGTATACCACCTCTGCGAGGACCCGGAGGTCATCGGATCCAGCTTTTTCGTCATGGAGTACTGCGACGGGCGCATCTTCTGGGAAGCCGCGCTGTCAGGCAAGGGGGCCAAGGAGCGAGGCGCCATTTACGAGCAGACCAACAGGGTTCTGGCGCAGCTGCACATGGTGGACTTCGAGGCCGTGGGACTGGGCGACTATGGCCCGCGCGGCAACTACTACGAGCGGCAGTTCAGCCGCTGGAAGGGGCAGTACGAGGCGTCTGAGACGCGCACCATCGCCAGCATGAACGACCTGATCGCCTGGCTTGGCGCCAACCTGCCGCCCGACGACGGCCGGGTTTCGCTGGTACACGGTGACTACCGTCTCGACAACTTGGTGTTCCACCCGGACCGCCCGGAGATCATTGCGGTGCTGGACTGGGAGCTGTCCACGCTCGGCCATCCGCTGGCCGACCTGGCCTACCAATGCATGCTGCTCCGAATGCCGGCCGACGCCAAGCCGGTGGGCGGCCTGGCCGGCCTCGACCTTGCCGCGCTGGGCATCCCGGACGAGGAGGAATACGTGGCGAGCTACGCGGAGCGCACCGGCATCGAACCGGCGGGCAACTGGTCCTTCTACCTGGCGTTCAGCATCTTCCGGCTTGCGGCGATCATCCAGGGCGTGGTCAAGCGCGCGGCCGACGGCAACGCCTCCAACCGGCATGCGGCGCGGCTCGACGGTATGGTGGAATCGTTGTCGCGGATGGCCTTGAGCATCGTGTAAAAAGGAACCCGCATGCGGAGCGGTCTTTCGTATCCGCGGTCAGAAAGAATAAACCACGCAGTATTTGGGGTCAGGGTGAAAAATTTTGAATGGTTTGCTCTGACCCCAAAAGTTCTCAATTTTTTTCGCGCTTTAACGCCTATCGTGCGCTCAGCAAAGAGCGTTTATGCTGCAGCTTCAGGCCTGCCGTCTTAATACGGGTAAAATGACTTCTTCCAATCCCTGAGCGTCATTCAGCGATACGTGTTCGAATGATTGCTTTCAGGTAATTCGGAACCAACCGATCAAGGAGACCCCGGCCCCTGGTGGAAGATAAACGCAACGAAAAGCAGATTGAGTACAGGTCCGAGGCGATGGACCGGCTGCGCGACCGTACCGATGAACTCGAGCTGATCATCTCGAGCCTCACGATCTTCGCGCTATTCTCATTACCCGGCTGGCTGTTCGACAAGATCGCCGACAGCTACACGCACCTGTCGTTGAGTCTGGCCATCGCCGGCAACCTGGGCATCACGCTGTTGACCGGCACCTGTTACGGCCTGGCGGCGTGTTTCGTGATACACCTGATGGCGCGCGCATACTGGGTAGGTCTGATCGGTCTGCGTACCGTATTTCCTGACGGAATCAACTGGAGCAAGACACCGGGGATCGGGCCGCTGGGTCGGCGGTACTACCAGGATACGCTGCCCGATCTCGATACCGTCATCCGAAAAACGGATCGGATTGCATCGTCACTGTTCGCGGTGATCAGCATGTTGACGCTGGGCATTCTCTGGTTCGGCTCGATCCTGATCGGCATCCTGGTCGTGTCTGGCGCGATCGGCGCCCGTTTTGGCCTCACCAATGCCGGGACGGGCATCGGCTCGGCGGTGCTCCTGGTTCTGTTCATCGGCGTGCCGATACTCGTGTATGTGCTGGACGTGCAAATTGCGTCGCGCGTGCCCCGTGTCCGCGACAACCGCATTTTTGCTGGTGTTGTGCAATTCATGCGTCGTCTCGCGGGCCTGGCCTACCCCCAGCGCCTGGTCTTGCCGGTGCAGTTGACCCTGCAGAGCAATACGCGCCCGATCGTCTTCTTCGTCGCACTCACCCTCAGCGTTTTCGTCATTGTCGCCGTGGGCAGCACACGTGCTGCCGCATGGCGTAATTTCACGCTTTCCGGTGAGTTTTCCTATCTCGACACAGATCTGGCCCGGGAAGGACTGAGCAGCACGCACTACGAGGATATGCCCAGCTCGTTCGACCGCTTGCGCGGCTGGCCGAGGGTCGACAGCTTCAGCCAGTCCGGTAGTTTCGTTCGCTTGTTCCTGCCCTACCAGCCGCTTCGGGATAATCTTGTTCTCGACCACCTCTGTGGCAGCGCCGAGGAAGCACCGGACAGGGTAGATTGCTTGCGACAACTATGGACGGTTGGCATCGACGGAAACAAGGTCTCGATGGCGGATTTTGAGCCAGCCGAACGCGCCGATCTGGGAATGCGAGGGTTGATTGGTCTGGTGCCACTGTCCGGTCTCGAACCAGGTTTGCGCCGGATCGAGGTCGTGTGGAATCCCAGTGCGTCCGACGCAGCGGCCGCACTGGACGATCGTTACTCGGAGCTCAACCGCCGTTACGTAATTCCCATCGCTTTTTCACCAGCTTTCGAATTGTCCCTGGACTGACTAGGAAGCCGAATGCATGCGCCACCGGCCAATTCATTCACTGCACTTGGTGCGCTGGGCTGCCTTCTCGGTGTGGTCACCGGCGCGTTCGGCGCGCATGCCCTGGAGCAGATGTTCTCGCCAGACCGACTGGATACGTGGGAAAAAGCGGTGGATTATCTATTTTTTCACTCGTTGGGCTTGTTTCTAGTGGGGATGCTCGACCGCTTCGAGTCCAGACCTTGCCATCGATGGACTGGCTTGCTGATGCTCGTTGGAATCGTGCTGTTCAGCGGCAGCCTGTTCGCGCTGGTGCTCAGCGGCGTGACAGCGCTGGGAATGGTCACGCCCTTCGGCGGCGTCAGCCTTATTCTCGCCTGGCTGTTACTGGGCATCTGTTATCTAAAGCCGGGGAAATCTGCGTAAGCTTCCCGGTCAGCGTGGCCTGGACGCTTCGCTCTCTATTGGTTTTCTTCTTCCCTCGGCCGGGCACTGCAGAACAGCATCGCGAAGCCGAATAAGACGTCTCGCTTCCCTGCTCCCGCCTGCGGCTCCTAAACCGCGTTTGTAGTGATACCGCTAAGTACGAGTCACCCCTGTCGCGGATGGCCTTGGGCATCGTGTAAAAAGAAACCCCGCACGCGGCGGGGTCTCTTGGGTCAGGCTTTGAGCCTGGATAGCTGATCAGGCGACTGCCTTACATCATGCCACCCATGCCACCCATACCGCCCATGCCGCCCATGTCGCCACCCGGCATCGGCGCTTCTTCCTTCGGAAGCTCAGCAACCATTGCTTCGGTGGTGACCATCAGGCCAGCTACGGAGGATGCATTCTGCAGCGCAGAGCGCACCACCTTGGTCGGGTCCAGGATGCCGGCTTCGATCATGTCGGTGTACTCGCCTGTGGCGGCGTTGTAACCGTAGTTGCCTTTGCCCTCGCGTACCTTGTTGAGGATCACAGAAGCTTCTTCACCGGCGTTGGCGACGATCTGTCGCAGCGGTTCCTGCATGGCGCGGGAAGCGATGGCGATGCCGACGTTCTGGTCCTCATTGTCACCGGTCAGATCGGCGATCGCCTCCAGGGCACGTACCAGGGCGACGCCGCCGCCCGGCACCACGCCTTCTTCGACGGCCGCACGGGTCGCGTGCAGGGCGTCTTCGACGCGGGCTTTCTTTTCCTTCATCTCGACTTCCGTCGCGGCGCCGACCTTGATCACGGCCACACCGCCGGCCAGCTTGGCCACGCGTTCCTGCAACTTCTCGCGATCGTAATCGGAGGTGCTCTCTTCGATCTGGGCGCGGATCTGGTTGACGCGGCCTTCGATCTGGTCGGAATCACCGGCGCCGTCGATGAGGGTGGTGTTTTCCTTGGTGATGCTGATCTTCTTGGCAGAACCCAGCTGATCCAGGCCGGCCTTCTCCAGGCTCAGGCCGACTTCCTCGGAAATTACCGTGCCGCCGGTCAGGACGGCGATGTCTTCGAGCATGGCCTTGCGGCGGTCACCAAAGCCGGGGGCCTTGACGGCCGCGACCTTGACGATGCCACGGATGGTGTTGACCACCAGGGTGGCCAAAGCCTCGCCCTCGACGTCCTCGGCGATGATCAGCAGCGGCTTACCGGACTTGGCAACCCCTTCCAGCACGGGCAGCAGATCGCGCACGTTGGAGATCTTCTTGTCGTGCAGCAGGATGTAGGGGTCTTCCAGCTCGACGCTCATGGTCTGCTGATCGTTGATGAAGTACGGGCTCAGGTAGCCGCGGTCGAACTGCATGCCTTCCACTACGTCCAGCTCGTTGGCCAGGCCGGAAGCGTCTTCAACGGTGATGACGCCTTCCTTGCCGACCTTCTCCATGGCTTCCGCGATGATGGTTCCAACCTCGGTGTCGGAGTTGGCGGAAATGGAGCCCACCTGGGCGATCGCCTCGGAGGTGGCGCAGGGCGTGGACTGGCCCTTCAGGGTCTCGGTGGCCGCGATCACGGCCTTGTCGATGCCGCGCTTGAGGTCCATCGGGTTCATGCCGGCGGCGACGGCTTTCATGCCTTCGCGCAGCATGGCCTGGGCCAGCACGGTCGCGGTGGTGGTACCGTCGCCGGCCACGTCGGAGGTCTTGGAAGCGACTTCCTTGACCATCTGGGCGCCCATGTTCTCGAACTTGTTCTCCAGCTCGATTTCCTTGGCCACGGACACGCCGTCCTTGGTCACGGTGGGGGCGCCGAAGGACTTGTCCAGCACCACGTTACGGCCCTTGGGGCCCAGCGTTACCTTGACCGCGTCGGCCAGGGTGTTGACGCCCTTGATCATCTTGCCGCGGGCGTCGCTGCCAAATCGTACGTCTTTTGCACTCATTGTTTATTCCTCACTTGAATTCTGGTTGGAAAGGCGCTCAGCCTTCGATGATCGCCATGATGTCGTCTTCACGCATCACCAGCAGCTCGTCACCGTCGACCTTGACCTCGGTGCCGGCGTACTTGCCGAACAGCACGGTGTCGCCTTTCTTGACGTCCAGGCCACGCTGGTCGCCGTTCTCCAGGACCTTGCCGTTACCCACGGCCAGGACCTCGCCGCGAATCGGCTTCTCCGCCGCGTTATCGGGAATCACGATCCCACCCGCGGACAGTTTTTCTTCCTCGACGCGCTTTACGATCACGCGGTCATGCAAAGGACGAAGTTTCATTTTCGAATCTCCTAATAAATTGAATCGTTAGACTGCTTGGCGAAAAGGTTTGGCCTGCCCGCCGAATATCTGTCTGCTCACGGTCTTGCGCCGTATTGGCAGCCTGCGTGCGAAATGGGGTTAAAAAAAAATTATTTCAAGTGCCGACGGTGATTAAGTGCGCGGAATGGGGCCCGAAGTCCGAAAAAGAGTCTCGCTTCCCTGCTTGCGCCTGCGGCAGGATTCGTTTGTCGATGCCCGGCGAAGGTGTAGAATTCGCTCCTTCATGTCGACCCCCTCCATCCAGCTCAACGATCAACAGCACGCCGCCGTGACCTATACCGGCGGGCCGCTGCTGGTGCTGGCTGGAGCCGGCAGTGGCAAGACACGGGTGATTATCGAGAAGGTCGTCTACCTGGTCGAGCAGCGAGGCCTGCCGGGCGCCAAGGTCGCGGCGATCACCTTCACCAATAAGGCTGCAAAGGAAATGAAGGAGCGGCTGGCCGGGCGCCTGGGTATCGAAAAAGCCAACGGCGTCACGGTCTCAACGTTCCATTCACTGGGCTGGCAGATCTTGCGCGCTCATCATGAGTTGCTCGGGTATCGCCCGGGCATCAGCATCCTGGACGAGAGCGATAGCCAAACCGTGGTGCGTGATCTGTTGCCGGAAGGAACGGCCCCGGAGATGGTGCGGCTGGCACGGGCCCAGCTCTCGCGCTGGAAAAACCACGCGCTGAGCTCGGGTGATGAAGGGGTGGGCGCCCAGAGCGCGGGCGAGGAGGCCATCTGGCGTCTGTACAGTCGTTACGAGGAACACCTCAAGAACCTCAACGCGGTGGATTTCGACGACTTGATCCTCCAGTCGCTTCGTGCACTCCAGGATGAGAACGTTCGGCTGCAATGGCAGCAGCGTATCCGCTATCTTCTGGTCGATGAGTACCAGGACACCAACGAGGCCCAGTACCGCTTGTTGCGTCTGCTCGCGGGCGAAGACGGGCGCCTGACGGCGGTGGGGGACGACGATCAGTCGATCTACGGTTGGCGCGGCGCCCAGCCCGAAAACCTGCAGCGGCTGGCCGACGACTATCCCTCACTGGAAGTGATCAAGCTGGAACAGAACTACCGCTCTTGTGGAACCGTGTTGCACGCAGCGAATGCGTTGATTGCAAACAACCCGCACGCCGTCGAGAAACGACTTTGGAGCGCCCTTGGCGATGGCGATGCCATTCGCGTGGTGCCTTGCGGAGATGAAAAGCAAGAGGCGGCGATGATCGCGGCGGAAATCCTGCACAAGCGGCATACCGGGCGGGGCAACTGGGGTGATTTCGCGGTGCTGTACCGCGGCAATCACCAGTCGCGCGTGCTCGAACAGGCCCTGCGTGAACAGCGGATTCCCTATCACCTGAGCGGTGGCACCTCGTTTTTCGAGCGGACCGAAATCAAGGACCTGATGTGCTACCTTCGCCTGGCCGTGAACCCGTCTGACAACACGGCCTTTCTGCGCGTGGTGAACACGCCGCGTCGAGACATCGGAGTGGCTTCCCGCGGGCACGTCGCGCAGTATGCCGGCACACACCGCATCAGCCTGTTCGAGGCCGCCACCCGGGGGGCGTGCCGTGCGTCCCTGCCGGCGCGCAGCGCCCAGAGCCTGGCCCGTTTCTGCGACCTCGTCATCGCCACCGGCGATCGAGGCCAGCGAGCTGATCCGATCGAGGCCGTGCGCGATCTGTTCGACGAGATCGAATACGAATCCTGGTTGCGCGAGCAGACCGAGAAACCGGTGCAGCTCGAGCGCCGCCTGGAGAACGTCCGGGAACTGGTCGCCTGGCTGCAGCGCCTGCACGAGGAGACGCCGGGGCAGGGCCTCACTGACCTGATGGGCCGCCTTTCACTGCTCACCAGCCTGGACAAGGACAAAGAACCCGAAGGCCAGGTAAGACTGATGACCCTGCACGGTTCGAAGGGACTGGAATTTCCTCACGTTTTCCTTGCCGGGGTGGAGGAAGACCTGTTGCCGCACCGCAACAGCCTGGAGGAAGGGGCCGAGCAGGAGGAGCGCCGCCTTATGTATGTCGGCATCACCCGTGCACAGTACTCGTTGACCCTGAGTTTCGCCAGGCAGCGCCGCCGCTTCGGCGAGCACGTCCGTTGCGAGCCCAGCCGGTTCCTGGACGAGTTACCGGCCGAGCTTCTTGAGTGGAAAGGCGAGGATGAGGAAAAGGACCACGCCCGAACCCGCGAGCGCGCAGCGGTTCATCTCGAAAGGCTCAAGACCCTGTTTGGCGAGTGACGCCGGGTTATCCTGTGTGCATGACACTCACCCGGACGGGCTTTGCAACATTGATCTTGACCGTGTTGTTCTTCGGCGTCTCCGCGCTGGCGGACGTGCCTGCGGGTCAGCGCTCCGAGGTTGACCACCTGATCGCGTACCTCGAGCACAGCGACTGCGTGATGATCCGCAATGGCAATCGCCATGCGGCGGACGAGGCCGCCGAACACGCACGCCGCAAGTACGAGCACTTCCGTGACACCATCAGCAGCACCGAGGAGTTTGTCGCGCGCGCCGCTACCCAAAGCCTCATCAGCGGGCGGGTTTACCGGGTCCAGTGCCCGGGCGAGGAGCCGGTGCCGTCGGCCGAGTGGCTGCTGGCCGAGCTGGACCGCTACCGCCAAGAAAACTAGCGTCGGACTGCTCATACCGCAGGCGTGAGTTTGCCGCGGACTGTCCAGCCGCTTGTGAAGCGGCCAGGGGCCCACGGCCTCCCGGCATTTGATCTGTAACCTTTTCGTCACTACCGCGTTTATGCTTGTGGAATGAGCAGGCAATTCAGACAGTGGGTGGACGAGTACCAGAACCAGGCATGGACCCTGGCGCGTTACCTGCTTAAAGATGCCGCCGAGGCCGAGGACGCCTGCCAGGAAGCCTTCGTCAAGCTCTGGCACCACAGCGACGCCATCGACCCGGACAAGATCCGGCCCTGGCTGATGCGGGTGACCCGTAACCAGTGCCTCGACCGGCTTCGCCGCCGGCGCCCGACCGAAGAGTGGGCAGACTGGCACAAGCCCGACGAGGGGCCGGGCCCGTCAGAGGACCTGGCGGTTCAGCAACTCGGCGAGCGCCTGAAACATTCCATCAACGGGCTGCGCGAGCCCTACCGATCCCTGGTAGTGCTGCGTGATGTCCAACAGCACAGCTACGAAGAAGTGGCGAGTGTGCTGGAACTGAGCCTGTCGCAGGTGAAGGTCTACCTGCACCGGGCGAGAAAGCAGTTACGCGAGCAGCTCGCGGAGGTACGACCATGACAGACGAACGCAAGGAAATTCGCGACGAGCAGCTGGAAGCCATGCTGGCGGAACTCGAGGTCGAGCAGGCCCCGGCCAGCCTGACGCGCCGCCTGTACCGGATTCCCCAAGAGCAGCGAAGCCCCGGTGCGAAACCAGGCCGGAAGTGGCCATGGCACCGATTGCTGAGCCCCATGCCCGCGTGGGCGATGGCGCCGGCGTTGGCTGCCTTGCCCCTGCTCGTGCTGGCGGTCGCCCTGATGCAGAACCGCGGGCCGTCCGCCGAAGAGGTGGAGCAGGCACGTCAGGAACTGGCCGTCGCGTTCGCGTACATGGACCGGGTCGGGCTGCGCACAAGCGCGGAGATCCAGGAAGTCCTGGGCAGCGAATTGCGTCACAGCGTCAAGCAACCGCTTTCCGAGCACCTGCCTTTTATCCAAACACATTTCCAGGAGGAAACCTCATGAACATTCCCAACGTATTCAAAAAAGCATTGCTTGCCGGCGCGGCTTTCCTGCTGGTCTCCGGTTCCGCACTGGCGCAGGAAGATGCGCTGAAAGGCTACCCCGGCTACGTCGACTTCGGCGAGTTGGTCGAGATTTTCGGTGAGCCCACCGTTCAGATTGCCGTCGGCGAGTCCCTGCTCGGCCTGGTGGGTTCGCTCAGCGCCAAGGAAGACCCTGAGGCTGCTGCGCTGTTCAAGCGCCTCCAGGGCGTGCGCGTCAACGTGTTCGAAGATACCGACGGGTTGGCCGAGGGCATCGATTACGTGAAGAGCGTGTCGCAAAAGCTCAGCGGTGCCGGCTGGGAGTCCGTGGTCTCGGTGAATTCCGCCGATGAGCAGGTCCGCATTTTCATGATGATCAACGGCGACCGGGTCGAGGGCATCACCGTGATGGCCGTCGAGGAAACCGAAGCCGTGTTCGTGAACGTGATCGGCGATCTGAATCCCGAGGAACTCGAGCGCGTGATGGACAACTTTGATGTCGAACTCGATTGAGGGGCATCGCTTCGCCACATGGCTGTTGGCCGCGGGTTTGTTGGCCCTGACGGGTTGCGGGATCACCGCACCGCGTGGAAACGACGGTTTCGCGGATCTCTCCTCGCTGGGAATGAGCGACACCGACCGGGTGATCAGCTTGTCCATCGGGCCGACGTTGCTGCGCTTCGCGGCCAGCCACATGGATGATGACGAGACCGAAGTGAAGGACCTGTTGCGGAGCCTGGACGGTGTTCGCATCCGGGTATACGAAGTCAACGGCGACAGCCGGCGGGTGGCCGGGCGCATGGACCGCATGAGTGGCGAACTTCAGGCCGATGGCTGGGAGCCCGTGATGTTGATCCGTCAGGAAAACGAACAGGCGCACATGCTGCTGCGCATGGTCGACGATCGCATCTGCGGCATGACCGTGTTGGTGCTCGACGGTGAAACGGAGGCCGTGGTCATCAACCTGATGGGCGAGATTTCGCCCGAACACTTCGGTGACGTCATGGTCGCGCTGGATATGGACGCGGGTGGCGTGGACAAGGTCGAAGTGGCGGCTGAAGCCGGCCCGGGCAGCAGAGGCTAAGTGGTTGCGGGCGCACCCGCGCTCGCCTTTCCGTTGAAAATTGAGCGCGCTCGGCCCAGACTCTGGGCATGCGAAATTTCTGCCTGGTGCTGGCCACACTGATCTGTACATCCTGCATGGCGCAGGATCCCTATGTCGTTCTCAAGGGAGAACGTTTCACCGTCGACCTCGCGCAGACTTCCGAAGAGCAATCGCTCGGCCTGATGTTTCGGGAGGAGATGAGCGACGATCACGGTATGCTCTTCATTTTTCCGGTCGAGGCCATGCGCAACTTCTGGATGAAAAACACCCGTATTCCGCTGGATATTTTTTACTTCGATGCCGATCTCGAGCTGGTCAGCGTTTCCGAGAACGCGCGTCCTTGCAAGACCCGGCGCTGCCCCACCTACCCGAGCAAGCGACCGGCAATGTACGTGCTCGAACTGAACGCCGGTAAAGCGGCCGAGCTCGAAGCGCAGCCGGGCGACCGCCTGGAGCTGCATTTGAATTGATTCATAAGCCCGCGAGGAACAATGGATTCGCGGTGTGTAGAATTGTGGCAGAATGTTCTACCGAAAGATGAACGCGATTCATCGACTTGTTTTCGAGAAGCGCCGGCGGATTCCCGGCGCACCATTTGTTTACCAAAAGAAAGGAGAAAATCATGGCCGGCAAATTTGTCGTATTCAAGGGTAAGGACGGTAAGGATTATTTCAGGCTGAAAGCCGGGAACGGTGAGGTCATCTTTACCGGCCAGGGCTACGCATCCCGCAAGTCCTGCCTCAACGGCATCGAGTCCGTGCGCAAGAACTCGCAGGATCCAGATCGTTTTGACGTTCGGACCGCCAAAAACGGCCGGACCTACTTCGTGCTCACGGCGACCAACGGCCAGGAAGTCGGTCGCAGCCAGATGTACAAGTCCGACAGCGGTTGCCGTAACGGCATGAAGTCGGTGACTAAGAACGCGGCGGACTCCGCAGTCGTCGAAGAATAAGAAGCGGTAACACCCCCACGCCGGGCGGATGAGAGACGCTTTGGGCGAAACGCTGAGGCTGGTGCAGATCAGCGATTGCCATGTGTCTTCCGACCCCGACGCCACCTATCGCGGACGAGACGCCGACAGCGGGCTGAAAAGCCTGCTGCCGGCCGTTTCGGCTTTCGGCCCCGATGCCCTGCTGCTGAGTGGCGACATCAGCGAAGACGCCAGCCCCGAGTCCTACCGGTGCGTTGCTCGCCGGGTCGAATCGCTGGGCGTGCCCGTCCTGGCCCTCCCGGGCAACCACGACGATCCAGGCGTGATGCGTTCGTTCTTTCCTGAAGGTCCGTGGGCCGGCCCCCTGTTTCGGCATCAAGGCCATTGGCTGCTCGTGCTGCTGGACTCAACGGAGCGGGAGCGGATCGACGGTGTGATCGGGGTTCGACAAATGAAGGCCCTGCGCCAGGGCTTGGCCAGCAGCCCGGCCGGCCATGTGCTGGTGGCCCTGCACCATCAACCGGTCAATGTCGGTTCGCCCTGGATCGACAAGTATTCCCTGGAAGCGGGCGAGCGCCTGATGGACCTGTTGCGGTCCGATGGGCGCGTGCGCTGCGTGGCCTGGGGTCACGTTCACCAGGATTTCCGCGCCCGGCGCGAAGGCATGACGCTGCTGGGGGCGCCGTCCACCGTGGCCAACAGCCGGACAGGGCAGGAAAAATTTGCGCTCGACGATCTCGGGCCAGCCTGCCGTTGGCTGGAACTGGCGCCGGACGGCACGGTCGACACCGGCCTGCTGAGCGCCAGGTCCGAAACCCAGTGAACGGTTCGGGCTAGACCTCCACCATCTCGAAATCTTCCTTGCCGGCACCGCATTCGGGGCAGACCCAGTACTCCGGCACGTCTTCCCAGCGCGTACCCGGCGCGATGCCCTCGTCGGGCGCACCGGCTTCCTCGTCGTAGACCCAGCCGCAGATGATGCAAACCCAACTCTTGTATTCGGTCTCACTCATAATTGTTCGCCTTGCACGTTCAAAAGGGGCGTAGTGTGCCACGACAGGCCGCCGCAATAAACCGTTACAATAGGCGCTTTATTTGACGCAGAATTTTCAGGAAAGCGTATGGCCCCCAATCGCAGTAACGATCTTATCAACCGTGCCCGCGTTCACATTCCCGGCGGGGTTAATTCACCCGTTCGCGCATTCAACGGCGTCGGCGGCGAACCTTTGTTCTTCGAGCGCGCAGAGGGCGCCTGCCTGTACGACGTGGATGGCCGGTCTTACATCGACTACATCGGCTCGTGGGGGCCCATGATAGCCGGGCACGCCCATCCCCGGATTATCGAGGCGGTGCGCAACGCAGCGGGCAACGGGCTGAGTTTCGGCGCACCCTGCCCGGCGGAGGTGGAAATGGCGGAGCGGCTGTGCGAGATCGTTCCGGCCCTCGAGATGGTGCGCATGGTCAACTCCGGTACCGAGGCAACCATGAGCGCGATCCGCGTCGCGCGGGCAGCGACAGGCCGTGATCTCATCATCAAGTTCGAGGGTTGCTACCATGGCCACGCCGACAGCTTTCTCGTCAAGGCCGGCAGTGGAGCGCTGACCCTCGGCGTGCCGAACTCGCCCGGCGTGCCGGAGGCAGTGGCCGATCTCACGGTCACGCTGCCTTATAACGACCTGGGCGCGGTGGCCAAGTGTCTCGAGGGCCGGGGCCCGGACGTTGCGGCGATCATCGTCGAACCCGTGGCCGGAAACATGAACTGCATCCCGCCGCTGCCCGGTTATCTGGACGGCCTGCGTGAACTATGTGATGAGCATGGTTGTTTGCTGATTTTCGATGAGGTGATGACCGGTTTCAGGGTGGCGCTCGAGGGTGCCCAGGGCCTCTATGGCGTCGCGCCCGACCTGTCCACCTTCGGCAAGGTGATCGGGGGCGGCATGCCGGTTGGTGCCTTCGGCGGTAAACGCGAATACATGGAACTGGTGGCGCCCAGCGGTCCCGTCTACCAGGCGGGCACCCTGTCGGGCAACCCGGTGGCCATGGCCGCCGGCCTGGCCAATCTCGAACTGATTTGCGAGCCGGGCTTCTTTGACGCTTTATCGGCCAAGACGACCGAACTTCTCGACGGGGTCTCCAAGGCGGCCTCTGACGCCGGTGTCCCGTTCGCAACGACCCAGGCGGGCGGCATGTTCGGCTTGTTCTTTACCGACGAGGTCCGCGTGGTGAATTTTGCCGAGTCGGGCAGCTGTGACGTGGACGCGTTCAAGACCTTCTTCCATGGCATGCTGGAGGGCGGCGTTTACCTCGCGCCCTCCGCGTTCGAAGCGGGTTTCATTTCTTCCGCGCATACCGAAGAGCACATCGAGGCGACCGTGTCGGCGGCACGCGAGGCCTTCGCGCGCCTGTGAGCACGATTTGATCCCTTATGAAAAAGGCTGAAGCGCGCCACCGTGGAAGGTGACTGGACACAGGAGCTGTTGAGCTGGCTCGGGGCCCACCCGGGATGGGGTGCGCTGACCATCTTCCTGGTCGCATTCCTGGAATCACTGGTGCTGATCGGCATCCTTCTGCCGGGCATGTTCATCCTGTTCGGAATTGGCGCCCTGGTCGGCCTGGGCGCGCTCGAGCTGATGCCGCTGTGGATCGCCGCCACGTTGGGTGCGTTCTGTGGGGATTCGCTCTCCTATTATTTCGGCCACCGGTTTCGTGGCGCCCTGCTCGATGTCTGGCCCTTTTCACGTTACCCCGGCCTGATGGAGCGCGGGACGTTTTTCTTTCGCCGCCACGGCGCCAAGAGCGTGCTGACGGGACGGTTTATCGGGCCGCTGCGCCCCGTCATTCCCGCCGTCGCCGGAATGATGGGCATGAAGCCGCCTCGCTTCCTGGTGGTCGACAGCGTGGCCTGCGTGCTGTGGGCCCCGGCGTTTTTGATTCCGGGCATTCTGTTCGGCGCCTCGCTGGAAGTCGCTTCCGAGTACACCGGCCGACTCACGGTTATGCTGATTATCCTGCTGGTGCTGCTGTGGGTCACCTGGTGGGCGATCCGCGCAATATACGAACCGCTGGCCAGCCGGTCCGCGCGTTGGGTGAGGCGCTTTATACACTGGAGTCGTCGGCACCCGGTACTCGGACGGATCGCCGGCCCGTTGATCGACCCGGCCAGCCCCGAGGCGCTATCGGTCGCCGTTACCGGCATCACGCTCGTCCTTGTTTTCTGGGCGCTGATCATGCTGCTCTTTCTCTCTCCCTTCTCCGACCAGCCCCAGGCGCTGGACCAGGCCGTGCGGGACCTGGCCCTGTCGCTCAGGAACCACCTGGCGGATCCGGTCATGGTCGGATTGTCGCAGCTCTCCCGTTGGCAGGTTTCCGTGTTGCCGGCGCTGGGCCTCTTGTTGTGGTTGCTGGGGGCGGGCCGCAGGAAAGTTGCCATCCACTGGGTAATCGCCATCGGAGGCGGTGCGCTCTTGCACCTGCTGCTGTCTTGGGGGCTGCGCACCGCGCCCGAGGTGCTGCAACTGGAGAATCGCCTGCTGGCCAGCCCCAGCGCCGCGATGAGCCTGAGCACCGTCGTGCTGACCTTTTTTGCCGTGATGGAAGCCGGTGAACTGGAACGGCGACATCGGCAATGGCCTTACCTGGCAGCGGCGTTGCTCCTGCTGTTGCTGGGTACCGCGCGGATTTACCTCGGTCTGGAGTGGCTCAGCGGTGCCTTGATGGGCGTGACCGCAGGGCTCGCCTGGACAGCCATCGTCGGCATCGCATATCGCCAGCGCGCCACCCGTCATTTTTCCGGAGGCGTCGCCAGCCTGATCTTTTACGGTATGTTCGCCGCCATGTTCGCGTGGCAGGTCAATGTGCACACCGAAAGCGATCTGATGGCGCTGCAAGAGCCGCCGAAGACGCAGCAGCTCAGCGCCCGGGCGTGGTGGCAAGAGGAGTGGCGCCAACTGCCGGTCGACAGGACGTCGTTACCGGCGATGGCGTCCCGCAAATTCAACGCACAGGTCGCGGTGGAACCAACCCGGCTTTCGGGCTTGCTGCAGGCACAAGGCTGGGAGCAAGTACCCGATTCCGACTGGCGCTGGTTATTGCAGGCCCTCAACCCCGAGCCCGATGCAGTGACCTTGCCCTTGCTGGGGCGTGCATACGAGGGGCAGGCCGAAAACTTGCTGTTGAAAAAAACCCTGGTCAGCGGCAATCGCATCCTGACGATCCGCTTGTGGGATTCCGGTTACCGCCTGACTCCTTCGGGCCAGACCCTGTACCTGGGGCAATTATCGGAGGAGGTGTTGCGACGCCGTTTTTGGCTGTTCAGCTACTGGCGCGCCGTCCCGCTACAGGAATCCATGATCGGTCCGATCCGTGCCGCTCTCGGGCCTCTCGAACAAAAAATCGTCGGCGAGGACCTGCTGTTGGTCCGCGAACCACGCTAGAGTTCTTCGCCCTGGAAACGAGGCATGACTTCGAGCAGCTGCTGCAAGCGGTCGATCGGGTTCTGGAATTCCAGCAAGTGCTGCTTTTCGATGCCGGACAACGGCAGCAATTCGGAAAGGCGGTAACCGACCCAGGTGGCGTCCTGCAGATCGTCGGGCGTGGAATGGGGATACTGTGCGCCGACTTTTTCCATGAACCGGGCCAGCACATCGCCCAAAACGGAGAAGGATTCCGGCAACTCGAGCGCGGGTGGTTCGGCCAGCGGGACGACTTCGGCGCGGAACAGGCCGTCGTCTTCCCGCCAGACCGATTCGGTGCGAAACCGAACGGTGCCGATGGTGGACACGCCCAGCAGTCCGTCCTCCAGCGTGTACCAGTCGACCACCTGGGCGTGGGTGCCCACCTGGGCGGGCTTTACGGGCGAGACGGCCTCCTCGCCCTCACGGATCAGGCAGATGCCGAATCCGCTGTCGTCGCGGGCGCAATCGCGGATCATCTTGAGATAGCGCTGCTCGAATATCCGCAACGGCAGTATGCCCCCCGGAAAGAGTACGGTCCGCAACGGGAACAGCGGGATTTCAGCCGTCTTCGCCACGGAGCGCCTTGCAGAATCTTTCGGGGATGGAATCGAAGCCGCCGTTGCTCATGAACACCACAAGGTCGCCCGGTCGAACGGAATCCAGCATCTGTTCCAGCATGTCGCCGCTTCGGGAGACCACTCGCGCGGCGCCTTCGAGTGGAGCCAGCACCTCGACCGGATCCCAGTCGATGCCCTCACCGGTCAACACCCAGACGCGATCTGCCGCGGTCAGCGCCGGCGCCAACTCCTGGGCGTGCACGCTTGAACGCATCGTGTTGCTGCGCGGCTCCATGCCCACCAGGATGCGTGCGCTGGTCGCGTTGCGGCGCAGGCCTTCCAAGGTCAGGCGAATGGCGGTCGGGTGGTGGGCGAAGTCGCTGTAGACGCGGATGTCGTTTCCGTCGTGGATCAGCTCCAAGCGGCGCTTCACGCCGGCAAAGGAACCGAGAGCCTGGACGGCCCGACGCGCATCCGCACCGGCGGCGACCGCCGCGCCCAGGGCTGCGCAGGCATTCAATGCATTGTGTCGTCCGATCTGTCCCCAGGACATGCTCCCCAGCGATTCGCCGTCACGCAGGAACTCGAGTTCGCTGCCGTCGGGGTGGATCCTTCGAACCTGCCAGTGGGCGCCGTCTTCCTCGGAGAAACGCTCGAGCTTGCTCCAGCAACCCATGTCGAGCACGGTCTCGACGCGCGGGTCCGCGCCGTTGCTGATGATCGTGCCCTTGCCCGGGATCGTGCGCACGAAGTGGTGGAACTGGACCTGGATCGCCTTGATGTCGGGATAGATATCGGCGTGGTCAAACTCGAGGTTGTTGATGGTGGCGATCAGCGGGCGGTAATGCACCAGCTTCGCCCGCTTGTCGAAAAAAGCGGTGTCGTACTCGTCGGCCTCGACGACGAAAATCGAGTCGCCATCCCTGGCGGAGTAGCCGAAGTTACTCGGAATGCCGCCGATCAAAAAACCCGGGGCCAGCCCGGCCTCTTCCAGCATCCAGGCGATCATGCTGGAGGTCGATGTCTTGCCGTGGGTTCCGGCAACCGCAATCACCGTTTTGCCCTTAAGGTAGTTTTCGCCCAACCAGCGCGGCCCAGAGACATAGTCGATATCACTGTCCAGAACATATTCCACGGCGGGGTTGCCGCGGCTGAGCGCGTTTCCGATCACGACCAGGTCAGGGTGTGGCTGCATGCAGTCGGGTTCATACCCTTCATGCAATTCGATGCCCTCGGCCTTCAATTGCGTGCTCATGGGCGGGTAGGTGTGCTGGTCCTGGCCGGATACGCGATGGCCCGCGCGCTTGGCCAGCAGAGCCACGCCACCCATGAAAGTCCCGCACGCACCGAGAATGTGAATGTGCATCGTGTTATCCGAAAACCGTTCTGGAGAGCATCAGGTTGATGGTGAAGATCGTCACGGCCACCAGCACGCCGACGCCCATTTTACTTGAGAGCGCGTGGCGATAGATATGGCCATCGACAGCAAGGCTCCATAAAAACAACAGCAGGTACAGACCTGCAAGACCGGCCTGCGGCTGCTCCTTGTCGATCAGGCTGATGAGATAAAGAGACATCAGGCCAAACAGGAACCCGGTGCCGGACAGCGCGGCGATGGTCTGCGGCAACCGCTCCGTCAGCCCCCTGAAGTTGAGCAAAAGGCCGATGATGGTGAATTGCACACCGATCGCGAGCAACACGCGGGCGGCATAACCCTGCTCTTCGAGCACGTTGCCGGCGAGCAGGCCGCTGCCCAGGTAAATGGCTACCACGACCAGCATAAAGCGCCTGCTCACGGGCAGGTCCTGCGGTCCCGATTGGAACCGCAGCATATCCAGGAAAGAGATTAGCAGCCGTGCGATCACGGCCGGCGCGGGTCAAGATACACGGCGGGTTTCAGGAATCGCCTTGGATCTGGAGCACACCCCTGATGCGCTGGAAGACTTCCTCGATCGAACCGTCACCGAGCACCCTGGACAGGATCCCCTTGTGTGCGTAGTAGTCCACCACCGGTGCCGTCTGATCGGCATAGACCTTGAGGCGGTTACGTACCGTTTCCTCGGTATCGTCGCTGCGCCCCTCGAGCGCGGCGCGCTTGGCGATCCGCTGGACGACCTGCTCCTCGTCCACGTCGATCTGCAACGCTTCTTCCACCGGCTGGCCTAGACGTTCGAGCAAGGTGTCGAGCGCCTTGGCCTGAGCGATGTTGCGCGGGAACCCGTCGAGAATGAAGCCGGCGTCGCCGCCACTTCGCAGGCGCTGTTCGAGCAGGCCGAGCACGATGTCGTCGGAAACCAGTTCGCCCCGGTCCATCACTTGCTTGGCCTTGAGGCCCAGTTTGCTGCCCTCGGCTACCGCCGCGCGCAGCAGGTCGCCAGTCGATATGTGGTCCAGGTCCAGTTCCTTGACGATGAGCGCGGCCTGTGTTCCCTTGCCGGAACCGGGAGCGCCCATGATTACGATTCGCATTTCGGCTTACCTGTCTAATAGAATAAAGGGCTAACGCTAACCGCTTGCCCTGTGCAAGTCAATCAGGGTCAGGCCAATAAAACGCGCCTGAGCGAAGGCGCCTCGGGTCGCCTGGCGGAGTCGCGAAACCGAACACTCATTGCGAAGTTCAAGGAGCTCTAACGCCATGAAGAAAAACCTGGTTTATGCACAGTCCGGCGGCGTCACGCCGGTCATCAACGCCACGGCCTGCGGGGTGATCGAAAAAGCCCGCGAGCACGGTGACAAAATCGGCAAAATCTACGCCGGCAAGGACGGCATACTGGGCGTTTTGCGGGAAGAGCTGATCGACACCTCGCGCGAGAACAAGACGGCCATTACCGGGTTGCGTCATACGCCGGGCGGAGCTTTCGGGTCCTGTAGATACAAGCTCAAGGGCATCCAGGAAAACCAGCGCGAATACGAGCGTCTGGTCGATGTGTTCCGGGCCCACAACATCGGGTACTTCCTATACAACGGTGGCGGCGATTCCTCCGATACCGCGCACAAGGTCTCGCAGATCAGCCAGAAGATGGGCTTCCCCGTGCAGTGTATCGGTGTGCCCAAGACCATCGACAACGACCTCCCGGTGACCGACAACAGCCCGGGTTTCGGATCGGTCGCCAAGTACGTGGCGGTGTCCACCATCGAGGCCAGCCTGGACGTCGAATCGATGGCGTCGAGTTCTACCAAGGTGTTCGTGCTCGAAGTAATGGGCCGGCACGCCGGCTGGATCGCTGCTGCCGCGGGACTGGCCGCGCGCGAAGAGGGCGATCCGCCGCATATCATTCTGCTCCCCGAGGTGCGGTTCAAACAGCGCGAGTTTCTCAAGAAGGTCAAGCACGCGGTGGAAAATTACGGCTACTGCACGATCGTGGTCTCGGAGGGCGTGCAGGACAGCAGGGGAAAATTCCTGGCGGACGCCGGTACGCGTGACGCCTTTGGGCACGCCCAACTGGGCGGCGTGGCGCCGGTCGTGGCGAACCTCGTTCGCGACAAGCTGGGTTATAAATACCACTGGGCGGTCTCGGATTACCTGCAGCGCGCGGCTCGACATATTGCGTCGAAAACCGACGTGGAGCAGGCTTACGCCGTGGGCGCGGCCGCGGTCGAATTGGCGCTGGCGGGAAAAAGCGGCGTGATGCCCGTCATCAAGCGCGTGTCCAACAGCCCGTACCGCTGGAAGATTGGCGAGACCACGCTGGGGCGGGTGGCCAATGTCGAGAAAAAGATCCCGAAAAGCTACATCACGACCGACGGATTCGGCATTACCGCGGCAGCGCGCCGTTACCTGGCGCCCTTGATCCAGGGCGAAGATTACCCGCCCTACGGCCGGGACGGTCTGCCCAAGTACGTTCGGATGAAGAAAGTACTGGCGAAGAAGAAGCTGGACGAATTCGACGTCTGAACCGCTTGCTGGCATAAAAAAACCCCGCCGAGGCGGGGTTTTTTATGGCTTGTCCGAAACGGCTGTTAGCCCAACAGGATGCCGCCGTACTGTACGAAGAACGGTGCGAACACCAGGCTGAGGATGGCGGACAGCTTGATCAGGATATTCAGGGAAGGTCCCGAGGTGTCCTTGAGCGGATCGCCTACCGTGTCGCCCACCACGGCGGCCTTGTGGACTTCCGAGCCCTTACCGCCGAGATTGCCGGCTTCGATGTACTTCTTGGCGTTGTCCCAGGCGCCACCGCTGTTCGAGGAGGCGATGGCCATCACGCCGCCGGTAACCAGTGAGCCCACCAGGACGCCCGCGACCGAGGAAACGCCGAACAGGAAACCGGCCACGATGGGCGTACCCATGATCAGAACGCCCGGGGCGATCATTTCGCGCAGGGCGGCGTTGGTGGATATGGCCACGCAGCGGGCGTAATCCGGCTCGCCGGTGCCTTCCATGATGCCGGGTATGGTTTTGAACTGGTGACGCACTTCCTCGATCATCGCGAAGGCCGCTTTACCCACCGACTTCATCGTCATGGCCGTAAACAGGAACGGCAGCACCGCGCCGATGAACACGCTGGTGTAGACGATTGGATCCAGCAGGCTCAGGGAAACCGGTTCACCGAGCAGTTTTTCCGAAGCCGTGATGAACGCGGCGAACAGGGCCAGCGAGGTCAGGATGGCTGCACCGATGGCGAAACCTTTACCAATCGCGGCCGTGGTATTGCCGGCGGAATCGAGAATATCCGTGCGGCGGCGCACTTCTTTTTCCAGCCCGACCATTTCGGCAATACCGCCGGCGTTGTCTGCAACCGGTCCGTAAGCGTCGATGGTCAGCGCGATCACCAACGTGCCCAACATACCCAGCGAGGCGATGGCCACGCCGTACATGCCGGCCAACCCCCAGGAGACAAAGATACTGGCGGCGATACACAGGTACGGCAGCACGGTGCTCTTGTAGCCCAGCGCCAGGCCGTAAATGATGTTGGTGGCAACGCCTGTCTCACAGGACTTGGCCACTTCCTGGACCGGCTTGTACGCATCGCCGGTGTAGTAGCCCGTCAACAGCCCAACCGCCAGGCCGGCGACCAGTCCGGAGAAGAAGCACCAGTAGACGCCCAGGTTGGTGTAGGTGGCGCCACCCAGTTCGAACGTGGCGGGAACCAGCCACTTCGTGATGAAGAACATCACGATGGCCATCAGCACGCTGGAGATGATCAGGAGCTTCATCAGCGCCGGCGCAACGTCTTCTTCTTTCTTCACGCCGACCAGCATCTTGGTCACCAGGCTGACTGGAATACCCATGGCGCTGATCAGGATTGGATAGAGAAGGGCGTCGGGATTGCCGGCGAAGGCGATGGCGGAAATCACCATGGCCGCGCAGGTGCTCTCGGCGCAGGAACCGAACAGGTCGGCGCCCATGCCGGCTACGTCACCCACGTTGTCGCCCACGTTGTCGGCGATCACGGCCGGGTTGCGTGGATCGTCTTCGGGAATACCCTGCTCTACCTTGCCCACCAGGTCGGCGCCGACATCGGCTGCCTTGGTGAAGATGCCGCCGCCCACGCGAGCGAACAGCGCGATGGTGGAACCGCCCAGACCGAAGCCTGCGATGACTTCCATCAGGATGTGGTTGTTCTCGGGACCGAGGTCGGCGAGCAGGAATTTCATGACGACGTAAATAATCACCAGGCCCAGTGTGGCCAGGCCGACCAGCGCGAAGCCCATCACCGCACCGGAATTGAGTGCCACATCGAAGGCATGGGAGATGTCCTTCTTGGCCGAGACCGTGGTGCGGGCGTTACCCTTGGTGGCGACCTTCATTCCGATGTAGCCCGAAGCGATCGAGATGGCGCCGCCAAACAGGAACGCAATAGCGGTGTAGATGCCTTCGCGAATATCCGGTGTGTGGTTATCGTCGATCAGTACGGCGATGACGGCGCCGAAGCTGATCATGAAGATCGTCAGGAACTTGTATTCCTGCTTGAGGAACGCCATCGCGCCCTTGGCGATCGCGCCGTGGATGAACTTCAGGCGCTCGGCGTCTTTTCCTTCAAGACCCATGTCCAGCGGCACGGCGGTGACTTTCTTCATGTAAAAGAAAGCGATAGCCAGGCCCAGCAAAGACAGGGCTGTTGTGAGTGTAATGGTGATTCCCGACATGAAGATGCACTCCCAAATAGAACGGTTTACAAAATTGCGCGCACTTTACCACAAACCCTCGCGGGCTTGACAGAATTCAGCCGCTAAAACTGCTCCAAATCAATCAATTATCTTCGATAGCTGGTTGGGTGGTGGAGCGAACAGCGGCCAAGCAAAGTGGTCGCGTCACTGGATTTCCGTGCGGGCATGCGCTCGCGTGCCATGGTCGTTGCTCATATAGTCGAGAGCCTCGATGGCAAGTCGATCCTCATCGATTTGCAGCGCGTCCATCAGTAAACGTGCCAGTCGCGGGTAGTTGGCGCGCTCCAGCAGATTGATCGAATCCAGACCGCAGAGTTGCCGCACCAGGGCGGCAGCAGCGCTGGTGTTGGCGGCCGGCCCGGACACGATGCTCGCCTTGAGGGTGGGGCCGAAGGCCGTCTGAACGCCCAGCACGGCATGCGGGTCGGTGGCGCATAGCACGGTAAAGCAGGTGCGGTCAGCCAGGTTTTCGACGACGGTCGCGCCGTTGTAGGGTTCAAGGGGCGATGCGCCGGATTCGACGACCAGCACCTCGGCGCCACATGCGGCGATGCGTGAAATCATCGTGTCGAAGGCCTTTCGGTAAATGGACTCTTTGCACACTGTGGACGGCAAACCGGCGTCGACGAAATCGAGCACGAAATCGGCTCCCGCGTCCCGGAACTGCAGGATTTCACGGTAGCGGGCGGCGCCGGTAAACTTGGCGGCGGCCACGTTCAGGCCCATGTACTTAAGCGCGCGGATGATCACCCGGCCGGCGGTGGTCTTGCCCGACGACATCGAGGTCCCGATCAACAGTATGACCGGGATATCCAGAGCGCGCGGCGGCACTGGCTGCACGAAGTCTCGCATCGAAACCTTGTTGCCACCGCGCACCACGTGGCCCTCATAGTTCATGTGCATCAGCGAAGGAAACATCGGCGCGAGCGAGGTCGATTTGCCCAACAGGCCGGCGCTGGTCAACGCCTCGAGTTCCTGGTCGGCGGCCCGCCAGTCGCCGACGCCCTCCAGCGTCGCGGCCCGTTTCCCCAATGCGCCGACCAGCAGATCTCCGCGCACCATCTCGGTCATACGGCCCGACTTGGTCTCGCATCGATACAGACGATTTTGCTCACCGGTGATGCGGCCCACGACGAAGTCTCCCGTCATCCAGGCAGACTTGGAGAGCTTTTTCACCTCGAAAGGTTGGTCCCAGAGATCGGAACAGCGGGTCACAGACGAGAAAAAATAGTGCGGAATCATGCGGCCTCCGTCACACAATCCTTCAGCGGCGGTGCCAGCAGAAGCATCACGAGAAGTGCAGCGCGCTCCAGCGTTGGCTGAAGCTGGAGGTGTTCGTGCCGGGCATGTGCCCCGTCACCCACCGCCCCCATGCCGTCCAGCGTGGCGGTGTAGAGACTGGTGAAGTTGCCGTCCGAGCCTCCTCCGGCGGTACCTTCTTCGAGCTCGAGCCCCAGTTCGTCTCCCAGGCGGCACGCGAGACGCCAGAGTTTGCGATTGGCGGGCGTGTGTTCGAGCGCAGGGCGGCCAAACAGTCCGTCGATAGTCAGCGACGTGCCCGGCGTGGCCGGCTGCAGGCCCCGGATTGCCTTCTCGATGCGTTCGGCATCCTCGGCCGTTTCGACCCGCACGTCCACCACGGCCTGGCTGCTCGGAGCGATCACGTTGGGCCTCAGTCCGCCGTCGATGGTGCCCACGTTGACCGTCACGCCGCGTTCCAGGTCGTTCAGCGCGAATAACTCCTGGATGACGTGGGAGAGTTCCAGGATCGCGCTGGCGCCGCGGCCGGGATCCAGTCCGGCATGTGCCGCTTCGCCCGTGACCGTCACGGTGAACCGACCAATGCCCTTGCGGGTGGTCTTCAGTTTGCCTGACGGCCCCAGCGAGGGTTCGAGCACGAACACCCGGTCCATCGCCGGCGCGAGGCGCTCGATGTAACGGCGACTCTCGCGACTTCCGATCTCCTCGTCGGAGTTGAAAAAGAGGTGTGGGGTAACCGACGGTTGCAGGCCGAAATGCCGTATGGCGTCCAGCGAGAGAAGCGCCTGTGCGACACCACCTTTCATGTCGTAAACGCCGGGACCGCGAACCCGGTCGCCTTCGCGTTCAAACGGCATGCTTTCGAGCGTGCCTAAAGGCCACACCGTATCGAAGTGGCCCAGGATCAACTGCGCTGCGCCGCCATGGGTCCGGCGTGCCGGGCGGGCGTGCAGCATGCCCCCGCTTTTTCGGCCCGGAACGCGTTTGACCGCGAACGCCCTGTTCTCGAGTTCCGTGGCGATGATTTCCCGAACTTCCTTCTGCGCGGAAGGTACGTCCGAGGGAGACTCGGCGGCCGAGAGACGCTGCAGCAAGTCAACGAGGTGTTCCTCGCGGCTGGCCAGGTAGGCCAGCAGTTCATCTGCTGGGGGTAAAACGGGCGCTGTCATTTTTTCATGCCGGAGGGAAACGGGTAAGACAGGCTGTCATTGATGGTCGCAAACCGGCCCGGATTCAGGTAAGCCAGCAGCGGGGCCTGGTGAACCAGCGACTGATCGTCGCCATCGCCGTGGCGAGCCGCATCCTCGGCGACCCGCGCGGCAACCACGCGGCCGACCACGAGGCTGTTTTCGCCAAAGCCGTCGATGAGGCGATCGAGTTCGCACTCAAGGAAGGCGCTGCCGCTTTCGAGAAGCACGCCCGCGACCTTGGTCGCCGGAAACACCGGCAGGGCCAGCAGGGAAGGCTTCTCGTCATGCTCGTAGCGGGGTGCGGCGGCCAGGCTGGTCATGACAAGCTGAGTCGGCCGGGGATAGCTGACCGTAAAGACGCCGGTGCGTTTCAGGTTCGAATACGTGTGATGGCGAGGTGTGCAAACAAACGCATAGTAGTTGTCCCAGCCCAGGGGGAAGGCCATGTGCTTGGGCGCCAGGTCATGGCCGCCGTCTTCTTCCAGGGTGCCGATCAGTACCAGGGGGGCGACCCAAAAGAACCGGTCCCAGACCGGCTGGGAGGTGTCGAGTTCAACCAGTTTCTGCTGTTCTGCGGGGTGCTGCATTCGTCTGCTCCTCGCGATGGGCGGAGTCAATAACCCAGCCTAGACCGTACCGCCCGCGCCTGAAGCACGCCTTGACCTGGGACAAGACCGGGCAGGGGGCTCGGTCGCGAGAGCAGCCGCCTTTCGCGACGCAGTCGCGGGAGCAGGGAAACGAGACTCCTTGTTTCCGGTAGAATCCTGCCATGCACCCGATGTTCGTGGTTTTCTGCACCTGCCCGAACGACCAGACGGCAGGTGACCTGGCGGCCGCGCTGGTCGAGCGGCGTCTCGCGGCCTGCGTGAACGTCCTGCCGGGAGTCCGGTCTATTTATCGGTGGCAGGGCCAGGTGCACGACGATAGCGAAACCCTGCTCATCGTCAAGACCGGTCGAGCCGCGTACCCGGCACTCCAGTCGTGGCTGGCGAACGCTCATCCCTACGATGTACCCGAAATCATCGCCTTGCCGGTCGGGGAAGGTCTGCCGGCCTACATCGACTGGGTGGTGCAAAAAACGGCCGATCGAAACGAAAACAGCAGCGAGAAGAAAACATAATCCGATGAATAGAAAACTCCTCAACACGATGCGCGCCGGCCTGGTAGTTCTGCTGGCCGCTGTCGCATCACCCGCCCCGGCCATCGACTTCGACGATGTGCGCGATTTCGAGGACGTTTTCGTCATTTCAGCCGAGGCCCCGGGACGCGATCGGGTCGTCGTCCGCTGGGCGATCGAGGACGGCTATTACCTGTACAACAACAAATTCCTGCGCTTTCGGTCCGACACCGCAGGCGTGGTGCTGGGCGAACCGGAAATACCGCCGGGAGAAACCGGCTTTGACGAGCTGCTGGGCGAGGTCGTCGAAAAGTACCACGAGGAACTGGTGGTCACGGTTCCTTTGGTATCGGTGGAGCCGGGCGTGGATCGCCTGCAGCTCAAGGTCCGATCGCAGGGCTGCCTGGAGGACGAGCTCTGTTATCCGCCGACCACGCTGACGCTGGAGCTGGACCTGCCGTCCGCAGCGGATGAGGCGGCCCCTTTCGACAACCTGCTGGCGGGAGACTACCGCCCGCCCGCCTTGAACGCCGAGGAGGCGTTCGTTTACGAGTCCATTGGGTTCGACGCGGTCACGGCGCTGGCGCGATTCACCATCGAACCGGGGTACTACCTCTACCGCGATCAATTCATCTTTCGCGTGAAGGACAATGAAGGCGTCGAGATCAGGGGTGTGGCGTTGCCCGAGGGCGTGGTCAAGGACGATCCGGAATTTGGCCCGGTACCCGTTTTTTACGGGCAAGTCGAGATCCCGGTGAGCTTTGAGCGGTTCATGGATGGCGAGGCCATGGTCACGCTGGAAGCACAGTTCCAGGGATGCCGTGATGGCGACATCTGCTACCCGCCAATGTCCCGATCGGTTTCATTCACCCTGCCTGCCGACGGCAACAGCGCCGGCCCGGTGACGACCAAAAGCGATACGGCGATTGATAATGCTGCGGTGGCTGCCGCCCCGGTATCAGACCAGGACCGCCTGGCCGGCTTGCTGACGCGCAGCCCTGTCCGGGCGATCATCGCGTTTTTCATCGCTGGCCTGCTGCTCGCATTCACGCCCTGTGTTCTGCCCATGCTGCCAATCCTGTCCGGGATCATTGTCGGGCAGGGCGAGAAAATCACGACGATGCGCGCGTTCTGGCTCTCGCTGATATACGTGATGGCGATGGCCGTGACCTACACCGCAGCGGGCGTGCTGGCAGGCCTGTTCGGTCAAAACCTCCAGGCCATGTTCCAGAACCCCTGGGTGATCAGCGGTTTCGTGCTGATTTTCATCCTGCTGGCGCTGTCCATGTTCGGTTTCTACGAGCTCCAGCTGCCGAGCCGCCTGCAGACGCGCCTGGCCGAGGCCAGTAACCGGCAGCGAGGCGGGCAATGGGTGGGCGTGGCCGTGATGGGCTTTCTCTCTGCGCTGATCGTCGGCCCGTGCGTGGCACCCCCGTTGATGGCAGCCCTGATCGTAATCGGCAGCTCGGGTGACGCGGTGCTTGGCGGAGCGGCGCTGTTCGCGATGGCGATGGGCATGGGTGTCCCGTTGATCCTGTTCGGTATTTCAGCAGGAAAACTGGTGCCCCGCGCCGGTGGTTGGATGGACGCGGTGAAGGCCGTTTTCGGCGTCGGCCTGCTGGCATTGTCGATCTGGATGCTGGAGCGAATCCTTCCGGGTGGTGTCATCATGCTGATGTGGGGTGCGCTCGCCATCGCATGTGGCGTTTACCTGGGAGCTCTGGAATCCCTCGGTGCGGCGGCGACGGGCTGGCGCAAATTCTGGAAGTCCGCGGGCCTCATCCTGCTGCTGATCGGCATCCTGGAGATCGTGGGTGCGGCAGCCGGCGGGGACGACTGGCTCAAACCCCTCGGCGGTTTTCGTGCTCCTGCTTCGGGCGCCGCCGCCACCGGGCAGCACGCCGAATTTAAGCGTGTGAAATCATTGCAAGACCTGGACCAGGCCCTGGACGCCGGCCGGGGAAGCGGGACGATGTTCGATTTTTACGCGGACTGGTGTATCGAGTGCAAACGGATGGAGCGCAACACGTTTCCCGCGCCGCGGGTGGCGGCGCTGATGGACGAGCTGCAGCTGCTGCAGGCCGATGTGACCGCGAACGATGCGGTCGATCAAGCCCTGATGCGGCGTTTTGGCGTGATTGGGCCGCCGGCGATCCTGTTCTTCGACCGCAACGGCGAGGAAATGGAGGCCTACCGGCTGGTGGGGTACTTCGCTCCGGATGAGTTTGCGGAGCACCTCGAGCAGGTGTTGGCGGCGCGTTGAGCAAGCAATGGCCTGTCCTGCTGGCCGTGGCGCTGCTGGCCGCCGTGGCCGGATACCTGATCGCAAGGCAGCTCGGTGATGCCAATTCGATGCCGGCGGAATCATCCCGATTGGATGCCGAATCCATGATTGGCCGGCAACGTCCCGATTTTGTCCATTCCGACCTGGAGGGTAACCCGGTATCGGTGGCCCGATACGACGGACAGGTGGTGCTGCTGAACTTCTGGGCCACGTGGTGCGCGCCGTGCGTCGAGGAAATGCCGATGCTCTCCGAAATTCACGAACACAACCGGTCGCGCGGGTTCGTCGTTGTCGGCATCGCACTCGACGACCCGGACCGCGCCGCAGCTTTCGCCCGTGAGCGGGGTGTTTCCTATCCCATCCTGGTGGGCGAGGTCGACGTCGTGATGACGGGCCGGCGCTACGGCAACGCCAGCGGCATGCTGCCCTACAGCGTGCTGATCGACGCCGAGGGGGTTATCCGATGGACCTACCTGGGGGCGCTCGAGGCCTCCGAGCTCGTGTCGCGAGTGGACCGCCTGGTCGCCTCCCACTGATCGATAAAACTGCTGAACGTGCCGCCAATTGTCTCGATTGGTGGACAAAATAGACGTGATCGTGCAGACTTTTCGCCTCGACCCGAGGGAATATCATGGCAAAGATACTCGTACTCAACGGACCCAACCTGAATCTTCTGGGCCGCCGCGAGCCCGAACACTACGGTTATCGCACGCTGGCCGAAATCATGGAAGACCTCGACCGTTTCGCCGGCGCCTGTGGCCACGAATTGAGCTGGGTGCAGGAAAACAGCGAGGGCGTGCTGGTCGACGCGATACACACGGCGGCCAACGAAGGCGTGGACTACATGATCTTTAACCCGGCGGCCTACACGCACACCAGCGTTGCGCTGCGGGACGCGATGTTGGCCGTGCGAATACCGTTCGTCGAAGTTCACCTGACAGCGACGTCGGCCCGGGAGCCGTTTCGACAGGTGTCCTATTTTTCCGACATCGCCCTCGGTGTCATCACCGGTTTCAGGGGGGAGAGCTATACGCTTGCCCTGCAGGCGATCATCAACATCATCGAGCCCTGACGACGTCCGGTTGCGGCCGGGCAGGAGCGCATTGAATCAATGGACATCAGAAAGATAAAAAAACTCATCGAGCTGCTGGAAGATTCCAGCCTGTCGGAAATCGAGATTGTGGAGGGTGAAGAATCGGTACGGCTGAGTCGGGGGGGCCAGGTGCCGGCTCACGGCATGCCGCCCAATTACTTCCTGCCCGCAGATGTCCAGGCCGCGGCCTGGTCCGCGCCGGCTCCCGCCGCCGCCCCGGCCGCGGCCAACGCCACGCCCTCGCCTCAGGAATCGCCTGAAGTCGAATCGGTGCCGGAAGGCGAGTTGGTGCGCGCGCCCATGGTGGGCACGTATTACGCGGCCTCCACGCCCGACGCGGAGCCGTTCGTCTCGCTGGGCCAGCAGGTCAGCGAAGGCGAGACCATGTGCATCATCGAGGCGATGAAAATGTTCAACCAGATCGAGGCTGAAGCCAGCGGCACGGTGGTCGCGATCCTGGTGGAGAACGGTCAGCCCGTTGAGTATGACCAACCCCTGTTCGTGATTCGATAGGGCGCGGGCATGGCCGTTTTCGAAAAAATCGTCATCGCCAACCGCGGTGAAATCGCTTTGCGCATCCTTCGCGCCTGCCACGCCATGGGCATCAAGACCGTGGCGGTGCACTCGACCGTTGACCGGAATCTCAAGCACGTGGCCATGGCGGACGAGTCCGTCTGCATCGGTCCGGCGCCGGCCATCGAAAGCTACCTGAATGTCCCGGCGATCATCGCGGCCACCGAGGTAACGGACGCGGTCGCGGTTCACCCCGGATACGGCTTCCTCGCCGAAAACGCGGATTTCGCGGAACGGATCGAAGAGAGCGGATTCGTCTTCATCGGTCCGAGACCGGAAACCATCCGGCTGATGGGAGACAAGGTCTCAGCGATCCAGGCGATGCGCGCGGCCGGCGTGCCCTGCGTCCCGGGTTCGGACGGCCCGCTGACGGAAGATGCGGCCGAGGCCAAGAAGATCGCCCGCAAGGTGGGCTACCCCGTGATCATCAAGGCCGCCGCCGGTGGCGGTGGCCGCGGCATGCGGGTCGTTCATACCGAGGCGCACCTCAACAACGCGCTGCAGCTGACGCGGCAGGAAGCGGGCTCGACCTTCGGCAATGACACGGTTTACCTCGAGAAATACCTGGAGAACCCGCGCCACATCGAAATCCAGGTGATTGCCGACGAGCACGGCAACGCGGTGCACCTGGGCGAGCGCGACTGCTCGACCCAGCGGAGGCACCAGAAAGTGATCGAGGAAGCGCCAGCGCTGGGCATCACGCCCGAGCAGCGCGAAGAGATCGGCGCCGTCTGCGTGGAAGCCTGCAAACGCATCGGCTACCGCGGGGCGGGAACTTTCGAGTTCCTCTTTGACGGCGGACGCTTCTACTTCATCGAGATGAATACGCGCATCCAGGTCGAGCACCCGGTTACCGAGCGCATCACCGGCGTTGACCTCGTGCGCGAGCAGATTCTGGTTGCGGCCGGCAAACCGCTGTCCTTCACCCAGCAGGACATCCAGATTCGCGGTCATGCCATCGAATGCCGCATCAACGCCGAGGACCCGGTTACCTTCATGCCCTGCCCGGGCCTGATCGAGGCCTTCCACGCGCCGGGCGGTCCGGGCATTCGCACCGAGACCCACATCTACGACGGCTACCGCGTTCCGCCCAATTACGACTCGATGATCGGCAAGATCATCGCCTTCGGCGAAACCCGCGACCTGGCCATCGCCCGCATGCGCGTGGCGCTGGACGAGATGGTGCTCAACGGCATCAAGACCAACGTGGCCCTGCACAAGTGGCTGCTGCACGATCCCGGTTTCCTGAAGGGCGGTTTCAATATCCACTACCTGGAAAAGCGTCTCGAAGAGCGCAGCGACTGACGCCGTGCCCTGGGTGGAAGTCTGCTTCAGCGTCGACCGCGAGGATGTGGCCGCCGCTGAACGCTGCCTTGAGGAACTCGGCGCGTTGGCTGTCACCCTTGAGGACGAAGCCGACCACCCCGTGCTGGAGCCGGGTCCCGGTGAGACCCCGTTGTGGCCCACGGTTCAGTTGCGCGGACTGTTCGAATCCGGTCTCGACCGCGAACGGGTGCTGACCGACCTGGCGGCGGTGCCGGGGGGAGAGCGACCGGGTGCCGTGCGCGTGCAGGAGGTTGGTGACCGCGACTGGGCCAGGGCCTGGATGGACCGTTTTCGCCCCATGTGTTTCGGCACTCATCTCTGGATCGTACCCACCGGCATGTCGATCAAGCCCGACCCTTCCCATATCGAGATCCGCCTCGACCCCGGCCTGGCTTTCGGAACCGGCACCCATCCCACGACCGCGCTGTGCCTGGAGTGGCTGGATGCTCAGGACCTGACGGGGTACGGCCTGGTCGATTACGGGTGCGGCTCAGGCATCCTCTCGGTGGCAGCTGCCCTGAAAGGCGCTGAGGAGGTGATGGCCGTGGACAACGACCCCCAGGCCCTGGAAGCTACCTCGATCAATGCCCGGCGTAACGCAGTGGACCGAAGAATAAGCGCGGTGTTGCCGGACGACTGTCATACCCGAAACGCCGACGTGGTGCTGGCCAATATCCTCGCCGGGCCGCTGATTGAATTGGCGGCGGTGATTGCGGGATGCGCGAGGCCGGGGGGAAAGATCGTCTTGTCGGGGTTGCTGAGCGAGCAAGTGGACGGGGTGGTCGCCGCCTACCCGGATTGCGAGATCGAGGACGTCGTGACGCGGGAAGGTTGGGCGCGCGTGGAAATGCATAAATTGTAGGAGCGACGCACGTCGCGAAACCCGGTAAAAGAATCGCGACTGGCGTCGCTCCTGCAGTCGGGGTTTATCCCTCTTTCTGGCCGGGTATGGGGCCCCAGAGTTCGGCGTTTTTTTCCCATAACGACAACAGGTAGGGCCGGAACAGCGCGGCCTCGGAAGTATCCCCGAGTCCATCGATGTACGACAGCATCTCGGCAGGCGGCATCGTGCCGAACAGCACGTCCACCGATTGCGCGAACAGCTCCGCGTAGAGCGCCGAGTAGGCGATTTCGTCGCGGTTTTTTTCGATATGGGCCAGCCAGGAGGCGTGTTGCGCTGCATCCAGTTCCTTGCCCGCGACGATTTGCACCGATTGCGATTCGTTGAAGTTGGCCAGTGTCTCGAAGCCGGCGTGGCTGACGTAGAGTTCGAACTCCTCGGCGGTGCAGAACTGGTTGCGGGCCACGTCCTTGCGCTGGCTTTGGTCGGCGCGTGACCAGACCAGCGGCTCGAAGGCCCAGCGGCGCCAGCCGATCGGGTGCGCGAGGTTCCAGGTCTCAACGAAGATCGCGCCGCCGGGGCGCACCACGCGGTCAAGTTCCCGCAGGTACAGGTACAGGTCCTCCTTGTCCATGTGGCAAAACACGGCAATGGAATAGGCCTTGTCGAATTGATTGTCGTCGAGCATGGCCAGGTCGCTGCGTTCGAGCTGGTGGAAGTGCACGTTGTCCAGGTGCGCCATTCGCTCGCCCGCGTAACGGATCATGTTCTCGGAAATATCGACACCGGTCCAGCTGCCGCAGTGCGGCGCCAATTCACGTCCGATACGGCCGATGCCGCAGCCCAGTTCGAGCACATCGTCCGATCTGCTGATGTTCAGGGCGGCCAGCGTCTGGGCGGCGGACCAGCGACCGGTGTGACGCACGACGTCTTCGCTCTGACTACCGTCTACCGCCGAGATGGCCGACTCCGGAGAGCTCGCCTGGCGGTTCCAGAAATCCCTGTAGGTCGTCGTTTCCATGCGTCGTCGCCTACCAGTTCTCGGGCCGTTCAGGCAGGCTTTCGTAACGGACTACCGAATCGACGATTTCCTGGCGCGCGGCTTCGGCGCTCTCCCAGCCCAGGATTTTCACCCACTTGCCCGCCTCGAGGTCCTTGTAGTGGTCGAAAAAATGGTGGATTTGAAGACGCAGCAGCGAATCGACGTCCTCCAGTTCCTGCACGTCGCGGTACAGCCCCGTAACATCGTCCGTCGGCACGGCGAGAACCTTGGCGTCCTCGCCGGATTCGTCTTCCATTCGCAGCAAGCCGACCGGCCGACAGGTCACGACCGCACCGTAGTTGATCGGCACCGGCATCACCACCATCACGTCGGTGGGGTCGCCATCGCCGCACAGCGTATGGGGGACGTAACCGTAGTTGCACGGATAGTGCATCGCGGTCTTGAGCATGCGGTTGAGGAACAACGCGCCCGATTCCTTGTCCACTTCGTACTTGACGGCGGGGCTGTGCATCGGGATTTCGATGATCACGTTGACATCGTTCGGAACGTCGCGTCCGACCGGAACGTTCTGCAGGCTCATCGGGAGCTCCATGGGGTATTGGAAAGCCTTTCATTATATCTTTAAACTTCTCGGCATGGCTAAACTCTACTTCTACTACTCGGCCATGAACGCGGGCAAGACGACCGTGCTTCTCCAATCCGCGCACAACTACCGCGAACGCGGCATGAAACCCCTGCTGTTCACTCCAAGGCTGGATGATCGATACCGTTCCGGCGTGATCCGCTCGCGGATCGGCCTCGAAGCGGAGGCGGTCGCGTTCGAGCGGGGGGACGACCTCTTCGAGCGCGTGCAGCACGATCTCGAGCAGGCGAACGTTCACTGCGTACTGGTCGACGAGGCGCAGTTCCTGAGCCGCGAGCAAGTGTTCCAGTTGACCGAAGTGGTGGATCGGTTGGACGTGCCGGTGCTGTGCTTTGGTCTGCGAACGGATTTCCAGGGCGAGTTGTTCGAGGGCAGCAAGCACCTGCTGGCCTGGGCAGACGAGTTGCAGGAATTGAAAACGATCTGCCACACGGGCCGCAAGGCCACGATGGTGGTTCGGGTGGATGAGAACGGCTACGCCCTGCGCGAGGGCTCCCAGGTCGAAATCGGCGGCAACGACCGCTACGTCTCCGTTTGCCGGAGAGAATTCAAGGACGTGTATTTCGGTGGTCAACCGGTGCGCCTGATCGATCCCTTCCAGCGCCCGGCCGAGGACGAGCCGTCGGCGCAGGAGCCGCTGCTGGAGTGACGACATGAGATTCTTGCTGGTTCTGATCATCGTGCTGTTTTTGGCCTGGAAGCTCTGGCCTGAACAACCCGTTCCCACGGCCGACGAGAGCTTCATCGGGCCGCAGTTGCAGCCGTTGCGCAAGGCGGAAAAAGTCGAGGACCAGTACATGGACGCGTTGGAGGAGAAAAACCGCCGTATCGAGGAGCAGTCCGACGGCGGCTGAACCCTCGCGCATCAACGCTGGCAGCAGATGCAGTAGTAGCTCGATCGCTGCCCGATCACCTTGCGGCGGATGGGCTGGCTGCATTGGAGGCAGGGTTGTCCCTCGCGTTCGTAGACCAGCAACTCCTGTGCGAAGTAGCCCGGGTTACCCTCTGAATCGAGAAAATCACGCAGCGTGGTGCCGCCACGCCGAATGGCGTGCGCCAGCACGTCGCGAATGGCGGCGGCAAGCGCATCGTGACGTGCACGCGAGATGCGCCCGGCCGGGCGGGTGGGGTGAATGCCCGCCATGAACAGGGCTTCGGAAGCATAAATATTGCCTACGCCCACGACGATCTTGCCGTTCATGATGAAATTCTTGACGGCGCCCTTACGTCCTCTTGAGCGCTGCCACAGGTAGTGGCCACTGAATGTTTCAGAGAGCGGCTCCGGTCCCAGGTTTTTCAACAGGGGATGCTGCCCGGCCGGTGCGTCCCACCAGGTGAATGCGCCGAAACGGCGCGGATCGTGGAAGCGCACGCAGCGGCCGCTTTCCAGGACGATGTCGAAATGGTCGTGCTTGCGGGGGGCTTCGTCGGCATCGCAAACGCGCAGCGACCCCGACATGCCGAGATGAACGAGCAGCCCACCCGCTGCCCCCTGCATCTCGATCAGCAGGTATTTGGCGCGCCGCCGGCAGCGCTTCACCACGAGCCCCTCCGCCTTGCGGACCGCGTCCGGCACCGGCCATCGTAACGAGGGATTGCGCACGAGGATCTGCTGGACAGCCTGGTGGTCCAGGAAGGGCGCGATGCCGCGCAGGGTGGTTTCGACTTCGGGTAATTCCGGCATAAAAAAATCGCGGCGGGACCGGCCCGCCGCGATTCCGTCAGGGACTCACTACCAGTTTACGGCGTGAATTCCAGTATTGCACCACTCAGGTCGTT